>JAACCU010000241.1 GCA_009937405.1 Actinomycetota bacterium
CGACCACCAAGCGCTCCCAGCACGATGCCGCCGAGAGCAACAAGTCCTTCGCGAGCCAGGGTCAAGATGACGAGCCACCATGGAACCGAGCCGTCCACTCCGACGGCGAGAATGCCGACGATCAGCACCGCCCGATCCGTGAGCGGGTCGATGAGCTTGCCGAACTCGCTGATCACGTCGAACTTGCGGGCCCACCAACCGTCGAGCCAGTCGGTGGCGCCGACGGCGCCCCACAGCCAACCGGCCGCCCAGCGGTCGTTCTGGTCAAACAGCAGCCACAGGACAACCGGCAGACACGCGAGGCGAGTCAGAGAGATGAGATTGGGAATGGTGAGGATGCGATCCTCAAAGATCCCGATCTGTCGCTCTCTTGGCTCCCCGTCGGCCGGAGTTCCATCGCTCATGGCCGAGAGCCTACGATGCCGACGTGCCAACCATCTTCACCCGCATCATCAACGGCGAGATCCCGGGCCGCTTCGTGGTCCAAGACGACATTTGTGTCGCATTCCTCGACGTTCGCCCCTTGGCCCGAGGCCATGTTCTTGTGGTCCCTCGCGACGAGGTCGACCACTGGGTTGACCTCTCGCCCGAGGTCGCTTCGCATTTGATGGTCGTAGCACAACGCGTCGGGAGCGCTCAACGCAAACTGCTCTCCCCGGCACGCATCGGCATGATGATCGCCGGCTTCGAAGTCCCCCACGTCCATGTGCACGTCGTACCCATGGACTCAATGGCGGCGCTGGACTTCAGCAACGCCAACCCGAACCCCGACCAAGGCGACCTCGATCAGCTCCGTACCGATCTCGCTGGCTTACTCGAGTAAGTCACGATGGGGTCTGCCCCCGTGTGACTTAGCCTTCAAGCGGGTCAAATTCGGCGATGAGTTCGGGGCTGTTGTTGGCGACGTTATTGACGTCGGTTGAGACCGGATGGACCTTGATCAGCTCTGATGGGGCGGGGACGAGAAATCCCTGAAGAGATTCGATGTCTTGGTTGTCGCGGTCAAGCCACGTGTCCCATGTGTTCGGGGCCAACATCACCGGCATGCGGTCGTGGACGTCGGCGATCTTTTCGTTGGAATCGCAGGTGATGATCGTGCAGCTGAAGAGCTCGAGCGGCTCGCCCTCGTCATCCGTGTGATTTCGGTCCTTCCACACTTCCCAGAGGCCAGCGAAGGCAAACGGTTCGCCGTCGGCGCGACTCATGAACATCGGTTGCTTCTTCTTCTGCCCGTCGATCTTCTTCCACTCATAGAAGCCGTCGGCGGGGACGATGCAGCGCTTTCGTGCAAATGGCCGCTTGTACGAGTTCTTCTCGGCGAGGGTTTCGGAGCGGGCGTTAATCATGCGGTTGCCGACCTTGGGGTCCTTCGCCCAAAACGGCACGAGACCCCAGTGGAAGGTGTCGAGGCGTCGCAGGCCGCCGTCTTCGTAGATCGTGTAGACGCCCTGGGTAGGAGCGACGTTGAAGTTTCCGCCCCGATCCTTCGCCGCCTCAATCAGCTCCTCAGTGGGAGCATGCGCGCCAAAGTACTTCGCCAGCTGGTCTGGTGGGGTTGAGGAAGTGAAACGGCCGCACATCTTGTTGTCAGCGTTCAGGTTTCGAGGTCGGAGTTCAGGTCGGGAAGTCGCCGGTAAGTGTGCACGTGCCCACATGGCTGGCACCGAGGTCAAATGTTACGTCGGTGCCGATGTCCCCGCCGAACCTTGGGATCACAACCCCATTCGCCGGATCAACCCGAATCGTGCCTCGGACCGTGAGAGTCTCGTACCTCTCACCGCCGTCAGCGATCAGCTGGACACGCACCGCGTCAGCGAAGCCCGTCCCGCCCTCAGGAAGCTCAACCTCGCCGTCAGGAACTTTCAGGCTGAGAAGGATGGCACTCTGTCCCCGACACCCAATCACCGCTGTTCGACCCACCGGGTCGGCGCACGGGCCGGTCGTCACCGTGTCGAGTGGGCGTAAGTCGCTAGTGACCACGCTGGCACGCAAGCAGACGGCGTCACTAAAACCAGGAGGGCCGACAACCACAACGTGGCCGGAACCTGCGTACTGGAACAGGGACGCTCGCATCGAGCCTGGCGGATACGGAACAGCGCTAAACGCAGCGGTGACACTCCGGTCTTCCACCGGCCCGTCGCCGATTGCAACGGCGACCGTGTCGACGAGCCCGGTGGTCACCGCCGCCTCGACCACCGGTGGACCGCCTTCTGCGGCGGCGACCTCTGGGGCTTCGCCCGTGTCGGCCAACTGGATAGCGCCTTCGGTTCGCTGCTCCTCGGTGATGAATTCGTTGTAGGCAAAGAACCCACCCCCCGCAACGGCCACCACGCCAAGCAGAGCGACAGCGAGGTTCACGATCCGCTGCTTGCGCCCCGCGGCGAGCGCGTCGTCGACCTGCGTCTCATCAAGCTTTTCTTGCAATGTCAGCGGCCCGAACGCTTCGGAACTCGCTCCTCCAGCGATGAGTTCTCGCCATGCTCGGACGCGGGGCTCTGGCATACGGACGAGGATCGTCTCGAACGCATCGGCGGCCTCGGCCGAGTACAGGATCATGAGACCGTTGGCATGGGCGTGCTCGATCGGATCCGCGTGAGGGGCCAGAGCGCGGCCCTGGGCCAGGGCCACGATGAACCGGTGAGCCATCTCATCGGCGTCGCCGTAGGAGAGTTCTGGCCCCGCGGGCAGTCGAGGAAGACTCAGCGGCGCATCGCCGGTGCGAAAGAAACCAGTTCGCACCGCGAAACTGTCCGCACGGATCTCCTCACCAGTCGGCGGTGGGCGCTCCTCGGGGCGGTCGGGGGCGAACGCGTCAAAGGCCTCGCCGCTGGCCGCCGGATCTGGGGGTATTTCGCTGATGGGTCGAATCTAGATCGAAACGCAGGCCGGCCGGTGCCGCGTTGTGCAAGCAGTGCCAGACTGCCAGATGCCCGACTCCTCGCCCCCGTTCACTCTCGTGCTCGCATCAGGGTCACCGCGCCGCCGCGAGTTGCTTGGTCGGCTCGGAATTGTTCCCCTGATTGAGCCGGCTGATCTTGATGAATCCGTCGTGCCGGGCGAACGGCCCGCTGTGTACGTCGAGCGTCTCGCACGCGAGAAGGCAGCGACCGCGCTCCGTCCTGGCGTGGTTGTCATCGCGGCGGACACCGCCGTTGTGCGAGACAACGAGATCCTTGGCAAGCCCACCGACCGATCCGACACGATCCGCATGCTCCAATCAATGTCGGGACGCCGCCATCAGGCGATCTCGGGTGTGGCAGTGGCTGTATTCGACCTCGGTGAAGCTCGTGTAGCTGCCGGCGTCGAGACCACGACCGTGTCGATGGAAGAGTTGAGCGCAGAGCGCATTGCTTGGTATGCCGCCTCTGGCGAACCCGACGACAAGGCTGGCGCCTACGGGCTTCAAGGTGCTGCGAGTCTGTTCGCCGATCGGATCGAAGGCAGTGTCACCAACGTGATCGGGCTACCCATGGCGCTGCTCGACGAGTTGTTCGTTGAGCTTGACCTGAACCTCCTCGATTTCCGGCGAGACACCTAGCCCGGATCAGCTGCTCCTAACATGGTTCAGGTGACTGATCTCGAGACTCGGCCTGCACCGAGCCCAGACCCTGAACCACCCGCCAGGGCCGGCGAGTTTGATGCGCTCACCATCGGCGATCTCGAAGTCTGGCCGCCAGTTGTGTTGGCACCGATGGCCGGGGTCACCAACGCACCCTTTCGTGCCCTCTGCCGTCGCTACGGGGCTGGGCTCTACGTAAATCAGATGATTACGGCTAGGGCGCTCGTGGAACGACACCCCAAGTCGCTGGCGATGGCATCGTTTGGTCCCGACGAGTCACCTCGCAGCATTCAGCTCTACGGCACCGACCCCTACTCGATCGGCGAAGCCACAAAGATGCTCATCGCCGAGCAATCCGTCGATCACATCGACATGAATTTCGGCTGCCCGATGAAGAAAGTCACCCGTCATGGAGGCGGCGCAGCGCTCCCATGGAAGCGTGAGCACTATCGCCGGATCGTTCGAGCCGCCGTCACCGCCGCCGGCGACGTGCCCGTCACCGTCAAGTTCCGTGTAGGCATCGACGACAACGCCATCACATTCCTCGACGCCGGCCTCATCGCAGAGGCCGAAGGTGTGAAAGCCGTAGCCCTTCATGCTCGTACCGCCAACCAGCTCTACAGCGGTCATGCCGACTGGCGCCGCATCACGGAGCTGAAGGAAGCTGTCACCTCCATCCCCGTGTTGGGCAACGGTGACATCTGGGAGGCCGACGATGCAATGCGCATGATGCGCTCCACGGGTGCCGATGGCGTCGTGGTTGGTCGGGGCTGTCTTGGCCGCCCGTGGCTCTTCGGTGACCTTGCCGCCGCCTTCAATGGCAAAGAGCTCGATGCCCGTCCAAATCTTGGCGAGGTACTCGATGGCATGGTCGAACATGCCGAACTCCTCTGCGCATGGATGGACCAAACCCGCGGCATACGTGATTTTCGCAAGCACACCGGCTGGTACCTGAAGGGGTTCCCCACCGGCAACGAGATCCGTCGTCGACTCAATAGCGTTGAGTCGCTCGACGAGATGCGCGAGCTGGTCGGATCCCTTGACCGGTCCATCGAGTTCCCCGAGGGCGGCATGCGGATGGTCCGCGGGCACTCTGGTTCCTCCAAGGGTGTGCATCTACCCGAAGGCTGGCTGGACGAGCGCGACGACGACGTTGCCATGCCGCGTGGGGCCGAGGCCCTCGTCTCCGGCGGCTGACCAGACGAGTCGGTGGCGGCTCCCCACACATTTCTGAGCGATCACCGGGCCGTCCCCACTCACCTCAGAAAGCCGTGAGCTCAGAAGTCGATGCCTTTCTTGGCAGCAATCCCTGAGTCGTAGGCGTGCTTTGTTTTGACCATCTCGGTGACGGTGTCAGCCATCTCAACCATCCAGTCAGGGGCGTCGCGGCCGGTGAGCACAAGGGAAACCTTGGCGGGACGGTTGCGGAATGTCGCTTCGACATCATCAGCATCGATCCAGCCCCAGTTGAGCGGATAGGTGATCTCGTCGAAGACGACCAGGCGATGCTCGCCTGCCTCGACAATGGCTTTGCCTTGTCGCCATGCCTCTTGAGCTTCGGCCTCGTCTTTCGACAAATCGTCGCTGTCCCAGGTGAACCCATCGCCGAGCGACTGGAAATCGATGCCCAAGGGGCCGGCCATCAATTGTTCACCGGTGACCCACTCGTCGCTCTTCAAAAATTGGATTACGGCGACCGGCCACTCGCGGGCGCGAGCGCGCATGGCGACCCCGAATGCCGCTGAGGACTTGCCCTTGCCATCGCCGGTATGAACAAGCACAAGGCTCTTCGCGACTCGCAACCCGTCAGGGCGGGGATCTTCGGTCGGCGGATCTTCGGGCGTATTTACGTCGGTCATTCGGATCTCCTCAACAAGGGCAATCTATGCGGGGACGACCACGGGGCCGCCCTCGTCGTCGATGATGCGGACATTGGCATGGAAGTGAGTCTTGATCGTGTCAACGGTGAGCACGTCGCGGGCCAAGCCCACCTGGATCAACCTTCCGGTATCGATCAGGGCGAGGCGTTCGCCGAATCGTGCCGCCAACGTCAGATCGTGAAGGGTGGCGACCACGGTGAGGCCGCGCTCATGGCGAAGCTCTTCGACCAGTTCCAGCATGTCTTGTTGATGGCCGAGGTCAAGGGCGGTCGTGGGCTCATCCAGCAGAAGGATCGGGGTCTGTTGAGCGAGCGCTCGAGCCATCACGACCCTCTGTCGCTCACCACCCGACAACGATCGCACTTCGCGGGTCATGAACAAGCCGAGGTCGAGGCGCTCCAAAACTTCTGCGGTGACCGCAAGGTCATTGGGGCTGTCTGCGGCAAAGGCCCCTCGATGCGGGGTTCGACCGAGCAGGACGTAGTCGGTCACCAACATCCCGGGCGGAATCACCGCCACCTGAGGGACATAGGCAATGGAGCGGGCGAGTCCGGCCGAGGGATGCTCGGCCGCACCGTCAACAGTGATCGAACCTTCGTAGTCGAGAGATCCGAGGATCGCGCGCAACAATGTGGTCTTACCGGCGCCGTTGGGGCCAACGATGTTGAGCCACTCCCCCGACGTGATGTCGAGGTCGAGACCGCGCAAGATCTTCGCACCGCCCATGGCGACATGCAGATTCTCGATTCGGATCCCGGCCATCACCACACCTCTCGGCGAGAGGACCGAAGGACCAGCACGAAGAACGGTGCTCCAAGAAACGCTGTCACGACACCAATAGGCAACTCTGCAGGCTCCACCAGCGTCCGAGCCGCCAGATCAGCCAGCACCATGAACGCACCACCAAAGAGCACACTCAGCGGGAGAACAATCCGGTTGCTGTTGCCGAAGGCCAGTCGAACCGTGTGGGGCACGATGATGCCGACGAAACCGATGAGACCCGAAACCGAGACTGCGGCGGCGGCCCCCAGCGACGCTGCGATCACCACGACCGCCCGAATGCGACGCGGGTTGATGCCGAGCGCGGCGGCTTCCTCGTCGCCGACCGCGAGCACGTCAAGGGCTCGCCGATGCCTGAGAACGACAACCACCGTGATCAGGAAGTACGGCAGCATGAGCACCGGTTCTGACCAGCCCGACGTGGCGATGCGGCCAAGGATCCAGCCGTAAACTTCCCGGAACGACTCGCTGTTCGCCTGCAGCACATAGGTTTGGCACGCCGTCAGGAAGCTCGCCACCGCTACGCCCGCTAGCACCAGCGAAGCCGTCGACCGGCCACCAATGTGACCGGCCATGTAGGAGGCGCCCACGCCGATCAATGCACCGGCGAATGCGGCCAGCGGCACCGGGTCGAAAATTCCGGCGCCGTCACCAAGGTTGCTGGTAATGGCAATGGTGGCGCCAAGACCGGCGCCGGCGGCAATCCCCAGCAGATACGGGTCAGCCAGAGGGTTGCGGAAGGCACCTTGGTATGCCGCTCCGCTGAGCGAGAGCGTGGCGCCGACGAGCACGCCGAGCACCACTCTCGGCAGGCGAATCTTTTCGATGATTCCTTGATGGATTTCTGAGAGACCGGATTCGGTCTCGACTCCGGGGAGTCCGTTGAGCAACTCGAGAATCACCCGGTGCGGGGCGATGTCAACAGGCCCGATAGTGAGGCCGGCCATCACCGCCGCCAACAGAACCAGGATGCCAATCATGAGCTGACGTCCCGACAAACGCGAGACCGTGAGGGTTTCGGGATTGTTGATCGTCGTCATGATCGGTCGTCGGCCGTCGCTGCGCTCAGGCCCCGGCATCCCTGAGGGCGCCGGCGATGACTGCCACGAATTCGACGAGGCGCGGGCCCCAGCGAGACGCGACGTCGTCATTGAGTTCGATCACGTTTCCGTTGACCACCGCGGAGAGGGTGTTCCAACCCGGTCGCTCAGCGACGGTCGCGGCATTCTGTGCGCAACCAAGGGTGTCGGCCAGAAAGATCAGATCTGGATCGGCGTCGACCAGGTACTCATCGCTGAGCTGTGGGTAGCCAAACGACAGACCGTCCGCATCGGCCGGGTCGGCCACGTTGGTCAGCGCGAAGAGTGAGTACACCTCACCAATGAACGTTGCGCTGGTAACGGAGTACAGCGAGTTGTCGAGTTCATGAAAAAAGCTCAGCCCCGATGCGTCGGGAGCGTCTGCGAGGATCTCGTCGATCTCGGTCTGCATTTCGGAGATGAGGTCCGTCGCCTCGGCGATCAGGCCCGTGGCGGCCCCCAGCGTTTCGATTTGGCCGTACACGTCACTGAACGATGCGGGCCCGTCCTGCACGACAACCGTGACGCCGAGGGATTCGAGACCGGCCTGAAGATCACCATTGCTCGACATGACGACGAGATCTGGTTCGTAGCCCATGATCGCTTCGATATTGGGGCTCCATGCCTCGATGTCAGTGACCGGGGTGTTGTCTGGGTACGTCGAGAACGAGTCGACGGCAACTACACGTTCACCGGCACCGAGGGCGAACAGTGTTTCGGTGGCCGTCGGCGAGATCGAGATGATCCGCATGGGAAGATCGGCCTCGTCAGCGGTGGCGGCGCTGCCGCTGCCGCTGCCGCATGCTGTCATGGGCAAAGCGAGACCGAGGGCTAGCAAGAGAGCCAGGCGGCGTTTCATCGAGATATCTCCTTTGGGCTCGAGGTTCAGGCACGAGCGACAGGGATTCCCGGTCGCACGAGCCGTCCCTTCCTCGAGGGCGGTTCGTGACATTCGAAGCAGGCGACCGGACTTGTTCTCCCACCGAGGCGGGGGACATAACCGTTGCGGGACAGCGCCGGGATCTCACCGGACTTCGCTACTGCGAACAGAAGGTAGTGTACGCGCAGGTGTGGCCGAACCGCTCGCTAGTGTCGCGAGACAACTCTGACTCTAGGAGGTGGACATGACACGACGACTGACCGAATTCAGCCATGGTGCTGGTTGAGGCTGCAAGATCGCCCCCGGCGAACTGGCGCAGGTCGTGCGCCGCCTTTCACCAACCGATTCCCCTGACCTTCTTGTGGGCGCTCTGACCGGCGACGATGCCGCCGTCTGGCGCTTGTCGGATGATCGCGCCCTTGTGGTCACCGCCGACTTCATCACGCCGGTGGTTGATGATGCACGCGATTGGGGCCGCGTCGCCGCCGCGAACGCCGTGTCCGACGTCTATGCCATGGGTGGCACTCCCCTGCTCGCCCTCAACCTCGTGTGCTGGAACACCGAGGAGTTGTCCAACGACCTGTTGGGCGATGTGCTCCAGGGCGGCCACGACATCGCCAACGAATGCGGCTTCATTATTGCCGGCGGGCACACGGTCGACGATCCCGAGCCGAAGTTCGGCATGGCCGTCATCGGTGAGGTCCATCCCGACCGGATGCTCACCAACACCGGTCTGCGTGCGGGTCAGAGCCTCATCGTCACCAAGCCGCTGGGGATCGGCGTGATCACAACCGCGCTGAAGCAAGGGGCCCTCGACACGCCGGAGGGAACTGCAGCGCTTGACACAGCCGTCGCCTCGATGACTCGCACCAATGCGGCAGCCGCCCAGATAGCGGTCGCGGCAGGAGCCACTGGCGCCACCGATGTCACAGGCTTCGGCCTGCTCGGGCACGCCGGCCGCATGGCCCAGGAGTCCAAGGTCGACATCGAGATCTCTGTCGCAGCAGTGCCCATTATCGAGATGGCGCGCGATCTCGCAGTCGCCGGAATCGTTCCCGGCGGCACCGGTCGCAATCTGGGATGGGTCATGGAATGGCTCGATATCGATGACGATGTCGACGACATCGATGTGACCTTGCTGGCCGACGCCCGAACCAGCGGTGGTCTCGTCTTCGGCGTTGATGCCGACAAGGCCACAGCAGTCCTCGATGATCTGGTCGCCGGCGGACACACCGCAGCGGCGATCGGCACGGTTGTCGATGGTGGTAGCGGCCGTATCAGAATCATTCGATGACGAGTGTCTTGTCTGGCGGATCCACTCATGGCATAGGAGGAGTTACCGATGAGCGGAGAGAAGCCATAGGTAGGCCAAAATGCCCAACCCGACTACGGCAAGGGTTCGATGAATGAGTTAGTGTCCGACGATGTCCATGGGTACTCGAAGGCATCTCTCTGTTCTGATTACGGGTGCGGTTCTCGCTGCGGTTTGTAGCGCTGTTCCGACTGCGGCACAGGGCGGAGGCGGTCACATCAGCGCGGCCGTGTCGTCGCTGATCGACGTCGGCGAGGACGACGTCTCAAGGAACCCAGCAGTCGATGTTGCACAGTTCGGCGCGCAGATCCGTGTCGATGAGACCGATGTCGGAGCGTTTTTCATTCAGTTCAGGTCGCCGTTGAGCAAGGCAGACCGAGATGGTCTTTTTGCCGTTGGCGTTACGTTCGCTCAGCCG
>JAACCU010000242.1 GCA_009937405.1 Actinomycetota bacterium
GGTAGCCGGCGGCAAGGACGGTGCCGATGGCGGCGACGACCATGTAGCCGCGGAAGGTTTCCTCGGCGAGACCGTTGGCCGGGTTGTAGGCCGACAGAATCGCCGGGAACTCACCCCAGAAGCCGGCGAGGCCAGGCAGGCCGAGCGACGCCATCGCGGCGAAGCCCAGGATCCACCCGAGGTGCGGCGCCTGCACCAGCATGCCGCCAAGGCGGCCGATCTCGAGGGTGTGATAGCGCTCTTTCACCGAACCGGCCACGAAGAAGAGCATGCCGGTAATCAGGCCGTGAGCGACCATGCCAAAGATGGCGGCGTTGATACCGAAGTCGGTGAGGGTGGCGATGCCGAGCATTACGAAGCCCATGTGAGCCACCGACGAGAACGCGATCAGGCGCTTCATGTCGGTCTGGGCCAGACAGCCGAGAGCGCCGTAAATGATGCCGATGACGGCGAGCAGACCAATGTACGGAGCCCACGCCTCGGCCGCCTCGGGCAGCATCGGGATGGCGATGCGGATGAAGCCGTATGTCCCGAGCTTCAGAAGCACGGCCGCCAGAATGACCGAACCCTGGGTGGGTGCCTGGGTGTGGGCGTCCGGCAGCCAGGTGTGGAACGGGAACATCGGGACCTTCACACCGAAGCCCAGGACCATGCCACCGAAGATCAGCAGCTGGCTGCTTCGGGTGATGCCGAGGCCCGCATTGTTCGTGAGGTCGACCATGTTGAAGGTGTGTTCACCGAGCGAGTCGGCCGACAAGAAGAACAGCGCGAGGAATCCCAGCAGCATGAGTGCCGACCCGAACAGCGTGTAGAGGAAGAACTTCAGCGACGCATAGCGGCGATCCTCGCCACCCCACACCGCGATCATGAAGAACATCGGGAGCAAGACGACCTCGAAGAAGACGAAGAACAAGATGAGGTCCTGCGCCACGAAGGTGCCGAGCATGCCCGTCTCAAGGATGAGCATCAGCATGAGGAATGCTTTGGCGTTACCCGGTGACGGGATGTGGTCCCACGAGTAGATGAAGACCAGCGGCATCACGAGCACGGAGAGCGCGATGAGCGGCAGGGACATGCCGTCGACGCCGATCGTGTAGCCCGCGCCAATGACCTCGATCCATTCCTTGTCGAGCCAGTACTGGATCTGGCCGGCATTGTCGTAGTCGAAATCGAGCAACAACCAGACGCCGAGGCCAAGGGTGACCAGCGACGTGAGGAGGGCGAGCTGCTTGTGCAGCCCCTCTTCTTCGGAGGGGAAAAGCGCCATGATGAGCGCACCTGCCAGCGGGGCGAAGACCAGAGCGGTCAGCAGCCAGTCGTTTCCTGCGATGGGATCCATGAGTCAGTGCTTCCTAAATGGATGTGAGTGCTAGAGGGCGAGAAGGATGACGAAGGCGCCAGCCAAGAGGGCAGCGCCGGCAAACATGATTGCGGCGTAGTTCTGGACCTTGCCGGAGTTGATGGCGCGGAGTTCTTCGCCGGAGGCGTCGGAGACACGACCCGACAGGTTGACGGCGCCGTCGACGATGGTCTGGTCGATCTGGTGGTACACGAGTTGGCCGGTCTGCACGGCGGACTCGCCCGCCTTGTTGACCATGCCGTCGATGACGTTCTGGTTGACCCAGTTCACCGCTCGAGCGAGCGGGCCCTTTGTGAACCCGGCGATGACGCCGGTGTACAGGTGATCGAGGTAGTACTTGTTCACCAGCAGGTTGTGGCCGGCCCGGGCAAAAACGTTGGTGGTAGTAACCCCGTTGGGCATGCCGACCAGCGACTCGCCAAGTTGCTTGGAAAGTCGGTCGAGTCGAACGAAGTAGTAGTAGTACGCGAACGCGGCACCCGCGACGGCGACCAGCGACGCAACGATGGCGAGCGACCAGCTCGGTGTGGCGTGTCCCACTGCAGGGAAGTACGACGAACCAGCGGGTTCGATGAAGTGGAGGAAGCGTTCCTGCCAGCCTGAGGGATTCTTCTTCGAACCGGTGAGGAAACCGGGCGGGAAGTTGACGAAACCGATGAGGATCGAGAACGCCGACAGGATGTAGAGCGGGTAGAGGATTCGAGGGCCCGATTCATGCGGCTCACCATGGTGAGCATGATCGTCGGCGTGGTCGTCGGCGTGGTCCTCATGATGGCCACCGCGGTACTCGCCGTGGAACGTGAGGTAGACGCAGCGGGTCATGTAGGCGGCAGTGAGCGCAGCGCCGATCATGCCCATGACGAAGTGGAAGGTGTAACTGCCCGGAGCCGCACCACTACCGCCGAGCACACCCCACCCACCGGTGTTGACAAGAATCTCATCCTTGGACCAGAAGCCCGCGAGCGGGAACACACCGGCAAGCGCCAGCGAACCGATCACAAACGTGATGTAGGTCTTCGGCATGAACTTCCGCATACCGCCCATGTCGCGCTTCATGTCGAAGCTGTGGACGGCATGCGCAACCGAGCCCGAACCGAGGAACAGGTTGGCCTTGAAGAAAGCGTGGGTGAAGAGGTGGAACACTGCGGCAGTCCAGGCGCCAACACCAAGGGCCATCGCCATGTAGCCGAGCTGCGAAACCGTCGAGTA
>JAACCU010000243.1 GCA_009937405.1 Actinomycetota bacterium
GAGCGAGAACTCCACAGCGTGGTTGACGCGATCGCCCAGGACCTCGGACTCAGCCACGAGGAGGCGGCATCATGAGCGAGCCGTCAGGGTCCGGCCACGTTGACCTCGACGGACCCGGCGTCAGCATCGCCGATGTCGTAGCGGTGGCCCGCCACGACGCATCCGTCACCCTCACCGAAGGCGCTATCGAGCGAATGAGTCGTTCACGCCAAGTCGTCGAACGCCTTGCTGAAGGTGAACCCAAGTACGGCATCTCCACTGGTTTCGGAGCGTTGGCAAACGTCTCGATTCCCCCGGAGCGACGCCGAGACCTCCAAACGGCACTCGTACGATCCCACGCTGCAGGCATGGGCGATCCCGTCGAAAACGAGGTGGTGCGAGCGATGATTCTGCTGCGAGCACGCACATTGGCCCTTGGTTCCAGTGGCGCTCGTCCTCTGGTGGCACAAGCCATGATCGATCTACTCAACGCGCAGATCACGCCCATGGTTCCCGAGTACGGCTCACTTGGAGCCAGCGGCGACCTGGCACCGCTGGCCCATGGCGCTCTCGCACTCCTCGGCGAAGGCCAAGTGTTCTATGCCGATGCGTGGCGACCCGCCGCCGAAGCCCTCGATGCCGCCGGGCTCGCTCCGATCTCGCTCGTGGAAAAGGAAGGCCTTGCGGTCACCAACGGGACCGATGCCATCCTCGGAATGCTTTGCCTCGCTATCGACGACTCGGAGCGATTGTTGCAACAAGCGGACATGGTCACGGCGCTCACCGTTGAAGGGCTCCTTGCCACCGATGGCCCATTCGCCGCTGACCTTCAGGCCCTTCGGCCTCAACCCGGCCAGGCCATCAGTGCGGCCAACCTTCGAGCGCTCCTCCACGACTCACCGATCGTGGCCAGCCACAAGATCGACGACTCACGTGTTCAGGACGCCTACTCGGTTCGATGCACTCCCGCCGTACACGGGGCCGCTCGAGACACCCTTGATCATGTGCGTCGTGTCGCCGGCTACGAACTTGCCGCAGCGATCGACAATCCGATGGTCCTACCCGATGGACGGGTGGAGTCGTGCGGAAACTTCCATGGCGCTCCACTGGGGTTCGCCGCCGACTTCCTCGCCATAGCACTGGCCGAGGTTGGTGCGATCGCAGAACGCCGAATGGATCGCATGCTCGACAAGAACCGCAGCCATGGGTTACCGCCGTTCCTCGCCGCGGAGGCCGGCGTTGATTCCGGCTTGATGATCGGGCATTACACGGCTGCCGGAATGGCGTCGGAAAACAAGCGGCTGGCCGCTCCGGCATCTGTGGATTCCCTGCCGACATCCGGGATGCAAGAAGACCACGTATCGATGGCATGGGCCTCCGTTCGCAAGCTGCGAAAGCTGATTGACAATCTGAGGCGCATCTTGGCCGTGGAGTACGTGATCGCCGCCCGGGCGGTAGATCTGCGCGCACCCTTGGAACCAGCGCCGGCCACCGGCGCAGCCATCGCCGTTCTGCGCACCGTGGTAGCCGGGGTTGGTCCTGATCGGTATCTGGCTCCAGAACTGGCCGCGGCAGAAGAGGTCCTTCGTGCCGACAGCCCGGCGGAGGCCATGGCGGCACACGGTGTCGTTCTCGACTGAATCGTGGATGGCGCTACTGTCGAGCCATGACGATCGAGTTCCTGGATCCACGTGGTGTGCCCGAGACGGCCGCCGTTCCCTATGAGTTGAGCGCCGATCTTTCCGGCCAAGCGACGGTTGGCTTGTTGGCCAACGGGTTCCCCGACTCCGTTGTCTTTCTCGACCAGGTCGAAGCCGCGATGAGAGCGCTGCGTCCCGAGTTGTCCTACGCCCGCTACGACAAGGGGAACGCATCAGCTATCGCAGACGAGACAATGCTCGACTCCATTGTGGGTGAGTGCCAGGCCGTCGTGGCCGCCTACGGTCATTGAGGCAGTTGCACCACCGGCACCGTGCGTGACGGACTCAATGCCGCCCACCGGGGAATCCCGGCGGTGGCATTGGTGACCAAGGACTTCTGGCCCCAAGGCGATTTTGTGGCGTCGGCATTCGGCATGCCTGATATTCCTCGTGTGCAACTGCCGCATCCTGTCGCGGGCACCGGCATCGAGAACATGCGATTGGTCGCCGAGAAGGTCGCCGACGAGGTCATCGCCGCCCTCGAGGCCAGCACGAGATGAGCGACACTCTGCACGCCGATTCCGAGTTCGATGCGGTCGAGGAACTGCATCGCCTGGGCTGCACGGATGGGTTGCCCGTGATCGTGCCCACGACAACTCGCGTTGCACGCATGACCCTTGCAGCTGGCGTTGACGCAGACGCAGTACTTGGCACCATGGGTCCGCTCCACGGCGTCTGTACGGTCGAGAAGTTGGCCACAGCAGCGGTGATGGCCGGCTGTCTCGCTGACCACATGCCCATTTTGTTGGCGGCGGCCAGGGCGGTGATGGAGCCTGAGTTTGATTTGACCGAGATGCAGTCGACGACGTTCGGCACCGCACCGCTCATCATTGTCAACGGTCCGGCCCGCCATCTGTGTGGGGTGGCTTCAGGCTTCGGCGCCCTCGGACCCGGTCACCGGGCCAATGCCAGCATCGGGCGAGCCCTGCGCCTGGCGATGATCAACCTTGGGGGTGCCCGACCCGGGTCGTCAGATATGACATTGCTTGGGCATGGCGGCAAGTTCGGGCAGTGCATGGCTGAGGACGAGGAGCACAGTCCCTTCACGCCTCTACACGTAAGCCGCGGATTCGACCTGGACCAGTCCGTGGTGACGGTCATCGGCACGGAGGCCCCACACTCCGTCGCTCACCAAGCCGATGCCGACGATCCCACCTCACCCACCCGTCTGTTGGATGGCCTTGCGGACTCGGTCTGTGCCCCAGGCACGAACAACGCATGGCTTGGTCGGGGCCAGGCCGTGGTGGCGATTACGCCAGAGCAGACCGCGGAGCTTGCCGCGGCGGGCCATGACCGCAGGTCGATCTGCGAGCACATCGTTGGCCGAGCTCAGACGCGTGACGGCCGTCAATCGTTCCGTTCGTCCGATGATGTGTTGTTGGTCGCTGCCGGGGGTGCGGGCCTGTACTCATTCACCTTCCCAACATGGTGTGCGGGAGCCCATCGAAATCGGGCAGTGAGCGTCGAGGTCGAGGTCGGCCAGGCATGCGAGATTCCCTAGAAATGATGGACTCTGGCTTCGTGCTGGCAGAGTTACGCGATGGACTTCGATCTCGCTCAGACTGACGCTCTCCTGTCAACCACCCGGGCCGTGCGGAAACGCCTCGACTTCGACCGTGAGGTTCCCGATGACGTCCTGCTCGAGTGTCTCCAACTCGCGGTGCAGGCGCCGACGGGTTCAAATCGGCAGGGCTGGCGGTGGATGGTCGTCCGTGATGCCGCGAAGAAAGCGGCGCTAGCCGATATGTATCGGCGTGCCGGCGGCGAGTATCTAGCAGCAGCGGCCGCACAGAGCGACAGCGCGAGCCAGAGCGGGCGGGTCATGGATTCGGCCAACTATCTGGCGCAAAACTTGCAGGACGTGCCTGTCATGGTGATCCCTCTGATCGTGGGCCGAATGGAAGAGTTGGTGGGAAACACCCCAGGTGGTGGAAACCTCACCAATGCCGCAGCGGGCCTCATGGGCTCGATTATTCCTGCCATGTGGAGCTTTCAGCTAGCACTTCGTAGCCGGGGCCTGGGGAGCGTGCTCACCACGATCCATCTAGGACTCGAGGCTGAGGCAGCCGAGTTGCTCGGTATCCCCGCCCACATCTCACAGGCTGGGTTGCTCCCCGTCGCGTACACCAAAGGCACCGACTTCAAACCTGCGGCGCGACCAGCGGTCAGCGAGATCACGTATCTCGATAGCTACAAGAATCCCATCGCCTAGTCGGTCGGCCTAGAACGGGTCGAGATCGATCCCGAGGGCGAGCCGACCGAGTTGGTGCGTGACCCTGTCGTGATGCACGTTGATATGCAGGGGCATGGATCGGAAATCGCGGCTCCGACGGTCAAACAAGCTGCTCTCGCGCTGCCCATTGCCGCCGTAGGTTCGGCCGAGCAGAGCCATCGCCGCCTCTAGATGCTCCACGGCCATGGTGACAATGGCTTGCTGGCGGTAGTAGTCGGCGTTTGTTGGAGGGATCGCACGCTCAATGCGACGGTCAACCTCGTGCGTGGCTTCATCGATGGCAGCACGAGCGGATGCAGTGAACGCCAGCGCTCGGCCGATATTGGTTTGCACGGTCGGGCGATCGATCATTGGCCGACCCATGATTGCCTTACGGGTACGGAACTCCGTAGCCGCCTCGCTGAGCGCAGCACGAACGACCCCGACTGCCATAGATCCGAGCCAGAGATCCGACAGTCCCACCCAGTCTTCTCGGTAGCGGTGGTTGATCACCGGCACGGTCCGCAGGCTCTCGGCTCGGTTCGCCCCGAACCATTCCACGCAACGGTCGAGTGGTACCTCGACGTCGGTGTAGTGAACATCGTCGGTGGCGGAAGCGCGCAAACCCGATCCATCCCAGGTCGGGTCGATGCCGACGCCGGGCTTGTCGGTCGGAACCATCGTGAAGCGGAGATCGAGTGGCTTGACCGGGTGGGCGGACTCGTCAACAACGGCAAAGACCACGCCGCACCAGTCGGCATAGCGGGCCCCGGTGCCAAAGGCGGCCCGCCCGTTGAGCACGGCCACATCGCCCGCGTCACGACCATGAACGCCTGAGCCGGCGCCTGCGGGGAATGACACCCATTCGCCGCGCTCCACAATCCCAGCGAGAAAGGACAGATGCTCTGGACCAAGGGAGCCGACGAAGAGGTGAAACACACACAGGTGGTTCCACAAACACCACGCTGTGCTCGGGCATCGCGCTGAGATGGCTTCGAGTTCGAGGCCGATGCGATGCAGCGAGTGACCGCTGCCGCCGAGCTCGGCGCTTGCCGACATTCGCATGAATGCAGAGCCTCGAATGGCAGCGACAAGTTGGCCATCGATCGATCTGGTGGCGTCGGCCCGCGGTGCTTGAGCCGCGATGGCGTCGAGCAGAGGCGCAATCGTGAGGTGTGATTCGTCTCTGGGGAGGAAGTCAGAAACTGGATCGGATGGCCCTGGGCTATTTGTCACGCGCTCTCTCCTTGCCGAGCAGAAACGTAGCCGACAGACTCTTTCACCTTAAACTGCGCTCCACCGGCAGCAAATGAAAACAGGAGTAGCAAATGGACTTGAGCCAGGGGACACCGATGGTCGCCATACCCGGCCCGTCGATTCTTCCGGACGCCGTTCGGGCCGCCCTGGGCCGTGCCATGCCCGACATCTACGGCGGCGGCCTCGTTGATCTGGCCTTCGGGTTACTCGATCGGCTTCCTGACATCGCCCGCACCTCTGGGCGAGCCTTTATCGTCGCGTCGAACGGTCATGGCGCATGGCAGATGGCGATCGCCAACACCATCGCACCGGGTGAATCGGTTCTCGCGCTCGAGTCGGGTCGTTTCGCCGTGTTCTGGGGCGCTGCAGCCGAACTGGCGGGGGCCAACGTTGAGATTCTTCCCGGCGACTTCCAGAATCCGGTCGACCCGGCAACGCTCGAGGCTCGACTCCGTGCCGACACCGACAAGTCGATCAAGGCGATCCTCGTCTCCCACGTTGACACCAGTAGTTCGGTGCG
This sequence comes from Actinomycetota bacterium, assembly GCA_009937405.1. GTDB lineage: Bacteria > Actinomycetota > Acidimicrobiia > Acidimicrobiales > Aldehydirespiratoraceae > JAACCU01. Next base: position 5,669 of record JAACCU010000243.1, read on the forward strand.
CAACGACCTCCCGGCCCTTCGCTCGGCGATCGATGCTGCCGATCATCCGGCGTTACTCATGGTGGACTGCATCGCCTCACTCGGATGCGACCGGTATGAGATGGACGAATGGGGGGTGGATCTCACAGTAGGTGCCTCGCAGAAGGGGCTGATGTGTCCGCCAGGCCTTGGTTTCGTCTGGGCCGGCGAGCGTGCCCTCGCGGCCATGGATCCTGATCGCCCCCGAGTCAGCTATCTCGATTGGTCGAAGCGGCTCGATCCGCAAATGTTCTACGAGATCTTTGCGGGCACCCCTCCGGTGGCGCACCTCCATGCACTTGAGGCGGCACTGGGACTGATCGATGAAGAGGGAGGTCTCGAAGCAGTGTGGGCTCGTCACCAGGCCCACGCCGATGCCGTGCGAGCCGCCGTCGCCGCGTGGGCGTCCCCGGGGGGGCTGTCCTTGAACATCGCCAGCCCTGCCCATCGCTCGAATGCTGTCACCACGGTCCCGACCGGTGACATCGATGCAAACGAGCTGCGGCGGCGGTGTGCGGAGCAGGCGGGACTCACACTCGGCATCGGGATGGTCATCAACCCCAACCACACTTTCCGGATCGGGCACATGGGTTGGCACAACCCTCCGATGGTGCTTGGCACTCTTGCAACCATCGAGGCAGCATTGAGCTCAATGGGTGCACCCATGGGAAGCTCGGGTATCGCCGCGGCTGCAACCTCGATCGGCGAAGCGTTGAACC
>JAACCU010000244.1 GCA_009937405.1 Actinomycetota bacterium
CTGGGTGACGGTGTGTCCGGCACCGCCGAGGGTTACCTCGGCGTTCCACTGGATCCCAACACGGAGTAAGGAACCGAGGATGTTGCGTTGATCGGCATCGAGACTGTCGATGTGGGTGACCAACGTTCGGAGTTGCTGATCAGTGGGCAGGGCGTAACCGTTGCGCATGGTGACGGTTACGCCGGCGTTGTTGACAAGGTCGGCCAAGTTATCGATCTGCCGATCCGCTGTCTGGCCCCGTTCACCGTCGACGTCAGCGAAGTAGTTTCGCCAGATCGTCCCGGCGCCGCAGGCAATCGCGCATGCCGGACCCTGAGTGTGGTCGTACTCGTAGCCGCTGACCCCGGCTTCTGGCGTCACCGACGGCGATGCCATTTCGAGCGTGTTGAACTGGGATGCGACCTGAAAGAGAGCTCCCGCGTTGGCACTGTCTCGGTGCAGGGCCTGGACGTCGGCCACAATCTCTCGCACGGTTGTCGGTCGCCCGTTCGCTGCCGGCATCTGTTCCTGTAGTTCGGCAAGGGACGGGTTCTCGAAGCGCCCGGAACACATCCGACGCCCGTTGTGGTTAGACGTCAGATGGTCGCCGTCGATCTCGAACTCGTCGGCAACGTTGAGCACGTCCTGCTCGGAGAAGCCCGTGAGTTCGTCGAACCACATCATGTGAACGTAGCGCCCTTTGCGAAGCTGGCACCGGCAGTCTTCTCAGGCTGCGAAAGCGTGAGTTCGCTCTCGGCGAGATGGTCGGGCAACAACACGTTGGCTGCCTGTCCGCTGAGAACTAAATGAGTGGTCAGCGTCGGGCCGGTTAGGGAAGGTTGTCGTAGCGGGATAGGAACGCTGCGAATTCGACTCGGGTGACGGCATCGCCGGGAGCGAACACGGTCGCCGATTTGCCGGTTGTGATCCCGTTTTCGTAGGCCCATGCCACTGCTTTGGTGAAGTACTGGCCCTCGGCAAGGTCGTTCAAGGGAGATTGGGTCGAAGGAGCGGTCACGATGACAACTCTTGGTCTCCTTGGTTTAGTCATGGGATGTGCTCGTTGAGGGTCCTTCTGTAGTTGTGTTCAACGCCTTATTGATTGCAGTCTTGGTTCTTGTCAAGCATGATCAACACAGTTGGGGGTAGTTATGAATTCAGATCAAAATTCGGGACCGTCAAGGAACTCCCCTGATAGACGCCTCGTGGTGTTGTTGGTAGTGCTGGTGCTGATCATCGGCCTCCTGCTGGGTTGGTTATTGGGTGGAGGCTCTTACAAATCTGACGATGACTCGATGACAGCCACTGAAGAATCAGGCTTGGTTGAGCAGGCGGCCGAATCCGTCACGACGACGGCTGCGCCGGTAACGACCACGGCGCCGCCCCCGACGACGACGGCTGCGCCGGTAACGACCACGGCGCCGCCCCCGACGACGACGCAAGCGCCGGTAACGACCACGGCACCGCCGCCGCCCCCGGCCCCTACCCAGGCTGAGGCCGCCGGTTGCTGGTTTGATGCCGGCCCACTGCCCGAGAACATCTCGTTGAACATGGGCTTTCAGGCTGATCTTGACGGGGTGGCCGGAGAAGAAGTGGCTTACACCTACTTCAACCACGACCTGGGTAAGTGGGTTCTGCGAGCAGAGGCCGTGGATGGTTCCTTCAGTTCCGAATGGCTGATCCAGGACTCTGACATGGTCTTTGCCACCGACATTCTTGGTGTTGTTGACACCAATGCTGATGGGCTTCCAGAACTCATGGTCAAGGTCGGCGGCGGTGCGTATACGCAGTCGATTGGATTCGCTGTCGTTCGCGACTGTGAAGTCGAGCCGACTCGCAACCTTGAGGGCGGTGTCTGGACGTGGGCGGTTGGAGCGTCGGTTCAAAACATCGGAGGTTTCGAGTGCACCAACGGCTATGTGAGATTTGAAACCGCCTCACTCACCGAAGCTTCGGTCTGGTTTGTGCGTTCCTACAAGAACTCATTAAACGGGATCGTCTGGGAGTCGACTGGAGCTGCTGGATCCAACTATGTGGGCGAAACCGACGACGACACGCCACCGTTCGAAAGCGGCTATGTCTGTGCGACGTTGCCGTCGATGATGGTCGAAGTCGGCTAACCCCCGAGCAATACCCGGTACTGCATGCAGCGCCGTTCATTCGTGGATCTGATGGGAACCGAAACCATGACCACTGAATCGAAAGCATAAACAGTGACATGAAAACAAAGGTCAGTAGCTCAAGACCAGCGCAACACCAATGAGCTTGACCCGTGTCGGCGGCGCTGCTGCGACTCGATGATGAACGGGGTGTGATGGTTCACGCATCGTCGGCGGCGCCATCGGATGGATCCCTATTCTCTGCACCATCGTCACCCTGACTTCGACCACCCGACGCAGCATTCGAAAACGCTTGGAGAATCTCCTTGGCGACTGTGGCCGCGGTTCGAACAATCTCACTGAGGAGCCCAGCGTCGTTGGGTCGGGGATCGACCGCTGACGATTCATCCTCCGTGTCGGTCATGCTGCGCTCGCTTCCAGTTCGGTTCCATAGTGCAACGACTGACAGACGTGCCGGACGGAGGAAGTATGCCAGTGATCGTCACATGCGAGGGTGCTCAGAACAGGGGTAGCGGTTCCAGATCCGCCCTCTGGCCCAAACTTTGGTTGACAACGCCGCCGTTACCCGCCGATGTGTTGAGGCACCCCCACATAAAAATAATGCTAAGCGGTCTGTTGGGGATGTTGGTTCGGCCTGCCCCTCACGGCACCCGGTACAGCGAAGCGCCCCAATGGGCACCAGCCCCGAATGCGGTGAAGGCGACGAGTGCACCCGACCCGACTCGGCCGGCCAGTCGCTGTTCGTGAAACAAGATCGGCAAGGTGGCGGCGGTTGTGTTGCCGTGCTCGGCAATGTTCGACGGCACGACACTCTCGTCGAGGCCCAAGGCCGTGCCGACTGCGCTAACAATCCGAGCGTTGGCCTGGTGTGCGATGACCAGATCGAGGTCACTCACGGAGAGACCAACAGAATCGAGGACCCCAGTGACCGCTGATGGCATAGCCCGCACAGCTTGACGAAAGAGTTCCATTCCCTTCATCTGCGGGATGCACAAGCCGGCTTCGAGTTGGGCTGCGTCGATGTAAGGCTGGCGACTGAACCCGATGCCTGGCACATGGATGAGGTCGTAGGAACCGCCATCACTAAAGAGACGGCCCCCGATGAAGCCGCTGTCGTCCTCACCGCGGCGGAGAACACAGGCACCGGCACCATCCCCAAACAACACTGACCATGCTCGCGAGTCTGTGGCTGCGGCGTATTCATCAGGATCGGCCGGGCCATCGTGGGTGCCACGAAGCATCGCCCAACTGGTGGGACCAAATGGCATGTACCCAGCGTGGGCCTCGGCGCCCACGACAACCGCGGTTGTTGCTCGACCGTTGGCGAGCATGGCATCGGCAAGTTCAAGCCCATACACGAACCCACTGCACTGCTGGCGGATCTCGAACGCGCAGATGCGTTCCAGTCCGACCTCAGCCTGCACCAAGGCCGCATTGCCGGGAGCAAACATGTCGGGTGTCATGGTGGCGTTGACCAAGAGGTCGACCTCGCCGGGTGCGACTCCGGCATCGTTAAGGGCTGCCGATACCGCCTCAGCGGCCAACTGCACCGACCCGACCCCGGGCGCCACATACCGGCGCCGGGCCACGCCGGTGCGACTCTGGATCCATTCGTCGGACGTGTCCATCACCTTGACGAGGTCGGCATTACTCACGACATGAGGTGGTTGGGCCACTCCAGTGCCCACAATCACGCTTCCCATCTGATCCCCTCGCAGTTGGCGCAGTTGGCGCAGTTGGTGGTCGCGGCGATCGCGTCAGACCGCCGGCATGGATAATACGTTGGTATGCAACGCTAGAGAGATCGAGCCACGGGCTGAATGTGTGAATCGACAGGCTGACCGCTCGAGTCGAAAATCACGACGACGAGTTTGATGATTGGTACGAGGGGCAAAGAGAGGTCTGGTTGGCCTTGGACATGGCACCTCATTGATCCAAGAGTGAATTACAAGCACCCCGACCCGTAGACGATCACCCAACCGTCATCCCTTCTGAGTAGTTCCCCGCTCATTTGTCTTGCTGCGCTTCGCAGGTTCATGTCTGACTGTTGGCTCGGCTGTGGTTTTTGCTTGTGGGATGCCGCGTGCACCCCGGTGAGTAGGGGAGTTAGCCGACTGCTGCCGCTATGACGATTTCGTGGAACGCAACGTTTCAGATGCTGGTGGTTCGCTGCTCGTTCACGGGTCTTTCCGTCTGGGCGTCTTTTCTGTGGTGCCCCCGAGTGCTTCTTGCCGTTGTCTGACACAACAAGCACGCTCAGAAAACACCCTCTGAACTGCTTGTTTCTTTGTCAGGTTGGGGAGATGTGAACTCCCGGCCCCTGCTCCCAAATTCGAGGCATCTCGTCTACGACGATCCGGCACAGTCCAGAGAGCAAGAAAACTAAGGGATCGCCGTCTGTGAATGTCGGCCGAGGCCCACCAAGGTGTGTGGGCTTGGCTGTCAACTTGGCTGTCAAACAGTCACAGGCATACCGGCCCCGATAGTCATACGCCTGTAGTGGTGGCAGTGACGGTTCTACGGCGCCACAGTCATGGCTGCAGTGGCCGCCCACCGACACAGCTGCGGCCTTTGCCGATCATGCGCAGGATCTATTTTCACAACTCGCCCGCGACTGAAGGACAACCGGTCTCGCCGCTCCAAGTCCAAAGCCAGATCGCAGGCAACCCGCTCAGCGTCACGCTCCAGTATTCAAGACCCGCAGCCAGCGGAACTTTGGTCGCAGCTTCCCTGCTTGAGACGCGGCAATTTGTGTCCTCGCCGGCGTCGTTGATTGGCCTCATCGGAGTTGAAGTCGGCCAGGCGACATGTTTCGGTAGTCGTCGAGCGCTCACCACCCAGACGTGCCGGGCTCACCCTTGAACGGGCCGACAACGTCGTCGGTGATCCATCCCCCGTAGAAACCACCGGCTTGAGGTCGCACAAGCTCTCCATCCACGGTGCAGCGGACCCGGCCTGGGTAGAACGAGATCCATGCGGCGTAGTCGGCGAATTCCGGGTATGGATCCGGATATCGCCAGCCGACGGGTTCGATAGTTCCCGCAACCGCCCCGAGATCACCGATTCCGGCGGCAGATAAAAAGCCGGTGGGTGCGACGTCTCAAGGAGCTGCACGGATTGGTCAGTCGAGGCCACCAGGCCTTCGGCCTGGGCAACTTCTACGGTACGGCGGTCGGGTACCACCAGAGGGGGGCGTGGGTAGTCCCACACCGATTCCTGGCCGGGACCTGGTTCCTCGGCGAACGGCGGCCGTTGTTCGCCTCGATGGTGCCAGCCATCGCGCGCATGCTGAAGCCATTTTGGAGCGTCGTTCCGCACGCTCTCCACGCTAGTCCTGCTCGGCGCTTGGGCTTGGACGCCACCTTTCGCTCGTGAGCCGAATTTAGGTCGCGCTGAATAGGCCGTTCAATCGCGATCGGATCTACTGTCTCAAGATGGACGTTGAACTCGGGAATCTTCGCAAACTGAATCTGTTCGCCGGATGTCTTCATCTTGTGTCCTTTGTCGCAATCCTGGTGTTGTCGAACGACGCGTCTCTTCCGGTAGTGGCGACCTATCTCACCGATGCTCCTGGCACTGGAAACTTCTCGGATCCGGTGAACCTGTTCGATCTAAACATCGGTTACATGGTGGCTGGGTTCATGGCGCTCTCAGCGTTCTTCCATTTCTTCGTGAGCTCACCGCCGATCTTTCTGAAGTACGCCGAGGGCTTGGGCCGGCACATCAACAAGTACCGATGGATCGAATACTCGTTGTCGTCGTCGATCATGATCATCGTCATTCTTCAGTTGAATGGCACCGCTGATTTCATCGCCTTGCTCGGCATCTTCGGGGTCAACGTATGCATGATCTTGTTCGGCTGGCTCCAGGAGCGGTACACCACACCCGGCGACGGAGACATGCTCCCGTTTTGGTTCGGCAGCTTCGCTGGTGTGGTCCCATGGATCGCCGTCGTCTTCAGCCTCGTTTCACCGAAGGGCCCGGCCGACGCCATGGTCCCGGGTTTCGTCTATGGGATCGTGATCTCGCTTTTCGTCCTCTTCAATTGCTTCGCGATCGTTCAGTGGAAGCAGTACCGCGCCAAGGGCAAGTGGGCCGACTACATCTACGGCGAGCGCATCTATATCGTGCTCAGTTTCGTCGCCAAGTCGCTACTCGCCTGGCAGGTATTTTCGGGAGCGCTCGCCTCCTGACAGCCAATCAACACGGTCCAGCGACGTGCCACCTTTCACACCGGCGTTGGGACCGAATTGCATCTCCTGAGGCGTGTTGTCCCGAAGAGAAGTACGTCGAGCCTCAACTGACTGTCGAGTGGCTGTGTCCTCAATAATTGAACCCGTTGCCGAAGATCCGCCTGCCGCCGGTCGCCGGCCTGTTCTGCGTCAGCAGTGGACCGAGCTCGCCTATTTTCACTGGGCATATGAGCCCGAGGTCGTGCAGCAGCGGCTTCCTGCCGGTGTCACCGTCGACACGTTCGACGGGAGCGCCTGGGTGGGTTTGATTCCGTTCGAGATGCGCGATGTGCAGATCGGGGCGACGCCGCCCGTGCCGTGGCTCGGAACGTTCATCGAGATCAATGTCAGGACCTATGTCGTTGATTCGTTGGGGCGACGAGCAGTGTGGTTCTTCTCCCTCGACGTGCCTCGTTCAATGATCGTTGCGGTCGCGCGGTCGGTCTTCGCTCTCCCTTACTGCTGGGCACAGACCACTCACGTGTCTGATGGGACTCAGCATCGATACGAGATGACCCGAAAGTGGCCCCGAAGTTCAGCGACGTCGGCGGAGATGAGATTTTCCGTCGGGGATGTGATCGCTCGCGAGGATGTGAGTGACCTGGATCATTTCCTGACGGCCCGCTGGGGACTGATCACACAACGCCGCAGCAGACTGTTGTACGGCCAGGTTCGCCACCCGAGGTGGCCGCTGCGTCGCGTGGAAGACGTCCAGATTGACGAGAATCTGATCGCCGCTGCCGGTCTCCCGAGCCCAGTTGGCGCACCCCGAGCACTGTATTCACCCGGTGTCGACGTGGAAGTCGCATGGCTCCAGAACGTGCCTGGCGAGGAGGGTCAATGAACGGGGCCATCGAGTGCCAGGTGCCGAGCGCAGCGTTAGGCCCGTCATGACAACCCTGATCGTCAGCACCGCCGCCACCTGGGCGATGGTTGGGCTCATCTGGATGGTGCAGTTGGTTCACTACCCGATGCTCGCCACCTACTCCGCTGTGGCACCTGCAACTGCCGCTGGCGACCATCAACGAAGAATCAGTTGGGTCGTGGGGCCATTGATGGCGGCTGAGGGTGTCAGTGCGCTGATCCTGCTTGTCGATCGGCCCGACACGATGCCGACCTGGAGTGCGTGGGCCGCTGCAGCATTGTTGGGAGTGGCACTGACATCCACGGTCGTGGTTCAAGTGCCGCTCCACGCTCGACTGGCTGAACGTCACGATGTTCGAGACGCGGCGCGGCTGATTAGCAGCAATTGGGTCCGGACTGTGGCGTGGACCATGCGCGGACTCCTTTTGGCGTGGGTGCTCGCGAGTTGAGGCCGACGCCGAGAGCTACGAGGTTGGATCGCGTTGCTGTGGGTCGATGGGGAGAACTGGTTAGGTAGCGAATCGACTACTCGTTGGGCTGGCGTCTACAGAAATTGTTGGAAATACTGCACAAACAACTGCCGCATTGTGGATATTGAATGTTTGGTTCAACAAATTCGACAAAGACACCGGTTATCGGGGTGGCGCAGCGACGAACATGGTCGAAGAGTTCGAAGAGCGCGGGCTCTCCAAGAACACCATGTACACCATTCGCGTCACGAAGGTGAGTTTGGCTTCTCTGATGCCCTCGGTCGCGGGTTTCTGAAGCGTGTCCGGCCCGCCTCTATTGGTCTGGCGGTGTGCATGCTCGGAGCGATTGAAATGCCCGTCAAAGTCCATGCCGAGAGCACCGAGTAGTTGCGTTGAGGCAACGGATCGTCGTGGTGACGGCATGCCGTAGCGGTCGAATTCGCCTCCCTGAGGCGTGCCGAAAAGTGTCTGGTAGCCGTAAACGGCGAAAGACAGGCCTGAGAGACGGGCAAGCAAGATCAGGACCAGGAGCGTGTCAGCGGGCGGGTCATGGTCGGCCCTAGCAGGATCGTGAGAACGTACTCACCGTCCGGGTGCTCGACTCGAACGATCGCGGTCGTGCAGGATTCTTAGAACGAACTGGCGGGTAGGTCTGTGTCGCCCTGTTCGATTGCGTCGCAGATGGTAACGGCGACATGCTCGGGGGCGAGTCCTGGCGGCATTTTTGGCGAATCACCCTCGATGGGTCGACCGGCGAGTCCGGTCTCGGTGTGGGGTGGACGAGCGTCGAGGACCCGTATTTTCGTGCGGCGAGCTTCACGTGCGAACGCTTCGTCGAAGGATCGCGTGGCGGCTTTGGACGCGCCGTAGGCGGCCATGCCGGGAAGATTTTGCTCCGCAATGACGCCGCTGATGTTCACGATGACTCCCGCTTCGGTCATTCGGTCGAGCGCGGCCTTGGCGACCATAATGGGGATGAAGGTGTTGGTGAGGAAGAGCTCTTCCATTGCATCGATGGAGAGTTCAGATATGGGGCCAAACGCAACCACACCCACCGCGTTGATGACGATATCAAGCGTGCCTGCGTGGGCGATCGCTGCCTGCATCGCGTGAGCACAGGCCGTTGGGTTTCGAAGGTCGGCTACGTGACGGGCACCCGGTAGCTGAATCGCATCGAGACGGCTCTGGTCGCGGCCCACCAACGTCAGTTTGGCGCCGCGCTCATGAAGTTCGGTCGATAACGCCATGCCGAGGCCCCCAGTTGCGCCGAGAACGAGGGCAGAGGCGCCGTTCAGGTCAGTCATGTTGTGCGTCCTTGGTTGGTAGAGGCTGTCTGAAGATTCCCGGCGGAATTGGGCGGTTGCATCGAGTGAGGGCGAGCTGCCAGGAGGGTGACGCGCCGAGCGCCCAGCGCATGGCCCCGATGCTGGATCGGCCCACCTTGTCGGCCCAACGGCTCTCGGCCAGTCCCAGCTGGCGCTGGAGCGGTTCGGGGATTGTCGTCACCGCTGCGTTGAACAACAGCCGATACCCAACTCGCACGGGGATCGCGAGCGGAGGGTCGCGCAGAAACTCGATCGCGTTCGTTTGTGCTCGCGATACTGCGGCGGCGGGATGGTTTACGATCCAGGCTTGGAGTTCTTTGGCGGTCGAGGGGAGTGGCGCTGCGCCGAGAAGCGCGCCGACCTTGCTTTGTTCGGTAACGAAGCGATCCGCATCATCGGTTGAGAGCGGATGGGGTCCGAAGGCTTGGTATGCGGAGAGGAACGAGTTGGTGAGGACGTTGTGTACCCATGCAGCCATTTCTGGCCGGTTTGCGCTGTACGGACAGTCGCGTTCGGAAGTCCCAGTGATCGGGCGATGGGCTTTCCGCACGACCGCGACAGCAGCTTCGACTTCTGGGATCGCTCCATAGGTGGTTTCGGTTACATAGACGGCGGTGCGCGAGAGGCGACCGAGGGGGTCCTCTCGGTATGTCGAATGGTCCTCAACGCCGGCCGCCACTTCAGGATGCGCAGACTGCACGACGAGTGCTCGGATGCCTCCGACGAAGACCGAGGAGTCTCCAAGGATTCGCCAAGACACCGAGTCTGGGCCGAGGAGGCCGGGGTCACCCGTGTAGTTGAGCGTGTCTTCCAGGGGCACAGGCCCGTGGGCGAACAGAGAAGTCACTGCTCGGACCACACTGTCTTGAATGTCGCGTCCGAAGTTCATACCTTAAAGCGTGCCTTCGTCGAGGGCGTTCAAGACGACTTCGGCGCGTTCGCGGACCGCTGACAAATCACTGAGGCGGCGCATGCCGGCTAGCTGTCGACTCATCCTGTGATTCCCTGCCAGTACGCGCTCGTTGCGAGCGAGGAAATCCCAGTAGAGAGTGGTGAACGGACAGGCATCGTTGCCGGTTCGCTTCTTTGGGTCATAACGGCAGGCTTTGCAACTGTTGCCCATCTTGTTCAGGTACGCGCCGCCAGACGCATACGGCTTGGTCGCCATCTGGCCGCCATCGGCAAACAAGGCCATGCCGATCACGTTCGGGAGCATCACCCACTCCGCGCCGTCCACGAAGCTCGACCACATCCAATCGACCATGGCCTGCGGATCGATCCCTGCGGTGAGGGCGAGGTTGCCAAGAACCATGAGTCGTTCGATGTGATGCGCGTACCCGTGAGCGTCGACATGATCGATCACACTCGATACGCAGGCCATGTGGGTTGCAGTTGGTTTGAGGAACGCCGGCGGGATCGGCCGGTGCGCGTCGAGTGCATTGGCTGCTCGATAGTCGGGCATCCAGAGCCAATACACACCCCAGACATACTCTCGCCAGCCGATGATCTGGCGAACGAACCCCTCGACCGAGTTGATTGGTGCGTCGCCGTTTCGGAACGCCGCTTCCGCCGCCTCAACCACCTCGCGAGGGTGCAGAAGACCAAGGTTCAGCGAGGATGCCAGCACAGAATGGGCAAGCTTCCACTCCTCGGCCAGCATTGCGTCCTCGTGAGGTCCGAACGGCGCAAGCCCCGTCTCGACGAACTCGCTCAGTCGCACAAGCGCTTGGGTGCGCGTGACCGGCCACACGCCGTCGGGCATCGCTCCCCATAGATTGTCGGCGAACCCGTCGATGATCGACCGGTCAATGTCGTCGAGTTCGAACGTGGTTATTGCGGGCCACGCACGCCCGTCCTTTGGAGGCGGTTCACGGTTGTCGTGGTCAAAATTCCATTGCCCACCCGCTGGTTGAGGCGGGGTTTCGCTCGTGTTGATGAGGATGTTGAGGCGCAACCGCTGCCATCGATAGAAGTCCTCGAGCTTCAATGCGTTGCGTTCGGCGGCCCATGATGCGAAGTCGTCGTAGTGGCAGAGAAACTGATCATTGGGCACCAGGTCAACGTCAAGCTGTTCGAGCATCCGTCGGCCGTCCCAACTCATAGGTTCCATCGCGAGCACCCGTTCGACTTTGAACTCGTCGCAGTGGGCTTGCAGCCCAGCGGGGAGAGATGGAGCCACTCGATGGTCGACGGCGAAACCTTCCTCGCGGAGTTCCTCTACAAAATGCGCCATCGCCGAGAGCACCAAATGGAGCCGCTGTCGATGCCATCGCTTGCTAGCGATCTTCGTCTCGCTTGTCACGAGTAGAACGCGACACTCGCCAGGTTTCCTCGACGCAAGTGGGCCGGATCTGCGGTTCAACTGGTCACCAAGAATCCAAATGGTTTCGAGCGATTCGAGGAGAGGTGACACTCATGCAGTATGGCTCGAACGACCACGAGCACGACCGCGACCTACCGATTAGGGAAAGGACCAGAAGTCGCTGGCGGTTACCGGGGGCGACGACGCTCTCAACCTCTCAGAGGTCGTGCCGGGCCGATCAGTTGAATTGCGAACGGGAGCACCGGCAAGGAACGGCGAACGGCGGGCACAACAGAGTCTCCGCGGAACCCAGGGCGAACCAAACCTCATCGAGTGCCTCTCCAAGCGAAGTCGACGAGCGGCACTGTTCAACATCCGTCACATCCGGCACAGGGATCATGACCGACGGTGACGGACGCGCCCTCGATCCATTCGACGAGGTGATCCTTGGGCTCTTTGCTGCGGGCAATACCACCTCGAACCCGATGGGGCCCGGTTACCCGGGAGCGGGCGAAACGTTAGGACCGGGCATGACCATGGGGTACGCGGCCGGCCGCCGCGCTGTCAACGGCTGACGCCGGTTGGGTCAGCGCAAAATTGCCGTCTCGGCAGAGGAGTTGAGCCTGTCGACGACGGCAGCGCCCTCGCGGATGGCCTCAAGAACCGTTCGCGGGGCCACACAGTCGCCAACGGCCACAACGTTCGCTCTGCCTTCGGTTGCCTCGACGAGGTCGTGATACAGGCGGTCCGCTGCCGTGTTGCCTAAGGCTGCGACGATTAGCGAGCAGGCGATTTGCGACTCACGGCCACTTAGTCCGTCACGGACCAAAAGGGCACCGTCAGCTATGCTTACCGGAACCGAATGGGTCACAAAGTTGATCCCCTTCTGGCCGAGGCGCCTCAGCATTGTCTCCATCGTGGTCGGGTCGAGCGCGGTGCCCGAATACAGCTTGGCCGTCAGTAGTGACACGTCATTGCCCGCATCAGCCAAGAGTTCGGCAGGGATATACGCCGGGAAGTGTCCGCAGTCATCGATCACAACGACCTTGGCCTCAGTCGGAGCCGTCGCTGAGTGTGCGAGGAACTCATGGGGCGACACCACCTGGACCGACTCGTCGCTGGGCAGGGCCGACAACCGTGGGGTCGAACCAGTAGCGACCACGACCGCATCTAGATCCATGGCGAGAATCATCGGCACATCAGCCCGGCTTCCCAACCGCACCTCGACGCCAAGGCGGTCCAGTCCGCGAGCCTGGTGTTCCACGATGTCGGACATCTCCCCCCGAGCTTCGATCGCCGAGGCCAACTGAACCTGCCCACCGAGTCGATCCGACGATTCAAGCAGCGTCACCGAATGCCCCGCGGTTGCGGCGCCGATGGCTGCCTCCATTCCTCCTGGGCCGCCTCCGATAACGACCACATGTAGTGGGGCAACCTCGGCCCTGGGCTCACGTTTCTGACCGATGGAAAGGTACTCGAGTCCGACATCTGGATTGACGGTGCAAGAGATCGGTCGAATCGTCACCATGTACCCGTAGCAACCCTGATTGCAGCTGATGCATGGGCGTATCGGCGCGGCCGCTGCCGCCTTCTCGACCCACGCGGGGTCGGCGATCAGCGAACGCGCAATCGCAACGGCGTCCGCTTTGCCTGCCGCCAGGATCGCTTCGGCTTCGGCGGGAGTCTTAATCCGACCCACCGCGATCACAGGAATAGATACCCGCTGTTTGATCGTGTCGGCGAGGTCGGCGTAGACGGCGCGAGGAGATCCCATCGGCGGGACGATTGCCTGATTGTGGCTCGATCGACCAGCACTGACATTGATGTAGTCCAGCGCCCCCGTGGCCGCGAGCAGATGCGAAATCTCTGCACAATCGTCCGGATCGAGTCCGCCCGGTATGAGGTCGGAACCATTGAGCCGAATTCCGATGACCTTGTCATCGCCGAGCACAGTGCGCACGCTCAGAATCACATCGCAAAGAAGACGCGTCCGGTTCTCGATCGATCCGCCGTACTCGTCTTCTCGATGGTTGTTCAACGGCGAAAGGAACTCCGACAACAGGTATTCGTGGGCGGCATGAATCTCGATGCCATCCACGCGAGTTCGCCCAAGGACCTCCGCGGTCTGCGCATAGCTCTCAACGAGCTCAGCGATCTCACTTCGCGTCATTTGGTGAGGAATCTCATGCGTGTTCGCGCTACGCACGTTTGACGGCGCCCACAGCGGCAACCGCGAGTCCTGGGTATTCATTCGCGATCCGCTATGGGCCACCTGGGCGATGACCTTGCAGTCGTGCTCGTGCAACGCATCGGCCAGGCGGTCGAGCCCGGGGATCACGGCCGGATCGTAGAAACGTAAGTACTCGGGAAACTTCAGTGCCGTTGGATGCACCGCACCGCCTTCGACGATCACAGCCGCCACCCCATGGCGAGCTCGTTCGAGGTAGTAGCCGAGCATCCGCTCGCCGACCATGCCGTCTGATGACAGCAAGGTCTGATGGGCCGGGAAGACAACCCGATTCTTCAGATGCAACCGACCATGACTGAGCGGGCTCAGTAAGGTCGGCACCAGCAACTCAGCGGTCATCCGCCCACCATTTTCGGCGAACCAATGACACACACCTGGTCAAGGTCGAGCACGGAGATAAACCGGCCAATCGCCAAGTACTTGGCCACACACAGGCTGAGATCGACGACGCCATCATCGCCGAGATCGAACCGTAGTGCGTCGATCAGAGCAACATCGATGCTCTTCGGGTCGATGCAGAATCGTTCGGCGTACTCGAGCGCGCGTCGCTCGCCAGCGGAGAACGAGGAAGTCGACCGCCAGTTCTCGACCTCGCTAAGAAGCGCCTCGTCAACCCCGATCGCTTGGGCGGCGGGGGAGCGGTAAGCCTGACAGCGCGCACACCCGTTAATGCCAGCGATTCGGTAGCGAACAAGTTCGTGAAGACGAGGGGGAAGTTCGCTTGCGAACACCGCCTCGTTAAACATGCCGACCGCATCGGCCATTCGGGGGCGGTGCGCCATTGCCCGTCGGGCCTCCGGGCCGGCAAGGCCGGCCTGACCCGCAGCGGCCTGTTCATCC
>JAACCU010000245.1 GCA_009937405.1 Actinomycetota bacterium
TCGCTCGAGATGAGTAGCACGCCAACTCCTGCTGCGGCTGCGGCCTTCAACCGTTTACCCATGTATTCGATCGCTCCGACATCGAGGCCGCGCGTGGGCTGCGCCGCAACGAGCACCTTCGGCTCTTGGGTGAGTTCACGGGCAAGGACGACACGTTGCTGATTTCCGCCTGATAACGACCACATCGGAGCATCAGGCCCGCTGCAATGGATATCGAACTCCTCGATCATCGAGGTTGCGAGATTGTGCAGAGCCGCGGTGTCGATGATGCCGCGTTTGGAAACCTGGGACTGATCGACGAGGACGAGATTCTCGGCGACGCTCATGTCGAGGACGAGTCCGCTGTCGTGGCGATCTTCGGGTATCACGGCGACACCAGCCCTGGCCATGGCCCCTGACTTGCCGCAGGGAACATTGGTCTCGCCCACGTGGATCGAGCCTCGATCGAGCGAGAGAAGGCTTGAGAGAACGTCTCCGAGCTCGCGCTGGCCGTTGCCCTCGACGCCGGCGATCCCGACGATCTCGCCTGCATGAATATTGAGCGAAAGATCATCAAGCAGGGTGACCCCGCCTGCGCCCTTGGCCGAAGCATTGCGGATGCGAAGGACCGGCATCTCGGCGTGTGCTGGAGTTGAGCTTGTTTGACTCCGTACCGTTGTCGTATCAAGGACACCAAGAGCAGTTGTCGTATCAAGGACACCAAGAGCAGAGCGTTCCGAACGCAATGAAACCTCTCGGCCGACCATGCCGCGGGCGAGTGTCGGCGCGTCGGCAGAACTGGCACTCAGGCGATCGACGACGCGGCCCTGGCGCATAATCGTGATGTCATCTGTTGCATGAAGCACTTCGTCGAGCTTGTGGCTGACAAGCACAACGGCGCGGTTCTCGGCCGCCACCACGTGACGCAACGAAACGAACAGCTGGTGTGATTCCTCAGGAGTAAGCACCGAGGTTGGTTCGTCAAAGATCACAATGTTTGGATCACGGCGCAAACATTTGATGATCTCGACGCGCTGGCGCAGACCGGCAGTGAGATCGCCGACACGAGCGTAGGGATCGATTATCAGGCCGTAGTGATCGGCAATGTCGCCGATACGAGTTCGTATCCGTACGGGGTCGAGTTTGCCGGCCTCGCCCAGCGAGACATTTTCCCAGACAGTCAGCGCATCAACGAGGCTGAAGTGCTGATGGACCATTCCGATGCCGAGGGAGGCGGCCTTCAGCGGACTCTGGACCTGTTGGACATGGCCATCGATTCGGATCGTGCCCTGGTCGGGCAGCACCAAACCGATCAGCATCTTCATCAGCGTCGACTTCCCGGCGCCGTTCTCGCCGAGAATGCCGTGAATTTGACCGCGATGCACCTCTAAATCGACACGGTCACAAGCGGTGACGGCACCGTAGCTTTTGGTGATGTTGTGAAAGACGACCGCAGGGACGGGCTCTGCGGAGCCCGCCCCTGACTGGTCAAGGGAACCTGAAGTCATCAGCCGCCGTATGCAGCCCCGGAAATCGCTCCGAGTTCGCCGTACAGCGCTTCGTCGAAGGATGCGAGCAAGCCGAATGCGCCATCAATCAACTCTTGAGCCTCAGCGGAAGCATTGCAGAGCACGCCGCCGTTAAGGCCGGCTGCGGTTGGGAACTGGTATGTCGAGCCCTCGGTGAGCTCTCCGTCGATGATCAGGCGCAGAGCCTGCGAAGCGTAGAGGCCACCATCAAAGACGACGCCACCCGTCCACGGGATCTCGCGATCACACACGTCGGCGGGGCCAGCGGAAAACACTGCCATGCCTTCGTCGGCTCCGAGTTGTCCAACCGGATCAAGCGCGCCGCCGAGGTAGGCATAGGCGAGAGTGGCTCCGTTGGCCTGAGCGTTTGTCAGGGCTGCCGTCGCGTTGGCGGCGTTGTCAAAGTCGAACTGGAAGTCGCCGGTGCCGACATACTCCATGGTGAAGCTTGGGTCGACTGACTGAAGGCCAAACACGGTTGCGAAGTACGACTCCTGCTCGAAGTTGATGTCACAACAGCCAAGGAAGACAGCGCTGGTGCTGCCCTGCTCTAGCAATATGGCACCCATCGCAACGCCCGCCGTGTAGTGAATGGCTGCACCCCAGTCAGTGGCCTGAGCGAGGCCGGGGAGCTCGGCGAAGCCAGCTCCACAGTTGCAGTACCAGAAGATGTCGGGGAACTGCTCGGTGAGATCCGGGAGAGGTTCAGCGATTTCGCTTGCGCCCACCATCAAAATGTCGACACCCTGCTGAGCGAGGTCGGAGAGTGCCTGGGCAGCTTCGGCCGGGCCGATGTTGTCGCTCACGATCGGTGGAGCGAAGCCGTTGGCGGCGGAGAACTCTTCTGCGAAGTTCACAAGCGACTGGTAGTAGCCGTTGTCATCGCGGGGGCCGGCGGCCGCTACACCAATGGTGATGGTGCCATCGCCGTTGGAGTCGAATGCTTCGACGAGGACATCAACTTCGATGGGTTCGTCTTCTTCCACGTCGGCCTCGTCCTCCATCTCTTCTTCCATGTCGGCCTCGTCCTCCA
>JAACCU010000246.1 GCA_009937405.1 Actinomycetota bacterium
AGTGCTGACGTCGGGTATCAGCTTGCAGTCCAGGTAGCCGGACTCTGGGTTGACGTATTCGTTGTCGGGTAGGTCGTTCTGTATGTCGAACACGAACATGGCGTCAGCGATGTTCGCGCCACTGGTAATCGTGGTGTTGAAGAACCGGTCGACGGGAACGCGCTTGCCCCGCAGATGACCTTGCGTGTCCGGGGTCGCCACCTCCACGGTGTGCACGCCGGCCTCGCGGCACTGGGTACGGAACTCGTCAGCTGTCATGGTCATCGGGTTTCACCTTCAGTATTTCGGGCTGGGCTAAGGGAGGAGAACGAGGCGGCTTGTGAACTGGCCGCGGCGGAGACGGTCGTGGGCGGCTTGGGCGTCGGCGAGGGGAAGTGCTTCGACGGGACGGATGATCGACGGTTCGCGACGGACGAGAGCAAGCAGGTCGTCCATTTCGGTGCGGGTGCCCCAGAAGCTCGACATGAAACGGGCTTCAGGTGCCACGACGGTGAGGCCAAACGGTGTGGTGCCGCCGGCGAGACCGACGACGATGACTGTGCCTTTGCGGGCGACGTTGGCGGCCGCAGTGGCGAGGGTGACGTCGGCGCCGATGAAGTCGATGACCACGTCGCAAGGTTCGATGTCGGCGTCGGGGCCGACAGCGTCGTGAGCGCCGATCTGGATTGCTTGGCCGCGCTTGTCCTCGGCCAAATCGAGAGCGATGACCTGGGCGTCGCTCATCATGCGGAGGTAACTGATGGCGTATTGGCCAAGGCCGCCGGCGCCGATCACGAGCGCCCGTCCGCGTTCGCCGACGTTGTGGAGGATGTCGAGGCCGTGGCGCACGGCCCGGTAGGCGGTGAGGCCGCCGCAGGCGAGGGGAGCCGACGCGACGGGGTCGAGTCCGTCGAGGGGTGCGAGGTAGCGACGGTCTTTCACCCACATCTGTTCGCTGTAGCCGCCGTCGGTGAAGAGGCCGGCTTCGGTGGCGTTGGCGCAGATCATCTCTTCGCCGTCGGTGCACTGTTGGCAGTTGCCACAGCCCCAGGGGGCGTAGAGCATCACAGGGCCAAGTTCGGGGTGAACGCCTGTGACCTCATGGCCGAGCACGATCGGCAGCGGGCTCGGGAAGTCGCCGTCGACCACATGGAGGTCGGAGTGGCAGACGCCGCAGGCGGTGACGTCGATGATTTCGCCACCGTCACGACCGGTCCCGGCGGCGGGGTGGTCGTCAACGACGACGAGTGGTTCGTTGGCAGCGGGGAGAACAACAGCGCGCATGACGGGTACCTCAGTATGACTTGGGGAGGCCGAGGCACTTTTGCGCGACAAACGCGAGCACCAGATTGTTGCTGACAGGGGCGACTTGGTAGAGCCGCGTCTCGCGCAGCTTGCGCTCGATGTCGTATTCCACGGCAAAGCCGAAACCGCCATGGGTGTTGACGGCGGCATTGCCGGCTTCCCACGATGCCTCGGAGGCGAGCATCTTGGCCATGTTGGCTTCGGCCCCACAGGATTCGCCGGCGTCGAACAGGTTCGCGGCATGCCAGCGCATCAGGTTGGCGGCTTGGAGGTTGGCGTAGGCCTTGGCGAGTGGAAACTGCACGCCCTGGTTCATGCCGATTGGTCGCCCGAAGACTTCACGTTCATTGGCGTAGGCGCTGGCCTTGTCGAGGAAGAAACGGCCGTCGCCGATGCACTCGGCGGAAATCAGGATTCGCTCAGCATTCATCCCATCGAGAATGTGACGGAACCCCAGGCCTTCAGTGCCGATCAGAGAATCGGCGGAGATTTCCACATTGTCGAAGAACACCTCATTGGTGTTGTGGTTCATCATCGTGGGGATCGGATTGATCGTGAGACCCGGGATCACCTCCCCGTCGTCATCGCGCATCTCGACGATGAAGACGGAGATGCCTCCGAGTCGGTTGTCGACTTCCTCAATCGGCGTCGTGCGAGCGAGAAGAATCATGAGGTCGCTCTGCATGGCGCGGCTGGTCCAGATTTTCTGACCATTGATGCGCCAGACGTCGCCGTCGCGTTCAGCGCGAGTGCGGATTGCCGTGGTCTCGGATCCTGCGGCAGGTTCGGTGACAGCGAACGCCTGAAGACGCTTACGGCCATCTGCGACTTGGGGCAGGTAGTGCTGCTTTTGCTCGTCGGAGCCGTGACGAAGCAGGGTGCCCATCACATACATCTGGGCGTGGCAGGCCGACGGGTTGCCGCCGCTGGCTGAGATTTCTTCGAGGATGACCGATGCTCCGGCAAGACTGAGCCCACCGCCCCCGTACTCCTCAGGGATGAGTGAGCCGAGCCACCCCTGGCTGGTGAGTTCCGTCACGAATTCGGTGGGGTAATTGTCGGGCTCGAGGCCGCGCCAATATTCGTTGCCGTATCTGTCGCACAGGCGACGAACTTCAAAGCGAATGTCATCGAAGTCGGAGGGCTCGCTCACGGGCTTCCTTTCTCAGCGAGGGATTCGTCATTCCAGAAACCCTGGGCACGGAGGACTTCCACAGCACCGACGCCGCTCTCGTGAAGGTGGTCCTCCATTGCTTGGCGCGCCGCATCAGCGTCACGCCGAAGAATTGCGTCGAGGATTTCCTCGTGATGATGACCAGCTCGGGCATTCCAGCCGTCGGCGAACTCGTAGTAGTCGGCCGGTATGGATCGCGCTAGATGACCGAGCAGCCAACGGGTGCGGCGCGGGGCGGTTCCGTTGATTATCCGGTGGAAAGCGTCGTTCAGCGCTGAATAGTCGGCTTCGCCGCCCTCGATGAATCGGGACTGCACAGCTTTGAGCGCATCGCGGTCCTCGTCTTTCAGCATGTCGGCGGCCATGGCTGCGGCACGACCGGACACAAGTCCGAGAAGTTCGTAGTGATCGATGATGTCTTCCGGCGTCACGAGCGAGACAAAGGCGCCTCGGCGGGGGGTGATGTCGAGGAGGCCTTCGTGGCCGAGAACGACGATCGCTTCGCGAATGGGAGATCGGCTTACATCAAGGGCTCGACCGATCGCTTCCTGATTGAGCTTCACCCCCGGCCTCAGCACACCGGTGAGAATGAGGTCGCGCACGTACTTGGCAATCTCGTCGGCCAACCCGCCGCGCCGTCGAGTGGTCACCGGCGCCGGTCGGTAGGGGTTTGTCTGGCTCATGCGTCGGCTGCACTGCCAAGGTAGGCGGCCCGCACGCGGGCGTTGGCCTGGACCTCGTCGGGTGTCCCGGTGGCGATCACGGCGCCTTGGTCGAACGCGTAGATGCGGTCGGAGATGCCGGTGATGAAGCCGAGGTCGTGGTCGATGACAATCACGCCTGCGCCGACGGTGGCGGCCATGTGGCGTACCTGTTCGATCATCTCAAGAGACTCGTTATCACTCATGCCGCTGGTCGGCTCGTCGAGAAGAAGGAACGACGGAGCGAGTGCGGCTGCCCGGGCAAGCTCGAGGCGACGAGAGTTGCCATAGTCGAGTTCGCTGGCCCGGCGGTCACGGTGGGCCCAGAGACCAGCCTCACCAATGAGGGCATCGGTGTCGGGAATTGTGCGACCGGTGCGATGCGAGTGGGCAATCAGGGAGGAAACCTCGACGTTCTCTCGGACCGTCAGCGCACTGAACAGGCGGAGATTCTGGAATGTGCGGACGATGCCGCGACGAGCGAGTTCGTGCGTTTGAGCATTGGTGACGTCTTCGCCATCGATGGAGAAACTTCCGGCGCTGGGTTGTACGAGACCGGTGATGACGTTGACCAACGTGGTCTTACCGGCGCCATTGGGACCGATGATGCCGACGACCTCGCCGCCGTTGGCGTGGAGACCTGCGTCGCTGAGTGCCTTGAATCCGCCGAAGGCGACCTCGATGTTTTCGGCGTGGAGCACCGATGCAGTGTCGGCAACGACTTCGAGGAGCGGTTCGGGTTGCGGTTCGGGCTGGTTGCGGCGAATACGGGCCCGCAGCCATTCGTCGAGCTCCCAGTCGTCGAGGAGGCCCTTGGGCCGCCAAATCATGAAGCCGAGCATGGAGAGGCCGAGGAACACGGTTTGGAGGTTTTCGCGGAAGATCCAATCGAGCGGCTTGCCGTCGAGACCGATGCCGAAGATCTCGAAACCGTCTTGACCGAGGCGGCGAGCGAGTTCGCGGCCAGCGGTCATCACCGCGACGCCGAGCACGGCACCGGTGACGCTGTTACGGCCGCCGACGATCAACATGACGAGGGTCAGCAGGGTGAAGTTGAAGAAGAAGTTTTCCGGTAGTAGTGAACCATCTTCGTAGACCGACAGGCTCGCTCCGACAGCCACGATGGCGACCGAGATGACGAGCGCAATCATCTGCTGAACGAGTGGATTCACGCCCATGGCCCGGGCGGCAAGGTTGTCCTCGCGAGCCGCGACAGCGAGGCGGCCACTGCGACTTTGCGCATAAAGGCGGGCCACGATCAAGGATCCGAGCAGGGCTAGGTAAATCGGCGCCCGCGTGTCGAGTGCTCCACCGATCGGGAAGAACAGGCCGACTCGTTCGCCGCCGGTGAGTTCGGGCCAGTTGCGAGAGACCTCGTGGGTGACGAATAGGAGTGCGAGGGTGATGACGGTGGCGGAAACTGCGCCGGACTGTGCGCCCGATCGGGCGAGTCCGATGCCGAGAATCACCGCCGCGGCACAGGCCATCATCACGGCAATGATGATCGCCACGGTGCTGCTCACGTCGACGTCGGCGAGTCCGAAGGGTGCGTCCGGAATTCGCTTGGCTTTCTCTTCGGGGGAGATGGCCAGCACAGCGAACGTGTAGCCGGCGATGGCGCCGAAGCCGATGTGGCCGAAGGACAACACACCCGTGTTGCCGACGTAGACCTGGATGCCAAGCACGATGATGGCATCGATCAGCATCACGGTGATGAGGCGCTCGGCCGCACCACCGGTGAACAGCGCTTGGTACAAAACGCCTGCGCCGGCGAGGAGACCGAAGAGGATCAGGCTTCCGAGGAGTGGGAATGCGATGTCGCGGTCGAACTTGGGGAACATCACACACGCTCCGCATGGGCCACGGTGATCAGACCTTGGGGTCGGAAGATGAACAAGAGGGCGATGAGCACGAACACCACGCCGTCGGTGAGTGGAGCAATACCATCGGGGAGCCGCGACCGGAGCAGCACCTCGGCGAGTCCGAGCACGAATCCGCCGAGTACGGCGCCGCGCAGTGAGCCGAGGCCGCCGATCAGCGCCGCGAGCACGCCACTGAGCATCGGATCGATGCCGGCACTCGGTGTGGTTGAGCCAGAGCGCATCAGCCAGAACACGCCGGCAATACCGGCGAGTAGACCGCTGAGCGCGAACGCTCCCCGGATGACCGAGTCGGACTTCACTCCCATGAGACGGGCGGTATCGAAGTCGGCGGCGGCGGCACGTAGGGCGAGGCCGAACATGGTGCGTTGGAGCAGCCAGGTCGTGGCCAGCAGTGTGATGAGCGTGACGACGATCACGATCGTGTCGAACACCTCGATGTTGAGCGACCCAACCGAAAATGTGTCCGTGACCCATCCTGGGCGAGAGAAAGTCTTCACCGAGGCAGAGACATAGAGCAGGAAGATGGCCGACACCACGAAGTGAACGCCGAACGATGTGAGGAGCAATGTGAAGTCGGATGCTCCGCGGACACGACTGAAGGCAATGCGTTCGATGAGCAGCGATGCCCCGATAGCGCAAACGATGATCAGCGGGGTGATGAGATACCAGGACCAGCCCTGGTTGGAGGCGGCGTAAGCGGCGTAGCCGCTGACCGTGATGAGTTCGCCGTGGGCGAAGTTGAGCAGGTGCATGACGCCAAATATCACGGCGACACCGAGAGCGAGGAGGGCGTAGATGCTGCCTCGGCCCAGCCCATCGATGAGGTTTTGAAGAAGTTCGATCATTGTGTCGTGGTCACCCGTTGACGAAGGTGTCGAAGAGGTCGTCGCGTCCGCTGAGTTCGGCGCCGGTGCCCGTGGCCACGATCTCGCCACTGCGAAGCACGTAAGCCCGGTCGGATGCTTCGAGCATTCGGGTGGCGTTTTGTTCGACGACGAGGAGGGTGCGGCCCTGTTCCTTAAGGGTCGTGATCAGGTTGAAAACGACGTCGACGAGGATCGGTGCGAGACCGAGGGACGGTTCGTCCATCAGTAAGAGTTTCGGGCGTGACATCAGAGCTCGGGCGATGGCGAGCTGCTGGGCTTCGCCGCCGGACAAGAAGCCGGCTGCGGTTGTCCATTTGTCCTTGAGTACCGAGAAGAGTTCGGCCATTTCATCGAGGCCAGATGCTCGGTCGGCGGCGGAGCGAGTGACACCGCCGATCTTGAGGTTCTCTTCAACGGTCATGTCGGTGAAGATGCGGCGATGTTCGGGCACCAGGGCTAGCCCGGCGCGCAAGAGCTTCTCGGGCGATGAGCCGGTGACGTCGGCACCGTTGAAACTGACGGAACCCGCCGCCGGGCTGAGCAGCCCGGCGATCGAATTCAGCAAGGTGGTCTTGCCTGCCCCGTTGGGTCCGATGAGGCCAATGACCTCACCGGACCCGACGGTCAGTGTTGCATCTCGAAGTGCGGAGATCGCACCGTATTTGGTTGTCAATCCCGCAACTTCGAGCACGGTTTGGTCAGCCCCCGATGGTGGCGACCAACGTGTCTTCGCCGCCGACGATCTGGTTGACGGGAACGGCCTTCGGCGGGATGCCGTTGGTGCCGGCGTAGGTGATGGTGCCGGAGAGCCCTTCGAAGCCGGAGATGGCGGCGACAGCATCGCCGATCATGGCCGGATCGTCACAACCACAGTCGAGCATGGCCTGGATGCCCAGGAACATGGAGTCGACGTAGAGCGGCATGAAGCCACGGCTCTCGAGCTCTTCGCCCTTGGCGGCTGCGTAGCCCGCGAGCATGGTGTCGTTGCGGTCGCCCGCAGCGATGCTCACGTGTGGCGTGTGGACGATGCCTTCGTTGTTGTCCTCGAACTGGATGCCAGTGGCGTCGAGAGCATCGGTGCCCGCATAGGCGAGACTGTCGAGGCCCTGACCTTCAAGCTGACCGCGCAGGGCGGTGAGCTGGAAGCCAAGCATGGCCGAGAAGATGATCTCGTTGTTTTCGGAGAATCCGGCGATCTCGTTCACCTGTGCGGAGAAGTCGGTGTCGGCGGCCCAGACGTAGGTCTGCTCGCTGACGACAGTGCCACCATTGGCCTCAAAGTGTGCCTTGAAAGCGTCAGGGTTGACGCCGGTGTAGGGCACACCCTCGCCCTCGGTGAAGATGATGGCGCGGGTGATGCCATTGTCGAGCGCCCACTGGGAGGACGCAGCAGCCATCAGATTGTCATCGAACGTCACGAGCCATGAGTTGATGCTGGCATCGGCGAGCGTCGGCTCGGTGGAAGCGGCGACAAACAGGGGAACGTTGCCACCAGTGGCTTGCAGGATCGGGAGTGCGAAGTCGGCGAATGGTGGGCCGATGAGGAAGTGTGCGCCCCAGTCGAGGAGTTCCTGAGCGGCGAGAGCGGCGTCGTCGCCAACTTCGGCGACGCGGACTTCGACTGGACGGCCGTCAACGCCGCCGGCGCAGTTGGCCAGTTCGGCGATGTAGGGCACGAGGTTGGAGCCGGGGATGTCGACGAAGCCGACAACGTCGGAGAAGTCCATCGCCATGCCGACCTTGATGGGGTCACCGGTGGGTGCATCGGCGCAGTTGTCGAGGTCGGCGCCGAGGATGCCGTCGATGTCGACAGAGCCGCCACCGAAGTCGCCACCGCTGCTGCTTGATTCGTCATCGTCACCGCAAGCGGCAGCGATGAGGCTAAAGACCGCGAGTAGCGCGATCAGGAACTTGAACTTCATTGGGAAAATCCCTCCAGGTATCGGATCCGTGCACACTAGACCCGGATTCGTTTGCTAGCAAATGAACTTTGTATACAAAACAAGGTTTCACCACTGAATGTCATGCGCAAGAGCGAAGAACGAAAAGCACAATGAGAACACGGGACGAGGGCCAGATCCCCCGTTCCTTCTCAAAGGGTGGCGACGTGATCGACCATGTGGCGGCAAAGAGCGGGGACTTCGTCCATGGTGTTCACATGTTGCGCCGGCTTCATGCAAAATGTCGTGTAGCCGGCGGCCAACTGATCGGGGAAGTCAGCCATTGATGCGTCAATGTTGGCGACGTCGTCAGTGCCGGTGAATCGAGCGCGAGTACCGCCGATCTGTTCCAGTTCGCTGAGGTCGCGGCCCGCCGCAGCCATTCCGGCGGCGAGCTTCGCCAGATCGTCGGCGGTAGGTGAACCGAAGGGATGGAATGCGTCGCCGTACTTGACGATTCGACGCAGCAGGGGATCGTGCATCGACTGGCCACCGAACCACATTGTTGGTCGAGCGAGTGTTGGCTTGGGCATTGAGTAGACGTCGGCGAAGTCGAAGAACTCGCCGTGAAATTCGGCCGGCGTGTCGCTCCACAGAGCCATCAAGGCCTCGAGTTGCTCATCGAGGATTCGGCCTCGCTTGCTGAAGTCGACACCCAGGGCGTCGTATTCGTCGCGATGCCATGACACCGTCGGTTGGACGACGAGGCGCCCGTGGCTCAGCCGGTCGAGCGTTGCCAGCTCCTTCGCCATCGCTACCGGGTGGCGCAGGGGGGCGATGATTGCGCCGAGCACGATGCGCACATGGGTGGTCGCCGCAGCGATCGCCGAAGCCATCACGATCTGACTCGGCCAGGCCATCGCCGGATCCTGGTTGCCCGGGGCGGCGTACTCGCGAGGGTTCGTGGGCCGACCGAGAGTGCCCGCCGCAGGCCCAAGGGCCAGATGCTCACTCAGCATCACCGCGTCGAATCCCTCGGCATCGGCGATGCGAGCGAGCTCGACCATCGCATCGAGGTCGCTCAGATCGATGAGCGGCTCATTCTCGGTGAGGATCATGAGCAGTCGGGGAGTGGTCATGGGCTATCTGACGTCGAAGGGGCCGAGGCCTAGGGCCCCGCCGTCGACCCGGTAAGAGGTGCCGTTGGCGAAACGGCCGAGAGGAGAGACGAGATAGTGGACGAGGCCGGCGATCTCGTCTGGCTCACCGACCCGGCCCACCATATTGATCGGGGCGTTGTCGGCTCGAACGGCGGCCACTGCGTCAGACGCCAGAGGCGTGTCGATCAGACC
>JAACCU010000025.1 GCA_009937405.1 Actinomycetota bacterium
GATGGACAGCGATGGCTTTGAGCAGTGGCTGGCCGGTGGTGGCGAGGATGCCAATACTCGTGGTCTGGCCAAGGCCCGCAAGCTGCTTGCCGACTATGAAGAACCTGCCCTGCCCGATGATGTCGATGCCGCCTTGTGTGAGTTTGTCGATCGTCGCATTACCGAGATCCCTGAGAGTTTGGAATAGAGATGAATACCCCGCTTCTACACGGCGTGTGTGCCGCTATGGGTTCGCCGTTTGATGACACCGGCGAACTGCTTGACGAAGGTCGTTTACGCGATCACATCGAAAGCCTGATCGATGCCGGGGTGCATGGCCTTGTGCTGTGTGCCGGTACCGGTGAGTTCGCGTTTCTTTCAACCGAAGAGAAGGACCGGATGATCGGTCTCGGCTGCGAGATCGTCGACGGACGCGTGCCGGTTATCGCTCAGACTTCGGCCATCACCACAACCGATGCCATCGAACGCACCCGCAAGGCGGCCGATCAAGGCGCGTCGGCGGCGATGGTGCTGCCCCCGTACTTCGAGGGTCCGTTTGAACGAGGCGTCCTCTTCCACTACGAGAAGCTGGCCCAAGCGATCGACATCCCGATCGTGCTCTACAACATTCCGGCAGCGACCGGGTTCGACATTCACCCCGACCTCTATCGCCAGCTCCTGGCGATGGAAAACATCGACTACATCAAGGAATCGACAGGTGACCTGATCCGGCTCCAGAAGGTTGTGGGCATCGGCGGCCACGTCCTGGCCGGTGCTGATCCTCTCGCGCCGTATGCAGCGATGGCCGGTGCAGCCGGATGGATCTGGGGGGCGGCCAACGTGATGCCCCACGAGTGCGTGATGTTGTGGGATCTCATCCAGAAGGGCGACCATCAAGGGGCGCTCGACCTTTGGGCCAAGATGCTTCCGGCCAACATGTTCTTCTGGGAAAACAACGTCGACGCCGAATACAACTCGGCGGTCAAGACGGCTACCAACATGGTCGGTCGCTCGGTCGGACCATGTCGTCGACCGGTGCTGCCGATGACTCGCCAGGGCCGGTTGGCGTTGCAGACTGCTCTGTCGACGTTGCCGGTGAACGGAACGTCGAGAGACACCCTCGTGTACCGCGAGTGGGACGACGAACGGGACTGGCTTGTCCAGATGACACACACCTCCGGCGTGAGCCGAGCGAAAGGCCGATCATGACGCTCAACTTTGATCCTGTGGCATTGGCCGCATCTATCACCCCATCGACCAGGTTGGTGATCGGCGGACGATCCGTCGAGTCCGCCAGCGGTGCCACGTTCGCCACCGTCAATCCAGCCACAGGGCAAGAGCTTGCCCAGGTCTCAGAGGGCACGGCCCAAGACATGGACCGGGCGGTTGCTGCGGCACGTGATGCCTTCGACAACGGTCCATGGGGCCGCATGTCTCCGGCCGACCGGCGTGGGTTGCTCAAGCGGTTCGCCCTACTGGTTGAGGCCCACGCCGACGAACTTGCGTTGCTCGAATCTCTCGAAGCAGGCAAGCCGATCTTCGACACGTCGACCATCGACTTGCCTGAGACGGTGGCATGTTTGATGTGGCATGCCGAGTTGGCCGACAAGGTCTACGACCAGGCATCGCCATCGGGACCGGGTGTCGTGAGCACGATCGTGCGCGAGCCCATCGGCGTGGTCGGCGCGGTGCTGCCATGGAACTTCCCGCTGATGATGGCGGCATGGAAAATCGGCCCGGCATTGGCCGCTGGTAACACGATGGTTCTCAAGCCGGCCGAGCAGACATCGCTCTCCACTATCCGGATCGGCGAACTGGCCACCGAGGCCGGACTTCCCGACGGTGTGCTCAACGTTGTTCCCGGCTTCGGCGAGACTGCCGGTCGGTCACTCGGCCTCCACAACGGCGTCGACTGTGTCGGGTTCACCGGGTCGACTGAGGTAGGCCGGATGTTCCTGCGCTACTCGGCGGACTCCAACCTCAAGCGAGTGTTGCTCGAGTGTGGCGGAAAGAACCCGATGGTCGTGATGAGCGATGCCGAAGACCTCGAGAAGGTGGCGGCGTCCGCGTGCGAGTCCATCTTTTGGAACGCCGGGCAGAACTGTTCATCCAACTCGCGTTTGCTTTTGCACGAATCCGTAGCCGATGACGTGTTGGCGCGAATCGACGAGGCCATGCATGAGTGGATCGTGGGTGACCCACTCGACCCAGAGACCCGTGTCGGCGCCATCATCGAGCCCGTTCACATGGACAAGATTCTCGCAAACATCGAGAAGGCCAAGGATGAGGGCGCGACCCTGCATGCCGGAGGTCAACAAACTCGGGTCGATAGTGGTGGCTGGTTTGTGGAGCCGACGATCTTCACCGGTGTCACGCACGACATGACCGTCGCTCGTGAAGAGGTCTTTGGTCCGGTGTTGTCGGTGTCCACCTTCGCTCACGCCGATGAGGGCATAGCGATGGCCAACGACACCGACTATGGGCTCCATGCCTCGGTGTTCACGTCGAATGTCCGTAGCGCTCATCTGGCCGCTCGCAGGCTGAAAGCGGGCACCGTCTCGGTGAACACCTACAGCGAAGGCGATATGAGCACGCCGTTCGGTGGCTACGGGCTCAGCGGATTCGGCGGGCGTGACAATGGTGTGCACGCCCACGAGCAGTACACCGAGACCAAGACCATCTGGCTCGACCTCTCGTGACAGCGGTCTCGCTTCGGCCCGAGTATGACCGGGGCAACGGATGGTTTGAGATCCTCGGGACTCAACCAGAACCCGTCGTCCTGACCGGGGACCTCGACGCTGACCATGTCGTGATCGGTGCCGGCTATGGCGGCCTCGCTGCGGCTCGGCGACTAGCAGAACTCGACCCATCGGCATCCGTCATTCTCATCGAGGCCGACCGGGTGGGAAACAACGCGGCCGGGCGCTGTTCGGGTTTCATCATTGATCACGCCCACAACATCCGGGCTAAGGGTTTCGCCGACGACACGGAGAATGCCAAGCGTCAGATCGCGCTCAACCGGGCCGGCGTTGACTGGCTCGACGAGATCGTCCACCGTGAAGGTATCGAGTGCGACTGGCGGCGTGAGGGAAAGATCCACGCTGCGGCAAGTGCAAAGGGTGAAGAAACTCTGGCCGGGTTTGCCGAATCGCTCGACGCCGTCGAAGAGGACTACCTCATGTACGACGGGGTCGAACTGAAGCGGCGATTCGGTACGGATTTCTACCGGTCGGGCCTCCACGCGCCCCACAGCATCCTGGTGCAACCCGCCGAACTCGTTATTGGCTTGGCCAACTCGATGCCAGAGAACGTTCAGGTCTTCGAGTCGTCGATGGTCACCGACGTCGACTTCGGGCCCCCCCACACGATTCGCACCGCGTCGGGCAGCGTTCGCTCGCCTTCGCTGGTGATTGCCGCCAATGGGTTCGGCGAGGGATTCGGGCTGTTCAAGAACTCTTTAATCCCCTTGATCACCTGGGGTTCGATGACCCGCCCGCTCAGCGACGACGAGGTGGCGGCACTCGGCGGCCAGGAAAACTATGGGATCATCCCCGCTCACCCCGCAGGGACGACGGTGCGGCGACGGCCCGACAATCGGATCCTGATTCGCAACCAGTACACGTTCAGTCGCCGCTCTAGCGTCACCAAGGGGATCGCGGCGGTGAAGCGGGCTCACGAAAAGTCGTTCCGTAACCGGTACCCGATGTTCCCCAACGTCGAGTTCGAATACTCGTGGGGCGGCGCGCTCGCCTTGAGCCGTAACGGTGAAGGCGTGTGCGGCAAGGTGGCTGACGGCGTCTGGGCCACGATGGCCTACCAAGGCACCGGCATGGCCAAAGGCACAATCTCGGGCAAGTACCTGGCCGAACACATGCTGGGCGACGACGATCCGCTGATGGGACTGGTGGCTGGCGCACCAAGCCGAAACTTCCCCGATCCCTTCAATGGCTGGGGTGTCCGCATGAACTCGCGCTGGCGTCGCTGGCAGGCAGGACTCGAAGAATGAAACAGAGTGATCTGAGCGTTGATCTCACCGGCAAGGTGGCCGTTGTGTCAGGGGGTTCGTCCGGCATGGGCGCCGCAATTTGCGAGCGGTTTGCGTCGTCGGGAGCGTCAGTCGTCGTTGGTGGTCGCAATCCCGAGCGGACGGCTGAGGTGGTCGCTGGCCTGAAAGCCGCTGGCGCCACGGCCATGGCCTGGCTTGGGGATGTGTCCGACTCGGCTATCGCCGACGGAATGATTGCCGCCGCGGTTCAAAGCTGCGGGGGAGTTGACATCGTTGTTAACGCCGCCGGCGTGATTCACCGCACTGACGCGCCGGGTACCGATGACGATGCCTGGCATCGTGTCATGTCGACGAATGTCGACGGGACGTTCTTCCTCTCTCGGGCTGCGATTCCTGCCTTGCGTGCCCGGGGCGGGGGCGTGATCATCAATATCAGCTCCACCTGTGGTTTGGTCGGGTCAGCCGGATTGGTGGCCTACTGCGCCTCAAAGGGAGCGGTCACCAACCTCACTCGAGCGATGGCCCTTGACCATGCGTCGGAGTCGATCCGCATCAACGCCATCTGTCCTGGCTCGGTCGACACCCCGATGTTGGTGTCGGAACACC
>JAACCU010000247.1 GCA_009937405.1 Actinomycetota bacterium
AGCCGCGTCATCAGAAGCCGCGTCATCATCAGCCGCGTCATCTGAACTTGAATCGTCTGAACTTGAATCGTCTGAACTTGAATCGTCTGAACTTGAATCGTCTGAGTCATCGCCGCAGGCTGCGGCGAGCATCGACAATGCAAGCAGCATTGCGAGCATTACTTTCATTCTTCGCACGTTGGATCCCTCCATGGTTTTTGTGCCGAGCCCAACCGGACGAAGCCGATCGAGACCCTTCCATCCTCGCGTGGTTCACGAGAAAAGATCTGTCGTAAGGCCGCTAATAGCTAAACGGCCAGCGTTTCCAATAGTTCCGGATCTTGATCCAAATCCCGTAGAGCCCCATTGGCTCAAAGATCAGGAACACGATAATGAGTACGCCGTAGATGACCAGGTTCCAGAAGTACACGCTCATCGGCCACCCCGTGGCAACCGTGCCCGTGCTGATCGGCCCAAAGTCACCGGCCGAGCCGTCGGTCAGGAGAATGTTGGCAACCC
Organism: Actinomycetota bacterium; assembly: GCA_009937405.1. Classification (GTDB taxonomy): domain Bacteria; phylum Actinomycetota; class Acidimicrobiia; order Acidimicrobiales; family Aldehydirespiratoraceae; genus JAACCU01. Next base: position 499 of record JAACCU010000247.1, read on the forward strand.
AGGAGACCGGCCCGTTGCTCGCAGTTTGCTCACCGAGCCACTCGGTGAAGGTCTTGACCACTTCAGGGGTGAGTTCGACGAACACCGTGCCGAGCATCGTCCCCGCGATCGTTCCCGCCCCTCCAATCAACAAGATGGCAATGAAGTCGACCGACAAGATAAGCGACCACTGGACCGGGGCAACTCGGCCGTTGTAGCTGGCAAAGAGTGCGCCACCGATACCGGCGTAGAACGAGCTGATGGCGAAACCGATCAGCTTGTACTTGAACTCGGGCACCCCCATGACCTCAGCAGCAATATCTCGATCGCGAATGGCCTGCAGCGCCCGGCCGGTGCGAGACCGAACCAGGTTCTTGGCCAGAAGAGCAAAGATGCCAACTAGGGCGAGAAGGAAGAAGTATTGCTTCTGCTCCTCGCTGAGATAGATGAGCCCGAACCATTGACCATCTTCGGTCATTTCGATGACAGGCGTCTCTTCCTTCCAGAAGCGGATGTCAAGTTTCGGCCACTTGCGGCCAGACTCGAAATCTCCTGCGAATTCAGGAAGCATGCGTCCAAGGTGCAAGCCGACAAAGACGAGGCCGACGGTAACGATGGCGAGATAGAGACCTCGCACCTTCACCGCCGCCGGTGACACAAGTATGCCAATCAAGGTGGCGACCACGCCCGACATCGGTAGCCAGATCCAAATCGGAAGACCGAGTCCACACTGGCTGGACTTCTCGAGCAAACCGAGCTCGTCGTGGAATGGGACACAGGCTTGCCACTCGTCGCCATTGCCGCCGAGCGAGACAGCGGTGTAGGCACCAACACCCATGAAGAAGGCGTGACCGAGCGACACCTGACCCGTGACGCCGACAAGGATGTTGAGGCCGAGGGCAGCAATCGCCAACGGCAACATGTTGGTGATGGGGTTGATCCAGGTGTTGCCGAGTAGGAAGATCGGGGGACCCGAGAAGTAAGGAGCGCCGAGACCCATCAGGATGAGCCAGAGAAGCAAGAATGCCATGGCTCCCTTCTGGAAGGCGGTGGGCAAGATAGAAGCATCCTGCTCGTATGAGGTCCGCAGTAGCGGTCGGTTGAACGCCATGATCAGACCCTCCGAACTTCAGGCGTGCCAAACAAGCCGTAGGGCTTAACCAGCAGCACCACCAGCATCACGAGGTAAGGCACAATTGTTGAGTAGCCCGACCCGAGAATCGAGTTGTACTGCGACAGGTATTGGCCGGCGAAGATCTCGGCCGAGGCAATCATGAGCCCGCCATAGATCGCTCCGGGCACAGAATCCAGGCCACCGAGCACAATCACCGGCAGTACGCGGAAGCCGAGAATTGGGTGAATCTCCTGGCTAACAGCACCACCAGGCGGGAACGGCGCCATGCCGTAGACGATGGCACCGAGAGCGGCAAGGGCCGCACCCATGCCCCAGGCAATGGCGAACACTCGACCGACGTTGATGCCTTGGGCCATAGCGGCCTCTTGGTCGAATGCAACAGCTCGCATCGCAACGCCAAGCTTGGTGCGGAAGAAAATTAGAACGGCTGCACCGGCAACAGCGGCGATAATCATCGCTGCGATATAGCTTTTCGGCACGGTTGCCCCCGACCAACTCCATGACTCGGCCCCCCATGGCACTCCGAGGCTTCTGGCCTCAAGGGCTGAGGCGTCAAGATTGAACGGGCGTACGGCGATCTCGATACCAAGGGTAATCACGGCCATGGCAAACAATGGCTGCCCGACCATCGGCCGAATCGTGAGTCGCTCAATAATTAGGCCGAAGATGGCGGCCAGCACCAGGGCCAGCGCAATGTTGACCAGCCACATGATGATGCTGGCATTTTCTCCCTCGGCGGGGGCGAGCGGGTTGTCGAACGGCAGGAAGGGGAAGCCGCCATCAGAGACAAGGATCGACATGAACATGGCGCCCGCCATCGCCAGCGCGCCGGCAGCGAAGTTAAGCACCTGGGTGGCTTTGAAGATGATGACGAAGCCCAAGGCGATCAAGATGTAAACCGACCCAAGGGCCAATGCCTTGACCACCGTCTGAATGAAGGTCGCGCTGCTGCTTACCTGAGCGAGTTGAAGGACAGAATTCATGTGTACATCGACTCCACCAGGTCGCCGAACGCGTCCATCATGGCGCTCCGCTTGAGCTTCTGTGTTGCGGTCAACTCACCATCTTCGTGGTCTAGTTCCTTTGGAATCAGTTCGAATTTGCGGACGTTTTCAACACGAGCGAACTTCTCATTCGTCTGCTCAACGATCCCCTGGATCAGTTCGACGACCTCGGGCTTCTCCGACAGGTCGCGATAGGTCGTGTAGGGCAGGTTGCTGCGTAGCGCCCAGTCACCAACGGTTTCGAACTCAATACCGATGAGAGCACTGATGAACTTTCGCCCATCACCGATGACCATCACTTCTTTCACGAAAGGCGAGGTCTTCAAGCTGTTTTCGATCTCTGACGGCGAGATGTTTTTGCCGCCGGAGGTGATGATGATGTGCTTGATGCGGTCGATGACCTTGATGTGGGTTCCATCCACCCACTCGCCGACGTCACCGGTCATCAACCAGCCATCGTCGGTGTAGGTCTCGATAGTTTTCTCGGGATTGTTCCAGTAGCCGACGAAATTGCCGGCGTGCTTAGTCTGGATCTCGCCGGTGGTCTCGTCGAGACGCACACCGATACCGGGGTACGGCTCGCCGACGGTGCCTAGCTTGATCCGTCCCGCCATGTTGCAGGTGGCCACAGCCGAGTTCTCCGTCATGCCGTAGAGCTCGAATACTGGAACACCGATGCCCATGAAAAACTGGAGTACCTCGGGGGCGATGGCTGCTGCGCCCGATGCCGAGTAGCGGCACCGGCGCAGGCCGAGACGCTCCTTCATGGCCCGAAACACGAGGAGATTACCGATGAAGTAGAGCACTGCGGTCTTCGCAGTGTGTGTGCCGCCGTTGGCGGCCTTGTCCTTGCCAATGATACCGGCAAGCTTCAATCCCATGCTGAAGAACAGCTTCTTGAACGGGCTGGCATCGTTGCCGCGAATGTAAACGCTGGCGTGGAGTCGCTCCCAGATGCGCGGGACAGCAAAGAAGATCGTGGGCTGAATCTCCCGCAGGTTTATCGTGACCGTGTCGATGGACTCGGCGAAGTTGAGGCTTGGGCCGGCTCCCACCAATGTCCAGGTGGAGAAGATTCGCTCCGCCACATGGCACAGGGGCAGATAGGTGACGATCAGGTCCTTGGGGCCTGGTCCCTTTCCGCCTGGAACACGACTCGTCTCGTTGATGATCTTGTCAATGGCAAACTCAGCATTGGAGTTGCTAAGCATTGCGCCCTTCGGCGGACCGGTCGTTCCCGACGTATAGACGAGCGTCATGATGTCGTCGGGTTGGGCTGTCGCCATTATGTCGGTGACGGCAGTGGCGTTCTCTAAGCGGTGGGCGCGACCCATCTCGAGGAAGTCGCCCCACAACACGAGGCGAGAATCTGTGTAGTCGCCGAACCCGCGGGGCTCAACATAAATGATCTTCTCGATGCTTGCCGCGGTGGCGGCATCGACCCCAAGAGCCTTGTCCGATTGCTCCTGGTCCTCGGCAAAGAAAACCTTGGGGGTGCAGTCGCTGACCAGGTATTCGACCTCTGCCATGGGGTTGGTGGGGTAGAGGCCGACAGTGATGCCGCGAACCGCAACCGTTGCAATGTCGAGGATGACCCACTCAGGTCGATCCTCGGAGTGGATCGCTACACGGTCACCGACTTCGACTCCGAGCGCCAGCAGGCCGTGCGCCGCCGTCTCGATGATGTCCCAGGTCTGCGCCCATGTGTACTCGTGCCAGATCCCGAAGTCTTTTTCGCGCATCGCTATCTGGTCTGGAGCGCTGAGCGCCCAGTCTTGAGCGCGACTCGCCACTGTTGCGGTGCCAACCGCAGATGCCACAGGCTTCTCCATCGCAATTGTCATCTATAGCCCCTTCCAGATCTTTCAGACTGCCCCACCTGAAAGATGGGCGTAGAGATCGTCAATGGTTCGACGATCTTTATCTTGACGATTCGTACCGAACTATTCAGATGCCAGGCCTGAATCTTGCGTCACTGTGCATCCAATTGCAAAACTGAGGCATGACATTTGTCATTTGACCGTTTGGTACGAAACGACATCCGCACTCCAGAAGGATCATCCGTGGCCAGGTCGCTCCATCGCGGTCACTCGCTGAAGTCGACGCCGAACGCCGTGAAAGTCGTTTAGCGCGTAGTGCTGAACAGCCCGATTGTCCCACACAAGAACCTGCTTCGAAGCCCAGCCAATTCGGGCTTGAAACTCTTGGCGACAGGAGTGAGCAAAGAGAAAATCGAGCAATGCTTGTCCCTCATCGTGCGCCAACTCCTCGATGCGATCCGTGAATGCCGGATTGACAAAGATCGCCTTTCGCCCGCTCACAGGATGGGTTCGAATCACCGGGTGAATCGCTGTGGTCGCAGCCGACTCGGGCATGTCGGGGTAAACGTGTGCTGCGGTGAGCCCATCGAGCATCAGCTTCATCGGTGAACTCAACGCGTCGTAGGCGGCGAACTGTGAAGCGAAGAGCGTGTCGCCACCGAGCGCAGGGATCTCGATTCCATGGAGGATCGAAACCGAAGAGGGCGGGTCGATGAACGTGATGTCGGCGTGCCAAAACTCGCCGCCGAATGTCTCCCGATCGTGAGGTTCCTTCAAGACCTGGAGGATGGCAGGGTGCTCGGGGACTG
>JAACCU010000248.1 GCA_009937405.1 Actinomycetota bacterium
GGACGTAGAGGGCGAGGCTCTGGCCACGCTCGTCGTCAACAAGATTCGTGGCACCTTCACCAGCGTCTCCGTCAAGGCCCCCGGCTTCGGCGAGCGTCGCAAGGCAATGCTTCAGGACATGGCGATCCTCACCGGTGGCCAGGTTGTCAGCGAAGAGGTCGGCCTCAAGCTCGATGCCGTCGATCTCGACATGCTGGGTCAGGCCCGCAAGATCGTCGTGACCAAGGATGAGACCACGATCATCGAAGGCGCCGGCGACAACGCCGACGTCAACGGTCGTGTCGCCCAGATCAAGGCCGAGATCGAGAACACCGATTCCGACTACGACCGCGAGAAGCTCCAAGAGCGCCTCGCCAAGCTGTCGGGCGGCGTTGCCGTTCTCAAGGTCGGCGCTGCCACCGAGGTGGAGCTCAAAGAAAAGAAGCACCGCATCGAAGATGCCGTGTCCACCACGAAGGCTGCCATCGAAGAGGGTGTTGTCGCCGGTGGCGGCACCACGCTGATCCGTGCGCAGACTGCCGTGGATGCCATGGTCGGCTCGATTGCTGACGCCGACGAGCAGGTTGGCGCCCGCATCGTGAGCCGTGCGCTCGAAGCTCCGCTCACCCAGATTGCTGTCAACGCAGGTATGGAGGGTGGCGTGGTCGTCGACCGTGTGCGCAACCTCGAAGGCAACTTCGGTCTCAACGCCGCCAACGGCGAGTACGTCGACTTGGTCGAGGCCGGCATCATCGATGCCGCCAAGGTCACCCGGTCGGCCCTGCAGAACGCAGGCTCGATCGCAGCCCTGTTCCTCACTACCGAGGCCGTCATCGCTGACGCCCCCGACGGTGGCGGCGCAGGCGGCGGCATGCCGGATATGGACTTCTGAGCTCGAACATCTCAAGAACTGGAAGAACGGCTCTCGCTTCGGCGGGGGCCGTTCCCCGTTTTGGCGCTAGCTTGCATCTTTGATGAGCACGGCTGCAGAACTTCAGTCCGCTTGCGAGGCGTTGGCGCCACGCGTGGGCACATGGCGCGGTCCTGGTGAGGGCCACTATCCGACGATTGCCGACTTCGGGTACTTGGAGGAGTTGATCTTCTCACACGTAGGCAAGCCGTTCCTGGCGATGAATCAACGCACCCGTCACCCGCAGAACGATGCGCCGATGCACGCCGAAGTCGGTTACCTGCGACCGCAGCCGAGCTCCACCATCGAACTGGTGCTCGCCCAACCGACAGGCGTCGTGGAAATCCATGCCGGTTCGGTCGAGGAGAAGAGCGGCGGTGTGATTGTTGATCTGCGAACCGAACGCGTTGAGGGCACGCGGACCGCGAAGCCCATCACCGAGGTGCGCCGTCGCCTTGAGGTCACCGGCGATTCGCTGAAAGTCGATATGTGGATGGCTGCCATGGGCGAGCCTCTGACCCACCACCTCAGCGCCGAGCTCACCCGCAACCAAGAGACGCTGGGCTGACGTAGCCTTGTGCTTGTGAGTCCTCGTAAGCGAAGTGAGCGTCGTCTAGTTCGGGCCTGGTCGCCTGAGGCGCAGTCGGCGGGACGCGTCCCGGCTCAGCTCGCAAACGAGGAACCGATGGCGATCGAACTCGACGGCGTCCGTATTGCGACCACGATGCGCACCCCTGGTCACGACTTCGAGTTGGCTGCCGGGTTCTGTCACAACGAAGGGCTGCTCGACGGACACGCGATCCGCGAAGTGAAGTACTGCGCCAATGGGTCTGCGGCCGCCACAGCGTTCAACATCGTGACGGTGTCGACTGGGGGTCACGCTCCACCGGCGGTTCCGCGACTAGCGACCACGACCTCGTCCTGTGGGTTCTGCGGCACCAACGAGATCGATGAACTCGCGGCCCGGCTTGCGCCGGTCGTCGGCGAACCGATCGATTGGAGCGTTCTTGCCGAAGCGCCCGACAAGCTTCGCCCCGGCCAGGGTCTCTTTGATGCGACCGGCGCGGTTCACGCGGCCGGAATCGTTGACCCGACAGGTGGTGTCGGTCTCATTCGTGAGGATGTTGGCCGCCACAACGCGGTCGACAAACTGGTCGGCAGAATGCTGCTCGACGGCCAGATGCCAGCCACCGGCAACGCGGTGGTCGTGAGCGGCCGGGCGAGCTTCGAGCTCGTGCACAAGGCGTGGGCAGCAGGCTTCCGAGCGCTCGTCGCTGTCAGTGCGCCGACGGCGCTCGCCACTGCCACCGCCGAGCGGGCAGGGATGCAACTCGCAGGCTTTGCGCGCAACGGGCAACTCACGATCTACGTCGAGTAGCGCACACCGGAGCCTGTCCCCAGCGTGGGTTATACGGTGAACCAATGTCAGTGAAGCTGCTCGGCGTTCCGTACGACGTTCACTCGTCGTTTCTGCGCGGGTCTGCCGCTGCCCCCCAGGCGGTTCGGGATGCGCTCACGGGTGGCTCGGCGAACTGGTGCACTGAGTCGGGCCTCGACCTTGAACCGCTCCGTGATGAGTGGTGGTGCGACCTGGGTGACCTCGTTATCCCCGACGATGCTCCGTCAGCGGTAGACGTAATCCGCAGCGAGGCCAAAGCCGCCATCGCTGACGACTCTCGAATTCTGTCGATCGGCGGTGACCACCTGGTCACCTGGCCGATCGTGCAGGCGGTGAGCGCGGCACACGACGACCTCACGATCGTTCACTTCGATGCCCACCCAGATCTTTACGACGAACTTGATGGGGACCGCTACTCCCACGCCTGCCCTTTCGCCCGCATCATGGAAGAGGGGCGAGTCGCCCGTCTTCTTCAATTCGGGATCCGGACCATGACCCCGCACCAGCGTGATCAAGCCGATCGTTTCGGGGTTGAGGTTCATGAGCTCCGGGACTGGGACCATCGAATGCCCGAGCTCAGCGGTCCCGTCTACATCTCGATCGATGTCGATGTCCTCGACCCCGCGTTTGCTCCGGGCATCTCGCACAATGAGCCAGGGGGAATGACGACGCGCCAACTGCTCGATTCTTTGCATCAGATCGATGCGAGCACTGCGGCGGTCGTTGGTGCCGATGTCGTGGAGATCAATCCTTCTCGCGACATCAACGATCAGACGGCGATGGTTGGTGCCAAGCTGGTCCGCGAACTCCTCGGAATGATGATCAGTCAGAGGCTGGCCCGGTGAGCCCGATTCGATTCACTCATGCCTTGGTGCGGCCACCGTCGCCCCGCGTCGTCGACGGCCTGAGGGCCATCGATGGGCCGGACCCAGACTTTGATCGGTTCTCCGCTGAGCATGCCGGATACTGCGTCGCTCTCGAGCGTGCCGGCATCACCGTTGAAACGATGGCCGACCTTCCAGAATTCGCGGATGGCGTCTTCGTGGAAGACGCGGCTCTGTGCCTCGGTAGCCACGCTGTCGTCTTGCGCCCAGGGGCACCGAGTCGAGCCGGGGAGGCAGCCGCCATCAGGGAAGACCTCGTGTCCCGGTTCCAAACCGTGGCGACAGTGCGCCACGGCCATGTTGATGGCGGTGACATCCTCGTCACGGTCACGGAGATCATTGTGGGGCAGTCGGCCCGCACGAACGCCGCTGGTGTCGAAGCGCTGGCTGAAGCGGCCCGACC
>JAACCU010000249.1 GCA_009937405.1 Actinomycetota bacterium
AGACACTTGGCTGAGTTCGGCATCGCTATCGCCACGGATGTCGCCACCGAATCCGGCGAGATACTTCGCTTCGCACGCCGGATCGGGTTCGTGCGCGACACCAACTACGGCACGCTCTTTGACGTAGTTGCCGAGCCCAACCCCATCAATCTTGCGTACACACCGGTAGGGCTGCCTCTCCACACCGACAATCCGTACCGCCGGCCGTGCCCCACTGTTCAGCTCCTGCATTGCCTCAGCTCGACAGCCGAAGGTGGTGCCAGTCAATTCGCTGACGGCTTCCGTGCCGCCGAAGTCCTGCGGGCTCAACGCCCCGACGACTTCGCCGTACTCACCAACACCTTGGTCGACTTCCGTTTCCATGATGCGAACGTCGACCTTCGGGCTCGTCGCCCGATCATCCAACTCGATCCTGACGGCGTTGTCTCAGCGGTGAGTATCAACAACCGCAGCATGGAAGCCCCGACCCTTTCGCCGGTCCGGTCGGCGGAGTTCTACCGCGCCTACGCCGGCTTCGCCGAGGTGCTCGCGTCGCCGGAGTCGGTGATCGAGCTGACTCTCAACGCTGGTGAGCTTGTCGGGTTCGACAACCGTCGTGTTCTTCACGGTCGTGGGGCCTTCGCGGTGACCGCTCACCGGCATTTACAGGGCTGCTACATCGACATGGATGCCGTACAGTCACTCGCTCTCGCGAGAAGCTAACTCGAAGGCTCTACGTTGCGATTTCGCATCATTGAGGGGCCATCAAAACCTACTCCGTTGATGTCTGCGGTCGCGTCGCTGATCCACTCCCCGGTTTGCTCTTCGATCGACACATTCGCGCTAGTCATCATGCGGCGCGAGCAGTCATAGGAAACACGTCATGGCCTAGCCCCCGGCACAATCCAGGAGCAATTTCCCCCTTCGGTCCAATTCGAGCTAGGCCCAGACGCGGCCACGGCGGGGGCCGTAGCCCCCGCCGTGCTCGCTAACGGGTATTCGAATCAGCCCTTGGCCTCGATGAAGGCGTCGGAGTACTTGATCTCGAAGTCACCGGTGTCCTCGATGAACTCGAGCTTGCTCAAGTCCGTCGGGTAAACGATGGGATCGTCCTTGACTTCCTGATCGATGAAAGGACCGGAGGCTTCGTTGGGGCTGGCGTAGTAGTTCCAGTTGGTCAACGCCGCGCCGTTTTCGGCATCGAGGAGAAAGTTGATGAAGGCGTGAGCTGTACACGGGTGCGGGGCATCGCCAACGACTGACATGTTGTCCACCCAGCGAGTGCCACCTTCTTCAGGAACGAAGTACGTGTACTGGTCAGGATCCTCAGCCTCGAAGAACTGCACAAGGAAGTTGCCGCTGTAGCCGTGAGCGACGACGGACTGGCCCTGAGCGAGCAGCTCGTCGTACTGATCCGAGTCGTACGCAGCGACACGATCGGTGGCAGCAGAAACAAGCGCCTTCGCTTCGTCGAGCTCAGCATCGCTCGTGGAGTTGAGCGAGTAGCCGAGGTACTTGAGCGCAGCACCCATGGTCTCGCGCGGATCGTTGAGGAGCGTGATCACACCTTCCAAGCCGTATTCGGCTGCTAGGTCAGCGTCGAAGACAAGGCCCCATGTCTCGGGGACATCGGGACCGGTAACGGCAAGGTCGACGCCGAGACCGGTGGTGCCCCACTGGTAGGGCACCGAATAGTCAGCGGACGGATCATACGGTAGGCCGGAGGCGAACTCGGGCAACAGGTTGACGAGGTTGGGGACAGCGTCCTTTTGGATCGGAGCGATGTCACCGGCCTCGATGAGGATTGACACCATGTAATCCGATGGCACGATCAGGTCGTAGCCGCTGTTGCCAGCAGAGATGATCGGCTGCATGGCCTCGTTGGAGTCGTAGTTGTCTTCGTTGATGGAAACGCCGGTCTCCTCGGTGAACTTCTCTTTGAGATCCGGGTCGAGGTACTCGGCCCAGTTGTAGAGATTCAGGTCACCGTCGGTTTCGCCCGCGGCGCAGCTTGCTTCATCGGAGCCTCCTTCTTCGGAGCCTCCGTCGCCGCAAGCGGCAGCAATCAGGGTGAAAGTTAGCAATGCGGCAAGTAACCGCAGCAGGGTTTTGATATTCATGGGAAATGGTCCCCTTTCGTGGGTCCAATTGAGCGGCCCTTCAGGCCACAAGTTTGTCAGGTTTCGCCAGTGCCAACAGGTCCATCGGGTCGAAAATGCTCGATGAGTACCGAAAGCCCGACAAGAACTAGCGAGGCAACGAGCATCACGACCGACACAGCGTTGATCATCGGGGTGACACCTTTGCGGATGAGGCTAAAGACGAACACCGGCAAAGTGGTGGCCCCCGGCCCGGCGGCGGACTGGGTTACGACAACATCGTCCAGCGAAAGCGTGAGAGCCAGCAGCCCTCCTCCAACCACCCCGGGAAGGATTTGCGGGAGCGTGATGTAGCGGAATGTCTTCCAGCGAGTTGCATACAGGTCCATTGCCGCCTCCTCAAGCCGCTGGTCCATGCCTGCAAGCCGGGCTCGCACCACAACCGACACAAAGCTGATGTTGAAGGCGATATGGCTCACTGTGATGGTGGCGATCCCTTTAGAGAGCTGGATGCCCAACACGTTGTCTAAGAGCTCAATTCCCTCGGCAAAGAAGACCAACATCATGATGCCCATGGTGACATCGGGGATGATAATTGGGAGGTAGAGCAGGGCATCAAAGACTCGCTGCCCTCGAAATTTGAAGCGTTCAAGACTCAGCGCAGCAAGCGTGCCGAGCACAACCGACACCACGGTAGACACCGCGGCAACCCGCAGCGACACCCAGATCGAGTCGGCGAGTTGCTCGTTATTCCAAAATTCCTGGTACCAATCGAAGGTGAAGCCGCCCCAACGGCCAACCAGCTTGTCACCGCTGAACGAGAAGATCACCAACAACATGATCGGGGCATAAAAGAATATGTAGACGAGGGCAGCGTGGCCACCCATGACGTATCGTCCGATATGGCGACGTGACCCCGATACGGCGGTCACAGGTTTCGACCTCCGCTTCTGAAGTATCCGATCGTGGCAGTGAGCATCACGACCATCAGAACCACAGACAGCGATGCGCCGAACGGGAAGTTTCGGGCGGTGCCAAACTGGGTGACGATGTACGAGCCGAGAAGCACGTTTTTGCCGCCGCCTAGAATGTCTGGCGTGACATAGGCGCCAAGGCTTGGGACAAAGACCAGGATCGACCCGGCCACGACTCCAGGCATCGAGAGCGGCAAAAGAATCTTCATGAACGTCTGCCGGCCGTTGGCATAGAGGTCACGGCTCGCCTCGACGAAACCGTGGTCGATTCGTTCGATCGAGGCGTACAGCGGCAGGATCATGAACGGCAAAAAGCTATAAACCATGCCAAGCACTACCGCCGACTGGGAGAACAAGATGTTGCGCTCCCCCAGGCCCAGAAACGCAGTGGTGTTCGAGAACGGTCCGTCGTTGGCCAGGAGTAGGGGCCAGGCATAGTTGCGGACCAGGAAGTTGGTCCAGAACGGGATCATCACGAATACGAGCATCAGATTGCGAGCCGTGGGGCTCACCGTGGTCATGTAGTAGGCGAACGGGTAGGCGATCACCAGGCAAAGCACCGTCGTGAGCAGCGCTAAGGAAATTGAACGAGTCAGCACGTCGCGGACGATCTGTTCGCTGAGTCGACCGTAGGAATCTACGTTCCAACCGGAGAGCGTCGTGCCGCCGGTTCGTGTGCGTGTTGCGAATGAGTAGACGACCACGATCCCGAACGGGATGGCAAAGAAAAGGAACAAATAGATATATGCGGGCAACGCCATAAACAAACCGCGCCGACGCTCTTCTCGTTCGGCCGCGGCTTCAAACTCGGGCGTCGCAGCTGCGGTCACGAGTCGGCAACCACCGAAACAGCACGTGGGTCCCATGAGACGGTGATCTCCGTTCCCGGTTCATGGAAGTCAGCGCCCGGGCGGTTCTCCTCGCGCACTTCGAGCTCCATCCAGTCGAGACGCACCGTGTACACCCGGGCATTGCCGAGGTACGTGACACGTTCGACGACGCCATCGACTGACGCGTGGCCGGATGCGACATCGCCGCGCGGCTTGAGATGAGCTCGTTCCGGTCGAAGACTGACGGCAACTGCGGTACCGACAGGCTGCGTGGACGACGCTTGAACGCGCGCCCCGTTGGCAAGACACACCGTGGTGGCGTCTTGCACCGTCCCCTCAAGCAAATTGGTCTGTCCAATGAAGTCGGCGACAAAGCGGTTTGCCGGCCGCTCATAGATCTCTTCGGGCGACCCCACCTGGAGCAGCTTTCCGTCGCTCATCACAGCGATTCGGTCGCTCATCGTGAGCGCTTCTTCCTGATCATGGGTGACGAAAACAAAGCTGATACCAAGATTCTCTTGGAGCTGCTTGAGTTCGCCCTGCATCTCTTGTCGAAGCTTCAGATCAAGGGCACCCAGCGGTTCGTCGAGGAGAAGCACCTTCGGTTTGTTGACCAACGCTCGAGCGAGAGCAACTCGCTGCTGCTGGCCTCCCGACATTTGCGACGGCTTGCGGCCTTCCATTCCGCTGAGCTGCACGAGGCCGATCATCACTGCGGCCTGGGCGCGAGCGGTGGCCTTGTCGGTGCCCCCCATGCGAAGGCCGAAGGCGACATTATCGAGCACGTTCATGTGGGGGAACAGCGCGTAGCTCTGGAAAACCGTGTTGACCGGGCGCTTGTTCGGCGGCAAGGTGCCAACCTCATCGCCGAAGATCTTGAGGCTTCCTTCGGTTGGGAACTCAAGCCCCGCGATCAACCGGAGAGTCGTGGTCTTTCCGCACCCAGAGGGGCCCAGCATGGCGAAAAACTCGCCGTCGGCAATCTCCAGCGAAATGTTGTCGACCGCCACTACATCACCGAAGCGCTTCGTGATCCCATTGATTTCGACGGCAGCGGTTGCGTTCACATCGTCCCCCAATCGTAATTCTGCTGCACCATCCGGAGGTACGTCATCACTTCCACGTGATTGACCTCCCCCAGGTCACGAATTTGGTTCGTGACCTCAATCAACTGCTCGGTATCACGGCAAACAATCTCGGCGAGCACATCGAACCGTCCGGTGGTCATCACCGTGTAGTCAACGGAGTCGATCTGGCTGATCTTTTCGGCAGTGGGGTCATGGGCGCTGCTGACATTAATCCCGACCATCGCCTGGATCGGATAGCCGAGCGACACCGGATCGGTAACTGCAACGATCTGAATCACGCCTCGATCTTGGAGCCGATTCACTCGCTGGCGAACGGCTGCCTCGGACAGCCCGACCTCTGGCGCCAACCGGCTGTATGCCGCTCGCCCATCGACCTGGAGTTCGCGAATGATCGCCTTGTCAACATCGTCGAGTTCGAGGCGCACGGTCACACCGACTTCTCCATCTCGGCCATTGCCTCGGTGAGCGTTTGTCGCAGGACCTGGTTCATGATCTCGAACTCGTCGGGGCCAGCGATGAGCGGCGGCGCGAGTTGGATCACCGGTTCGCCCCGACTGTCCGCTCGACAGATCAGGCCGAGCTCGGCGAGCCGCAACGAAAGGAACCCCCGGATCAGCCGCTGGCTTTCCTCGTAGGAAAAGGACTCTTTGGTGTCTCGGTCCTTCACGAGTTCGATGCCGTAGAAGTACCCCATGCCTCGAATGTCACCGACAATGGGAAGGTCGCCAAGATCATCAAGAGCGGAGCGGAAGGCTGACTCGTTGGCCATCACGTGGCCGCACAAGTCTTCCTTTTCGAAGATGTCGAGGTTGGCCAGCGCCACTGCGCAACTGACCGGGTGTCCGGCGCACGTGTAGCCGTGGAGGAACTGCTCGCCGGTCCCGTTGAATGGCTCAGCAAGTCGGTCGCTCACGAGCATGGCGCCGAGCGGTGCATAGCCAGAGGTCAAGCCTTTGGCGCTCGTGATGATGTCGGGCTGGTAGCCGAGGCGCTCGGACCCAAACATTGCGCCGAGGCGGCCGTAGGCGCAGATGACTTCATCACTCACCAACAACACGCCGTGGGTATCGCAGATCTCGCGGACACGCTTGAAGTAGCCGTCGGGCGGCACGAAGCAGCCACCAGCATTCTGAACCGGCTCGAGGAATACCGCAGCAATCGTCTCGGGTCCTTCACGAAGAATGGCCTGCTCAATTTCCTCGGCAAAGTAGGACTCGTCCTTTGCGTGTTCGGGCATCCGATACAGGTCAGTGTGGGGGACCTTGATGGCTCCGGGCACGAGCGGTTCGAACGGGCCCTTCACGGCGGCGAGGCCAGTGATCGACAGAGCGCCCATCGACGTGCCGTGGTAGCTCAGGTTGCGGCTGATCACCTTGGTTCGTAGTGGCTGATCCATGAGTTTGAAGTACTGGCGGGCGAGCTTCCATGCAGACTCAACAGCCTCAGAGCCGCCGCTGGTGAAGAACACACGGTTGAGCTCGCCCGGTGCGAGAGATGCCAGACGGGCCGCGAGTTCGACGGCCTTGGGGTGGGCGTACGTCCAGATAGGGAAAAATCCGAGCGTGGCGGCCTGGGCACCTGCTGCTTCGGCGAGCTCGGTTCGGCCATAGCCGGCCTGCGTGGTGTAGAGCCCGGCAAGCCCGTCGAGAAACCTCTTACCGTGGTTGTCCCAGACATAACAGCCATCACCGCGCTCGATGATGGGCATCCCATCGACGCTGCGACCCAGC
This sequence comes from Actinomycetota bacterium, assembly GCA_009937405.1. Taxonomy (GTDB): domain Bacteria; phylum Actinomycetota; class Acidimicrobiia; order Acidimicrobiales; family Aldehydirespiratoraceae; genus JAACCU01. The sequence goes on from JAACCU010000249.1 coordinate 6,701, forward strand.
GACGAGAAGTGACCCCACAGGTGGCGATCGGCTTGTTCCGCGAGCGAGATATTCTCTTGTGACGACATTCATGTCCCTTCCCTGGAAACGGATTCAATACCAAATTGCACGCCAACGCAACTGAATCAGTTGCCAAATTGGTATCTGGCGATCAGAATGTCTAGATGCGTCGTCCCCCGATTCGTGTTCTCGACATTGCTGGCACTCCCGAGGAGATGGGCCATACACATGGCACCGCCTTCGCTGAGGAAATCCAGCATTACACCGAAGAGCGGGTGGGGCTGGTCATGAGCGGACGTTGGTCGGGTGGTCCTATGAGCCGCGGCGATGTGCTCGACCTCGCTGAGACGATGCTCCCCGCTCACGAGTCCCACTCCCTCACGCTCTATGCCGAGATGTGCGCTATGGCCTCTGCTGCTGGACTGACCCCTTCCGAGGCGATCGTTGTCGGCGGTTTCACCGATTTCGTCGATGTAGTCCGGGCCGAGGTGGGAGGGCGTCACCCTGAAACCGTGCTTGAGGACGACTGCACGTCCGTGATCGTGCCCGACCACCGTGCTGACGGTGCCGGCTTCTTCGCCCAAACCTGGGACATGCACGACACTGCCACCAAGCATGTGCTTTTGCTTCGGACCAAACCCGTGGATGCACCTGCAGCCCTGGTCTTCACCACCACCGGAGCAATGGGCCAGATCGGCATGAGTGAGAACGGCGTCTGCGTCGGACTCAACAACCTTGTCGCCATCGATGGGACCCCAGGCGTGACGTGGACCCAAGTGGTCCGCCACGCGCTGGAGCAAGACTCCGCCGAAGCGGCACGCGACGCAGTGCTTGATGCCGACCTCGCAGGCGGCCACAACTTCCTTCTCTTCGATGCCGAAGGCGACGGGTACAACATCGAAGCCATGCCAACGGCTCGCCCGGTCACGAAGCTGAGCGATGCGGCGATCGCACACACGAACCACACACTCTCGGACCAATCACGCGCCGTGCAGGGCCCGCGGGCCGATGTGCTCCAACACTCGTCCAAGCGGCGGCTGGCAACAGCGGAGGCACTTCTCGATCGTGAGGGCATCAACGCTGACGATCTGATGGCCCTTACCCGCGAACCAGATGCCATCTGCCAGGTTGCAGTCGAGCCCTATCTCGTCGAGTCGTCGGGGGCGGCCATCATGCGACCCAAAACGAAGGAATTCTGGGCGGCGTGGGGGTTGCCCAAGGACAACGACTTCCAGAAGATCGATTTCGCATGACGGAGACCATCATGGAGAAGTCAGGCCTTCGCTACGTGCATCTTGCCGTCGAACACGCCGAGGCGCTCGAACAGCTCGAACTGAGCACGTTCGACACGATTGACCCCAGCGACCTCTACGACACTCACCAACTCACCCGTCTTGCTGAAGCGTTCCCCGAGGGAAACTTTGTGGTGCTCGATGGCGACAAAGCGATCGGCATGGGACTCGGGATCTTCGTCGAGTTCGACTTCGAACACACTGATCATCGCCTCAACGACATCCTTGGCGAAGACGGTGTCGAAAATCATTCCATCGACCATCCCTGGTACTACGGCACGGACATATCGGTGCACCCTGCGTACCGCGGACGCGGGATCGGCCATCAACTGTATGAACTCCGCAAGGGCTGTGTTCGCAAATTCAACAAGAAAGGCATCGTGGCAGGCGGCGTCATCCCCGGTTATCGCAACCACAAGGATGAAATGTCGGCTGAGGACTATGTGGCAAAGGTTGTCGCCGGGGACCTCTACGATCCGACCACCACGTTTCAGATCGAGAATGGCTTCGAGGTGCTTGGGCTGTTGTCAGGGTATGTCGATGACCCCAGCGTCAAGGGCTACTCCACGCTCATTCGCTGGAACAACACGACCTACCAAGAATGAGCTCAGCAGCGACTGCGGCACCGCCCGCTGAGCCATGCTAAGCAACTGGCCCCTCTATGCCCTGTGACGCCGCTGCACTCATTTCGTCAGCTAAGCCAGCCGTGTTCTGGTCGGACCGACCTGATGCCCCCGAACCTTGTCCCGCTCTGCGAGGGCCAATTAACACTGACCTTTGCATCATTGGCGCCGGCTTCACAGGGCTGTGGACCGCGCTTCAAGCCCTAGAAGAGAACCCGGGGCGCCGAGTCGTCCTCCTCGAGGCAGAAAACGTGGCCTTTGGTGCCTCAAGCCGCAACGGAGGCTTCTGCGAGGCGTCGCTCACCCACGGATTCTTCAACGGACTTCGCCACTGGGCCGACGATCTCTCGACGCTTGAACGATTGGGGACCGAGAATCTTTCGGCAATCATCGACACGGCTCAGCGCCACGGAATAGACGCTGATATTCATCGCACCGATCAGGTCTCGTTCGCTCTGTCCGACTGGCAAATCACTGCCCTTGCGGAAAACGCAAAGATCTACACCGAACACGAGATACCCCACGCTCTGCTCACGGCCGATGGCGCACGGGCCGTCGCTGACTCCCCCACCTATCTGGGAGCACTCGTTGACCACGATTCACTCGCGCTCATTGACCCGGCGCGGCTTGCCTGGGGCCTTCGCGACACTGTACTCAAACTCGGCGCATCGCTCTACGAGCAGAGCCGTGTCACGTCGATCACTGATGCCGGCAGCTCGCTCTTGGTGTCTACCAACGATGGGCGAGTGTCGGCCGATCGAGTCGTGGTGGCCACAAATGCATGGGCGGAACCGGTACGTCAGATGCGACGCTACGTCGTGCCGGTCTACGACCATGTCCTGATGACCGAGCCCCTCAGCGACCATCAGATGGCTGAGATTGGATGGAGCGACCGCCAAGCGCTGACCGACGCTGCCAACCAGTTCCACTACTACCGACTGACCGCTGACAACCGCATTCTGTGGGGTGGCTACGACGCCAACTACTACTTCGGCAACGGGATGGGGCCCGCCTATGAGCAGCGACCGTCCAGTCATCAACTGCTTGCCGGACACTTCTTCGACACCTTTCCGCAGCTAGAGGGCCTCGGGTTTTCGCACCGTTGGGCGGGGCCAATTGGTACCACGTCGAAATTCACCGCTGCGTTCGGTCATGGCTATGACAACAAGCTTGCCTGGGTGGCCGGTTATGCCGGCCTCGGCGTTGGGGCGAGTCGCTTCGGCGCCGGCGTTGCCCTCGACCTCGTCGATGGGCTCGAGACCGAACGCACCCAACTCGAAATGGTCCGCAAGAAACCGCTGCCATTTCCGCCGGAACCACTTCGTAACATCGTCATCCAGGCGACTCGAAGAGCGATCGCCAAAAACGACCGAACCGGCCGGCCCGGAATGCTGCTCCGCGTGCTGGAGCGATTCGGCGTCGGATTCGACAGCTAGATGGGTTAGCTGCCTCGGAGCCAACTGGAGAGCCTGATTGCAGTTTTCGCCTGACGGCCCTGATCCTCGGCAGCATCTGCTCCGGCCATGATCCGGCGGCTTCCACGGATACCCAACCAGCGGAATGGTTCAGGCTCCCAGGATCGAGACTGATGCCCGACCCAGGGAAGATCGGTACGTTCCGTCTCCGCGCCAACAATGAGTTCGGCCAGTGTTCGCCCAGCGAGATTCGATGGGGCCACTCCCTCGCCGACATAGCCACCGGCTTCTCCTATCCCGCTCGCTCGGTCGTATCGGACAAAGGGCGTCCAATCACGCGACACGCCGAGAACCCCACCCCAACGATGCGTGATCTCGACGTCATTGAGAACGGGAAATAAGTCAACGAGGGCTTCGTGGATCAGTCGATGCGAGTCGCCACGAACCTCGGTTGCGGGATCAATCTTCGAACCGAACAGATACGGGACTCCTCGGCCGCCGAACGCGATTCGACCGTCCTCGGTGCGTTGGCCATAGATGACCATGTAACGATCGTCAGCGAACGTTGGGCGCTCATGCAAGCCGATCTCATCGAGCGTCGCCTGGTCCAGAGGCTCGGTGGCAATCATTCGCGAATAGACGGGAACCATTCGCCGCCGCTGGCCCTCCAGCTCGCAGGTGTAGGCCTCGGTCGCCTGCACAACACTGCTCGCCGTCACCATGCCCCGATCGGTTCGAACCGATCCGGGTTCAACCAGTTCAGCGGCGGTGCGTTCAACAATCACCACCCCCAAATCCTCACACGCAGTCGCCAGACCCGTCACTAATCGAGCGGGATCGACGGCGGCGGTGTGGGCGAACCTGATCCCACCGAGAACCCCGGTGGCGTTGCACATCTCGCGAGCGTCGTCAGGGTCGAGTAGGCGGAAGTCGTCATCACTGAATCCAAGACTGTGATGGTGAGCAACTTCGGCGATCTGGCGCGAGAGCTGCGCCTTATTGCGAGCCAGCCGAATCGTGCCGCCCTTGGCGTAGCCACAATCGATCCCGCAAGCAGCCGCGACACGACCAATCTCGTCCACCGAGTCAAAAACGGCGCGAGTGAGACGAAGCGATTCCTCAAGTGAGGAGATGCGCGCATACTTCTCGATTCCGGCAGCCAACTCCCCAACCGCCCAGCCACCGTTGCGCCCCGACGCCCCGAACCCAACAAACTCTCGTTCGATCACGAGGACAGACAACGATGGGTCGAGAGTTTTTAGGTAGTACGCCGTCCAGAGGCCGGTGAATCCTGCACCAATAACAACCACATCAACAGATAGGTCACCGTTAAGTGCCGCCCGCGGCGCAAGCCCGCCTGGCAACTCATCAAGCCACATCGACTGCCCTCGCTCCATCTGCGCAGCCTGCCACAGGCCACGCAAGGAGCCACCACCGCTCAAATGCCGAGCAGGTCGGACAGATCGCCGATCTGAGTGATCTCCGCAGTGACATCGCTGATGCCGCAAGGGCGCTCTCCTACGACGACCACTCGACAGCCAGCCGATGTCGCGGCTCCCACATCGGTCGCTGTGTCCCCGACCATCAGGACTCGATCCATTGAACAGCCCGCCCGCTGCGCGCTCGCCATGAGCATCCCCGGGTTCGGCTTGGCCCCAAATCCGCTGTCGTAGCCGATCACACTGTCGAAGTAGCTCCGCCAACCAAGCTTGGTCAGTTGTTTCGCCGCAGACTCACCGCTGTCATTGGTGGCCAGACCGACCCAAAACCCATGGTCCTTCAACGCCGAGAGAAGTCTTCCCACGCCTGGAAGCGGTTGGACTGCGTCGCCGACGTGGACGGTCACAAGCTCCTCCAACCGCAGGGCCGTCTCGACCACCGATCGGTCAAGTTCGGCTGCGATCCGAGCGGCGATCTCTGCGTTGCTCTCGGCGATCACAGGCGAGTTCGTAGAAAGGGTCCCCGCCGCAAGATCAACGCCGATCGCGGCGGCGACCCGGTGCCGGTCGTCGAAATCATCGACCAGGTCCTCGAGGGTGTGAACCATCGCCGGACCCCAGGTTCGCTGAACGTCGACCAGGGTTCCATCCTTGTCGAACACAACTGCATTGACATCTTTGAGCAGCACGATCGCACTGTAGGGCGTAGATTCCGCCACCATGTTGACGACCACAATAGGCGCCTTCCCGAAGCCCTCTGATGTCGCGATCACCGATTGGTTTTCGATATCGAACGGCGAGTACACACACGCCTACCTCAAAGAGTTGGCCGCCATCGATGACAGCGTTCTTGACGCCGCAGTGCGCGCCGTTGTCTGCGATCAAACCGAGGCCGGAATCGACATTCCGACCGACGGCGAGGTTCGGCGCGAGAATTACATCCATTATCAGTGCCGACAGCTCACCGGAATTGACTTCACAAAATTGTCGTACAAGCGCATACGGGGCACGACGGATACGTCGGTCCCCACGATTCGAGGCGAGATAGGCATCGGCGAGTCGCTGCTCCCCCGTGACTTTCGCGTCGCTCAGGCGGCCACACCATCACCGGTGAAGATCACGATCCCCGGACCGATGACGATCATCGACTCGGTCGTTGACGACCACTATCGAGATGACGTGGTTCTTGGTGCGGATCTCGCTGCGGTCATCAACAATCACATCCGTGCTCTGGCCGACGCCGGTTGCACCAATATCCAGGTCGACGAGCCGGTTATGGCCCGCAAGCCAGAGATTGCCTTGCATCATGGAATCGACCATCTGGCCCGCTGCTTCGACGGTGTGGGCGATGCGGTCACACGGATTGCCCATGCGTGCTGTGGCTACCCCAACTCTCTCGACGAGGTGGGCTATCCCAAGGCGGATCGAGGTGCCTATCTCGAACTTGCTGACGCTCTCAACGAAGCGCCGATTGACCAGATCAGCATCGAAGATGCTCACGCTCACAACGACTTGGACGTGCTTCTCCCCCGCTTCGGGTCGACCACGATCATCCTCGGTGTCGTCGGAATCGCTTGCAGTCGGATCGAAACGGTGGACGAGATCGAGCAACGACTTCGTCAGGCCGCCGATATTCACGGCGCGGACCGACTGATTGCCGCCCCGGACTGCGGCTTGGGCTATCTCAGCCGCGAGCAAGCGTTGCATAAGCTTCGCAACCTGAGCACCGCTGCTCATCGGATCACTGAATGATGCGGACCATCGGTCTCGTTGGGGGGATGAGTTGGGAGTCGACGGCCGAGTACTACCGCATCATCAACGAGTCCGTCCGTGATCGCCTGGGTGGGACTCACTCAGCTCGACTCGTGCTGCACTCGGTCGATTTCCACGAGATCGAGCAGTTCCAGCACAACAGTCAATGGAACCAAGCCACCGCGGCCATGATCGACGCAGCCCGTTCAGTCGAGTTGGGCGGCGCCGAATGTCTGGTGATCTGCACAAACACGATGCATCGGATGGCCGACGAGATTCAGGCCGCCGTCGACATCCCACTTGTGCATATCGCCGACGGCACGGCATCAGCGGTGCAGGCAGCCGGGGTGAACCGGCCTGGCCTGCTCGGCACACGGTTCACAATGGAGCACGACTTCTATCGGGGTCGTCTCAAAGCCCGACACGGAATCGATGTGATCGTTCCCGATGACGACGACCGCACTGTCATCCACGACGTGATCTATGAGGAGTTGATCCTTGGCGTGATCACGCCCGGGTCAAGGGCTGCTTATCTCGGAGTGATCGACCGACTCATCGGTGCGGGAGCTGACAGCGTGATTGCCGGATGCACCGAGATCGAGCAACTCGTGACGGCAGATGACGTGGCAGTTCCGTACTTCCCCACCACTCGCCTCCATGCTGAGGCAGCGGTCGAATGGGCGTTCAGCTGAACTTTCGATCATGGGCGAGATGCCACCATTAGCGATTGCACGGTGGTTCCGATCTGGCCGTCTCGGTCAGAGAGAATTCCGGCCGCGATGCCGTATCCGGCTCGCCGGACGTGAGTTTGGGCGGAAAGCAGAACCCAATCTCCAACGGGCAGGCGGTGGAGGTGGACCGTGACATCGGGGTTGATGAACAGGTGCTCGTCGGCGGCCAAGACACTGCTCACTGCATTGGGGAAGTCGCCCGTGGTGCACGCCCGATCAAGCGGATGGATCTCCTCGCCGACGAACGTAGGCACCAGAAGCCGGAACCACGACTGTCCCGGACCGGGAGTTTCGAAAAAGTTCCCTTCGGCCGGACGAACGTCCACAACCCCGCCGAACATCATCATGCCTGGCTCGTGTCGTGCCGTGAGATCGTACGTTCCGCATTGCTCAGGGGGCATGACATCGGGTGGCCCGCTGGCTGGCAGCGACGACTCGTCGAGTCCATTGTCGTTGATCGCCATTCGCAAAACCCGAGCCGCGCAGACCTCTGTGCCATCCGCGGTGAACAAGGACACATCGATTAGTTGGAGGCGTCGACCGGGGCGGCGGATCTCTACTCGAGCGTTGAGCACTTCCAGCGGTACGGGACGCAACAACTCAGAGGTCAAACGGCTCACGAACCACTCGGTGTTACCGGGCTGGTGTTCGAGCGCGAGTCGAGCCATGAGCGCTGACGGCGGACCCCCGTGCATGGCGTTCGGATCCCAAGGGCCGCGGCAGGCCTCGGTGGGGTGGAATCGGTTTCTCTCTCGCTCAAACAACCCCGGTGGCAGCGCACTCATCGCCGCTGACTCTAGACAGCCGAGGAGGCAGCCCATGAATCCGGTCGCGAAAGCGGGACTGTGCAGTGCCGCAGGCGACGGTTTTTCGCAGCGAACAGTGGCTGACCGTGGACCGCGCCAGTGCTCGGGGCTCGCGCTGCAGTTATGTGGAGCTAGCCGAGCGACATGAACTGAATCATGGCGTCGCGGAAGCCATCTGGCTCATCCATGGGGACAACGTGCCCACATTCGGGGAACTCGACGAGGACACAGGTCGGGATGGTAGCCACTAGTCGCGCCGCGTTCTCCGGTGTCAGATACTCTGATTCAGCCCCCCGCATGACCAGCGTGGGGACCTCAATCTCGGCCGCCGCTGCCCAACCTTGCTCTTCGGCGCCTTTGAACGAAATAGCTCGGGGTTCCTCCAGTCTTGGGTCGTACCGCCAGGTCCAGGAGCCATCCGGCTGTCGTTGAATCGCATTACGAATCCGGTGCGAAAGGTGGTCGTGGGATGCGAACGGGCTTGCCGCAAGCTCAGTGGCGATCGCATGCTCGGGCGAGTCAAACCGGGCCACCTGTTTGAAATCGGTGTACATCTGGGTCCGCGTGGCCTTTGGGATCGTTGGGGCAATGTCAACCAACACGAGGCGAGCGAGTTCCCCCGGACCAGAGCCGGCATAACGGATCGCTATGGATCCACCCAGCGACTGTCCGACGAGCGTGACGTTGTCGACCCTCAACGCAGCGACCATCGCCCGAACGTCGCCCACCTGGGTATCAAGGTCGTAGGCATCGGCCCACTGTGACTCACCATGCCCTCGAAGATCAGGGGCGATGACACGGCAATACCGACTCATCTCAGCTGCGAAGGAATCCCATTGCCGGGCGTGAGCGGTGAGACCATGAAGCAATAGCAATGTCGCCGAGGCCTCCGCTGGTCCCGTCCAGTCTCGATAGTGCAGACGAACATCGTCGAGGTCGAGTAGTTCGTCCTGAACATTCACCTTGGCATCCCTCCGGTTCGTTCCCCACCAGGGACATCCCATGATCGCACGTTTCACGCGAGGACGGCCGTGAGCAAGAACTCAACGATGGAGCCGCTCACGCGTCATGAGGGCAAGGCCGACGAACTCGACCCCGCAGCAGGTCACGAAAACATGCCCAAACCGAACCCGTGGGCGGTGCTGGATCGGGTATCAGGTGATGCGCCTCATCACCCCTGATTGGATGGTCTCCGGGCGCCCGACGGCTCCCTTGAGACGCTCAAGAAAACTTTCTTCGGTCAGAACTGCATCCGAGGCGGCTTCAAACTCAGCGATCGAGTCGTAGTTGAAGATCATGTTCACCGCGTTGGGGCGACCCCACGGGCTGGCCCCACCACGGTCGTGACATTTAACTCGTGCTGGAAGTCGGCCATCCCGATGGCGAAGCCGATGGATCCCTCGAGTTCAGCAGGGTGGACATCTCTTGGAACCCGGCGTCGGAGAAAACGGCCGACCACTCTTGTGGGCTCCCGTCGATCGGAGTGGGTGCGACCCTGCTAGGAACGCTCTAGAAGGTCAAATATTGGGCGACTGTCTAACGAATTCCGATTTCTCCTAACCGGCGGCATCTCCGATCCACCACATTGGTTCCGCCCAAAGTCTCGAGGCATCAAGCAGCGGTGACCCGCACCAGAAAGAGCTTGGAGTACGGTCCACTTGTGACCCGAATCCTCGACTACAACGGCCAGGACGCCGACCGCACCGTGACCGTGGCCGACATCGTCAAACTTCACGGCTCCGGCCAGCAGTACGCCCAGGTCACCGCGTCAACAGCCGACGAGGCGGCGGCCTGCGAGGCTGCCGGAATTGAAATGGTTGTCTGCATGTCAGACTGCGTCCCTGCGCTGCGACAGGGGTCGTCACGCGTCTTCATCACATCAGCAATCGATTTCACGGGGGCGATTACACCCGACGATTTGCTTGGCGTTGCCCTGGAATCCTTAGAGAACGGAGCCGATGCGGTCATAACCGCACGGCGGCTTGAGGTTGTCGAGCTGCTGGCGGCTGAGGCGATCCCGGTGATGGGGCATCTCGGCTTTGTGCCGAAGAAGTCCAACCTATTCGGCGGTGTCCGTGGCGTCGGTAAGACCGCCGCCGAGGCGAACTGGTTATGGGGTCATTTTCAGCGGCTTGAGGATGCCGGCGCCTTCGCAGTGGAATGCGAGTTGATTTCGGCCGCCGTAATGACCGAAATCCACCATCGCACGCGGCTTTCGACCATCTCCCTCGGGTCCGGCCCGACCGCCGATGTGGCATTCCTGTTTTCCTCCGACATCTGCGGCGAGAGCGAGCATGTCCCCCGGCATGCTCGCCAATATGGCGATCTTGCCCGGCTGCATCAAAAGATCCGAGACGAGCGAGTTGAGGCGCTGACCGCCTTTCGCGCCGACGTTACGGCCCGCAGCTTCCCTGACGAATCAGAGGTTGTCGCTATCGCCGCCGACGAACTCGCTCAGTTCGTCGATCGCCTTCAGCCCTAGGTCCCCTCAGCTGATCCGGTCAGCGATGTCTCGGTTCACGGGATCGGTTCATCGCAGGCAACCCAGGCAACCCAGGCAACACAGGCAACGCAGGCAACGCAGGCAAGAGCGAATCTGGTCGCAATCCTCGTCCTCTCGACTCGAGTGTGTGCCAGCCAGCGACCGTTTCGCTCACCACAGTTTCGCTCGCCACAGTTTCGCCTTGGTCCAGGGCCGATCTGGTGCGAACATAGGACGTGGACATCAACGACTACCTCACCTCCTTTCGCGCTGACGGCGAACGGATTCAGATGCTGACAACGCAGGACATGAGCCTGCCGATCCCTTGTTGCGAGGGGTGGTCGCTTGGCGATCTCGTCGGTCACCTCTGTGGCGTCCTCACCATGATCAACACCGTCGTAGAGTCGGGGGCTCCTCCCACGCAGCGACCGATCGTTCCCGCCGATGATGCGCTCGCCACGTTCTATGGCGAGGCGCTTGAGCGTCTCGACACCACTCTCACCAACACTGATCCAAACGCGGCCGGATGGAACTGGTCGCAGGGTCCAGGAGTCGCCGAATTCTGGTTCCGCCGAGCAGCCCACGAGATGGCGATTCATCGCTGGGACGCAGAAGCCGCAGTCAACGATTGCCGGCCCTTCGGTCAAGCGATGGCAAGCGACGGAATCGATGAATGGTTCGACGTGTATCTACGCCGAGGCGCAGGGCGCGCTGAGGAGCCGATCAACCCCGGCGGCACCATCCACGTCCACTGCACCGACACCGAAGGCGAGTGGTGGGCGGCCATGGTTGACAGCGAAATCGAACTGTTACGGGAGCACAAAAAGGGTGATGTGGTCGCTCGTGGCTCAGCCTCAGATCTCTTCCTTGTTCTGTGGGGTCGACAGCCAACATCGGTTGTCGAAGTGCTCGGAGACGCACCCGTGCTCGATGCCTGGTGTGCCGCCGCGGGTGGCTAGCGGACTGATGCCCATTACGGAAATTCCCGTTGTCAGCCTCGCTGCTGTCGAAAGTGAAACGGCCCTCGCCAACACACTCACCGACATCTTCCACAGAATCGGATTCGTCGTGGTGGTCGATCATGGCGTGCCCGCTGCGTTACTCGATGAGGTTTTCTCGTCGATGGAGCGATTCTTTTCCTTGTCCGATGAGCAGAAACGCTCGATCGACAAGCTGGATTCGCCCTGGTTTCGAGGCTGGGAGGCGGTAGGCAGCGAATACACGAACAACCGCAGAGACGAGCGAGAACAAATCGATCTTTGGAGCGAGTGGCCGACTCGACCAAGTGATATTGAACCGCACTACCTTCGCCTCCTCGGCCCGAACCAGTGGCCGCCGGACGACATCCACCCGGGCCTCGAAGCCTTGATGCGAGACTGGTACCTCGAAATGGGCGACCTCGCTGACCGACTGCTCAGCCTCATTGCCGTCGGCCTTGGCCTCGCCGCCGACCACTTCACCTGGATGCTGGGCTCGGAGCCGATGTCACTCACCAAGCTGATTCACTATCCGCCCACGCCAGTCGGAGCAGCTGGCGTCAACGCGCATCACGATGCAGGATTCCTCACCGTGCTCGATGCCGGCCCGACCCCCGGGCTCGAGGTGGCCTTCCCCGACCAAGGGTGGGTGAAGGTACCTTCGATCGAGGGCGGGCTCGTCATCAATCTGGGGGAGAATCTTCAGGCGATGACCGGCAACTATCTCGTCGCCACACCTCACCGGGTTGTCACGGCCGATGAGCGGTTTTCAGCCGGCTACTTCCATGGCTCCTCGCTCGACGTCTCGCTGGCTCCGCTCCAACTCAATCCGCGGTTCGCCGCTGCGGTGGAAGCAAGCGACTATCACCGATCGGCCGGGTTCATGGCCCGCAAAGAAGAGACCGAGGCCGGCACAGAGGAAATGGCCTCAGAACGTCCAGCGGCAACATATGGCGAGCAACTCTGGAACTATTTCAGCCGCAGCTATCCCGACAATATGGCTCGTCACCATCCCGATGTGACCGCAACGGAGCAACGACATGACTGACTCGACGACACCGACGTGGGAACGCGTGCGACTCGATCAGCCTGAGGAGGGCGTGGCCAGGATCACGCTCACTCGTGCTGAAGCCGCTAACGCTCAGGACTACTCGATGCTGGCCCAGCTCAATGAGGCGTTCGATGTTGCGGCCCAAGACGAGAACTCACGAGTCATCGTGCTCGCCGCTGAAGGCAAGCACTTCTCGTCCGGTCACGACACGTCGGCGCTGAACCCCGACATGAACGACTTCCCCACCATCGGCACCCAATGCCACTTCGACGCTGAAGGGGCGGAGGGCTATATGGCCCGCGAGGCCGAGATGTACGTCGGGCTGTGTTGGCGGTGGCGCAACATCCCCAAGCCAACAATCGCCCAGGTACAGGGGAAGGTCATCGCCGGTGGACTGATGCTTGTGTGGCCGATGGACATGATCGTGTGCTCGCAAGACGCGACGTTCAGTGATCCGGTCGTGGCCTTCGGCGTCAATGGCCACGAGTACTTCACCCACCCATTTGAGGTGGGGGCACGCCTGGCCAAGGACATGCTCTTCACTGGCCGGTCAATCTCCGCCGAGGAGGCTCTTCGTGCTGGCATGGTCAGCCGCGTCGTGCCCCGAGACGACCTCGAGACCGAGACGCTCGCGCTCGCCGCTCACATCGCCAAACGTCCGATGTTCGGGTTGACACTCGCCAAACAATCGGTGAACAACTCTCTCGATGCCATGGGGATGTACACGGCGATGCAGTCAGCGTTTGGCCTTCATCACGTCGGCCACAACCACAATCTGCGGCTCTACGACAGCCTGATCAACCCGGCCGGCCTACAGGTGATCCGTGACGAGGCCTGAGGCCGACTCCGAGACCCGACCGGACTAAGATTCCGTTGGCCAACAGCCCTAATTCATGTTGTCAAACTGTCAGGGAGCCCCATCGATCATCGGTGTAGTCATTTTGACCACGGCCGCATCTGGAGCGAAATCGCGTCGGGTCCTCGGCCGACCGAGTGCCAGTACGGCCCAGTCACCCTCCACCCGGCGTCCGACCTCAACGAGGGGACGTAAGAATCCGCTCACCTGTTCACACTGGCTCGGGGTGATTCCACTGACCACGAGCCGGCCGCCATCAGCGACATGCCCAACGATTTCGTCGGCGAGAGCCACGATGCCAGCGCGCGCAATATTGGCCACCACGATGTCGAATGGTCCATCTATTTCTTCGAGTCGTGCGCCAGTTGCCTGGATCCGTTCGTCCAACTGGTTGAGCGATGCGTTCCGGATGGTCGCCGCAACCGCCTCTGGCTTCAAATCAACGCCGACCGCATGGCTCGCGCCCAGCGCAACCGCCGCCAGCGAGAGGATTCCGCTTCCGCACCCAACGTCGAGTATCCGTTCACCTCCTGAAAGGTGTTCGAGCAAGTCCTCGATGATCATCTGAGTCGTCCGGTGATGCCCGCTGCCGAAGCCGCCGGGCCCCAGTTCGATCAGGTTCGTCAGGTTGGTCCGGTCGTGTTCAGACCAGGCGAGACAAATACTGAGATCGTCGCCGAACTGGACGGGCGCAGTATTGCGGTGCCATGCGGCGAGTGCAGCGCCTGAATCCGGCCCGGTGACTGCCATCAGCCCATGATCGCGGAGCGCTCTCGCTACTCGCTCCGATTCCCGTCCGTCGACAACCTCGGCCAACACGACCCGCCGAGTCCCGCCAGGCGAGAGGACGTCGACCATTTCGCCGCCAAGGGAACGCAGCAGCGAACGAACAGCAGCGTGTTCATCATCAGTCGTTGCGACCGCACTCACGGGTACCTCTTCCTCGCGAAGCATGAACCGTTGGCTCTTGCCCCTCGGCCGCTTGTGATTATCTTGCGCACCGCATGATCCTGTCGATTCGCTTACTCACTGACAAGTCGAAGCGCACGACACCCTCATGTTCACCTCAACCTTATGGGCGACGGTCCTGGCGCATAGCCGATCCTGCATGATGGATGCCACCATGACTGGCAGCTTTCGTCGAGAACCACTGGGCGTGCCAAGATTCACGGTATGACTGCAATCGAAACCGGAACCAATGATCTGCTCGCTCATCGTGTCGGCCATGTGGGTGTGATCACGTTCAACCGTCCAGAGCGACGCAACGCAGTGTCGAGCGCGATGTATCACGGCTTCCAGGCCACACTCCCAGCAATGGCAGTCGATCCTGAGATCCGCGTCGTGATGATCACCGGCGCGGGAGGCGCTTTCTGCGCGGGCGGCGACGTCAAGGGGATGCACGCCTCCAATTCCGCCGGCGGGGTTCGCGAAGGACAACCGGCAGGTATTGAAGATCGTCTCGCGCATCTCCGCATGCATCAGCGCCATCTGAGTGAGGCCATCCACAACCTGCCAAAGCCCGTTGTCGCGGCGATTCCTGGTGCCGCCGCGGGTGCCGGTCTTTCCATAGCGCTTGCCGCAGACCTGAGAATTGCGGCAGAACGTGCACTGATCGTCACGGCCTTTGCCAACGTCGGCGCATCCGGAGACTTCGGTGGGAGCTGGTTCCTCACCCATCTCGTGGGCGCGGCAAAGGCGAAGGAGTTGTACTTCACGTCGCCTCGGCTCACGGCTGCCGAAGCAGCTGATCTAGGTATCGTCAACACCGTTATGCCCGACGAAGATTTCAGTGACGCAGCACTGAATTACTGTCACGAACTCGCCGAACGTGCGCCGCTCGCACTTCGGTACATGAAAGAAAATATCAATCGTGCCGCCCATGCCGATCTTCCAACCGCTCTCGATGCCGAAGCAACAAACATGATCCACACCATGCAAACTGCAGACCATCGCGAAGCAGCTGCGGCATTCGTCGAGAAGCGCACACCGAAGTTCATCGGTGGCTAACCAGACGGGTCATGCCCAGGGTTGGACATTTCAGGCCGACCGATCAGAAACGGGCTGGCATTATTACCGGTGTGCCATGCCCCTGAGCCGTCAACCGCACCGGATCAACCAAGAACT
>JAACCU010000026.1 GCA_009937405.1 Actinomycetota bacterium
ACCGAGATGAAGCCGGGCATGACCTTCCACTTCATGCCTGCGCTCTGGCAGGACGACTGGGGACTCGAGATCACCGAATCGGTGCTCATTACCGAGACCGGGTACGAGTTGCTGGCAGAAGTGCCCCGCAAGTTGTTCGTGAAGAGTTAACCGAGTGAGGAATCAGGGCGCTGGTGTGAGGGTTGCCTGCATGGCGATCGCATCACCCATCTTCACTGTGCCCGGGTAGTGGCGCATGGCGAGCACTCCGTCCATAGTGGCGAGGATTTCCTCGGGAGCGTTCCCGAGGTGCACGGTGCTGTAGACCTGTGCGATCGGTTGCCCTGCGGCGATCGGGTCGCCGAGATTTACGAGCCACTCGATGAGCCCCTCGCCGGCGCTGATGACGTAAGCGTTGTCGTCGGGGATGTGGAGCTCGGCTGAGGCTGCTGGTGCGACCGTGCCCGTCATAGCACCCCAATGGCGCAAAACGTTCACGACTCCCTGGCTGGCGATTCGCATCAGGTCGGGCCGGGTCGTGCCGCCTCCGCCGAGTTCGGTCGTGACGAACCCCGTACCGGATTCCTCGACTGTGCAATCCCACATTCCGAGCTGATCGAGCTCGACCAAGCAGGTGACGAACGGTGCACCGAAGGCCGCCGCCGCTTCGCGGTTTCGGGCCTCGTCGCCCTTGTTGTCGAGAACATGAGTTGAGGCCATGGGCATGAATTCGAGCGTCCGGCCCCCGTCGTGGATATCTAGGACAGCATCAGCCATGGGCAGCAGATAGCGCGTCATATAGTCGGCGATCCGCTGGGTGACGGTGCCGGTCGGCGAGCCCGGGAAGACGCGATTGAGATTTCCATCGTCGATGGGTGAGGTGCGGGCCCCGGCCGAAAATGCCGGATAGTTCATATAGGGCACGACGATCACTCGACCGGTGATCGTGGCGGGATCAACTGTGGTGAGAAAGCGCGTCAGCGCCAGGGGGCCGTAGTACTCGTCGCCGTGATTCCCGCCGGTGAGCAGCACCGTCGGACCCTGGCCATTGTTGATGACGGAGATCGGAATCATGATCGCCCCGTAGGCCGAGTCATCTCGACTGTGGGGGAGATGTAGATGCCCGTGGAGGACTCCGGGCTGGTTGTATGGAATGGTCGATGTGATCGGCGAGTCTGCGAGCATGGGAAACCGTAGCTTCGTTGCTTCCGGCCAGCGACGATCGCACGTACGATGAACCAACCACACTCGGTCGCTAATCGGAGGATCATGACCAGTCCATCTTCACCAGTCGAGGCAGCAGATCCCTTCACCGCCCCGTTTGGCACGCTTTTCGGCGACAAGATCACAATCGCCCGGATGGAAGCGGGCGATGAATACCGATACAGCGGCTCGGCCGAGCCGATGGAAAACTTCTCGCTTCATCCGGCCACACACGCCTTGCACTACGGCAGCACCTGCTTCGAGGGAATGAAAGCGTTTCGCCAAGACGACGGTTCGCTGGCGATCTTCCGACTCGATGACCACGTCCAGCGTCTGGCGAAGACCGTCGCCCAACTGTACATGTCGGTTCCCGACGTTGAGTTGGTCACGACCATGATCGTCGATGCGGCCGAGGCCAACGCAGCCCACACTCCAGACGCTCCGGGGTCCCTTTACCTTCGTCCGACACTTCTCGGAACGCAGGTCAATATCGGCGCTGCGGCCACGCCGAGCAATTCGGCCCTGTTCTATGTTTTCGCTTCTCCTGTCGGCGACTATTTCGCAGGAGGGGTGCGGCCCCTCACCATTCATGTCGAGACGGAAACGCCTCGTACGACCCCTCAGTTCGGCCGGGCCAAGGCCGGCGCCAATTATGCAATGGCACTCGGCCCGACTCTGGACGCGAAGGCCCGACACGGTGCCGATCAGGTGTTGTTCGCCTCTGGTGGCGATGTCACCGAAACGGGCGCCGCGAACTTCTTCCTTGTCGATAGCGATCGAGTCATCACTCGAGAACTCGACGACTCCTTCCTTCATGGTGTCACCCGGTCATCGGTTCTAGCTCTTGCCACCGATCTTGGTTACGAAGTGGAGGAGCGTCGGATCTCGCTCGATGAGTTGCGCGAGTGGGCGAGTCGTGGTGAGGCCTTCCTGTCGGGAACGGCCGCAATCATCGCCCCTGTGGGCACGCTCAAGCTCGAGGGCGACACGGTGAGGTTTGGCGACGGCCAGCCCGGACCCAACACTTTGAGGCTCCGCGATTCGCTCACCGACATTCAGGTCGGCGCTGCCACCGATAGCCATCAGTGGTTAACCCCCATCGCGGGCTAAACGGTTCTGAGCGAGAGGGGATGCTGGGGTACTGATCGGCGGAAGTGTCGCCGGTCGCCGCGTATAGCAATGGCGTCTGGGCCGAGTCAACGACCGAAGTTTCAGGGGTGGTAATAGCTGTTCCTCGGAGTGTCAGAAGGCTGTGCGGATGGCCCATAGATCGGGAAACGCCGGCCGGAATAAGGTGGTTGCAAGATACGCGGCTCCGTCAGAACCACCGGTACCCATCTTCGTTCCGATGGTGCGCCTGACCATCATCACATGGCGGTAGCGCCACTCCTGAAGGCCTTCGTCGAGGTCGGTTAGCGTCTCGCAAAGCCCCGCGAAGCCTTCGTCGCGGTAGCGCTCGATGATTACGGCTTGGATTTCCACGTTTTCGACGACCGGCTCACGGACATCACGGTTCAACACGTGGGCGGGCACTGGTGCCCCCTGACGATGCATGACCCCGACGAACGCATCCCAAAGGGTGGGGGACCGATGACGGGCCGTAAGGCGTTCCCCTTCCTCGCCGCTGAACCAGTCGATCTCGATGCGGTCCTTGATGCCGAGAACGAATTCGAGCTCGCGGAATTGGGCCGATTGGAAACCGCTGGCATTGGCGAGGAACGATCGAAAGCTGGCGAACTCGGCAGGAGTCATGGTCTCCAGGACATCGAGCTGACCGACCAGTGTCTTCAGGATCTTGAGCACCCGCTTGAGATGATTCTGGGCGGCACTGATCTGATCGTCGTTGAGTTGCGCCACGATGAAGTCGACCTCGTGCAAGATCTGCTTGAACCACAGTTCGTAGACCTGGTGAATGATGATGAACAAGGTTTCGTCGTGCTCCGGTTTGCCCGTTTCGGGGTCGTGGGAGACACATCGCTGCAAGGTCAGTAACTCCGGCACCATCAGATAGTTGGCGTACGTGAATTCGTCGTCGTTTTCAAAGGGAAGGCTCATGATGTGGAGAGGGCTCTGGGGTCGGCGAGCGGGTCGTTATCGGGGAGTCGCGGCAGTCCGCTGATGAGAGTGTCGATATCTATGGATGGATCGGCGACGGCAGCCTCGATGATTTCGCCCTGTCGGCTGGCGCGTTCTCGCGCCTCTGCGTAGGGCATAGTCGAAAACATGACCATGTTGTAACGAGGACTCAGATGGGCGGGGTGTCGACGTTGGAGCTCAAGGGCCAGCTTTCGCTTGGCAAGATAGCCAGGGTCGATCACCCCTGCTCGCATTTCGATGTAGTTGCCAATGGCCATATCAGCGATCGCCTCGGTATCGGGTTTTCGTTCGTTCTCGTAGGCGGCGAAGGCCGCGGTGAGGTTGTCGGGTGATGCACGAAGGTGGCGGTCAAGCACGCGGACAGACTCCATGGCCGCGTTCATGCCTTGGCCATGGAATGGCACAATGCCGTGCGCTGCGTCGCCTATGAGTACCGCTTGGTTTTGGTAGCTCCAGCCGGTTACTCGGACTGTGCCCAGCTTGCCTGTGGGGTTCTCGACGAACTGCTGGGCCAGATCGGGAACCAGGGCCGCGAATTCGGGAAAGTTCTGGTTGAAGAACGATCGGATGTTTTCGGCCGATGTCAGCGCGTCGAATGTTTCGCTCGGAGCGAAAAGCGTGACGGTGAAGTCGCCGCCGGGGTTCGCGAGCGCAATGAGCATGAACTCGCCCCGCGGCCAGATGTGGAGTGCGTAGGGGTCAAGCAGGTATGTCCCATCGTCGCCTGGAGGCACGGTGAGTTCCTTGTAGTCGTGATCGAGCATTTCGGGTTCAAAGGCGCAGGTTCCTTGGGCGATGATCGATTGGCGAATGGGGGAGTTGGCGCCATCGGCACCGAACACCACGCCGAACGGTTCGGTGCTGCTGTCGTGGAAGCGTAGGAGCGACCGGTCGAAGTCGACAGCCTCGAGGCGACGCTCAAACTCTATGGTCACACGCCCGGTGGCTTCTGCCGCATCGAGGAGGATCGCGTTGAGCCCGGCTCGCGAAACTGAATGAATGACCTCGTGCTCGTGGATTCCGTAGGGCTGAAGCTCAGGGGTGGGGTCGCCAACGGCATGAACCATCCTCCCCCGCATCGGGATGGTGATTTCATTTACTCGGTCGATCACGCCCACGTCGACAAGCGGGACAATGCCACGGGTGGCGAGTGCCAGGTTGATCGACCGGCCAGCACCGATATCGGTACGGCGCAGGTCGGGACGGCTCTCATAGACCGTGACGTCGTGGCCCTGGCGAGCGAGATAGATGGCAAGAAGCGATCCAGCGGGGCCTGCCCCTGCAATGACGACCGGGCCGTTCATTGCACGATCCCGTCGAGGATGTTGACGAACCTATCGATGTCGTCGAATGAGTTGTAGAGGGGTACGGGCGCCACCCGAATCACGTCGGGATGGCGCCAGTCGCATAGTACCCGGGCTTTCTCCAGCTCTTCGAAGACTCGACGGCCGTCGTCGTTGATGATTCGCAGCGCGAATTGGCAGCCGCGTTCGGGAAGCGCTTTGGGTGTGATGTTTTCAACGCGATCTCCGAGGGATTCTTCGAGTCGGCGGTCGAAGAACTCAATCTGCTGCTCCGTCTTTCGTCGAAGTGGACCCATACCGCCGGCCTTGTCGAAGATGTCGAGTGAGGCTCGTAGCGATGCCATGAGCAGGATTGGACCGTTTGACAGCTGCCATGACTCCACCGTCGGGATTGCGTCAAATTCGGTTGCCATCTCGAAGCGGCTTGTCTTGTTTGTGCCCCACCACCCGTGAAGCTTCGCCAGGCGCTGATCATTTACATGTCGCTGGTGGACGAACGCACCAGCGACGCCGCCCGGGCCGCTGTTGAGGTATTTGTACGTGCACCATGCGGCGAAGTCAATGTCCCAGTCGTGAAGGCTGAGCTCAAGGTTGCCCACTGCGTGGGCGAGGTCGAAACCGACGAAGGCCCCTACGGCGTGACTAGCTGCGGCGATTTCCTCCATCGCCAGGACCTGTCCTGTGTAGTACTGAACCCCGGGTAGGAGTACAAGCGCAAGCTCATCACCGTGTTCGGCGATGGCTGCGAGAATGTCTTGGGGCCGGAGCGTCTGTTCGCCATCGCGCGGCTCGAGAAGGACCATGGATTCGTCTGGTTTGAACCCGCGTTGCCGGATTTGCGACTCGACGGCGAAATGGTCGGAAGGAAAGGCGTGACCCTCGATCAGGATCTTGTGGCGTTCTGGCGTGGGCTGGTAGAAGCTGACCATCAGCAGATGCAGGTTGACGGTTAGCGAGTTCATCGCCACGACCTCGTCAGCCATTGCGCCGGTCAGCGCCGCTAACTGCCCGGTCATCAACTCGTGGTAGTCCTTCCAGGCAAGGTCGCCGGTGAAGTGACCCTCAACTCCCAATGTGCTCCATCGATCGAATTCTGTGTTGACGTAGTCCCTGGCTGCCTTGGGCAATGCCCCGAGCGAGTTGCCGACGAGATAGATGCCGTCAGGAAGTTCGAACTCGTCTCGCAAGGCGGCCAGGGGGTCAGAGGCATCAAGCTCGGCCGCGTTTAGCTGTTGGTCAGTCACGTATGTCTCCTCTTTGGGGCCCACGGGTGGACACGGTGGCCGTCAGCCTCTCCAGTTGTGCGACAAGGGCCGAGAGGTCGCCGGCGTCGGCCAGAGCTTCGGCTTCGAGTGCTTTGGCTTCCAACGCCAGTGCTTTGGTCAGTTCGATCCCGGAGGCCGTGATCGAGACAAAGCGCTGACGCCTGTCTTCGGTTCCCTGGGTTCGTATGACAAGACAGCGCTCTTCGAGGCGGCGCACAGCATGGGTCACGGTCGGTTGGGGGCTGAGCGCCGCCTCGGCCAACTCGACGACGCTCAGTTCGCCGAACTCTTCAAGAACTGCGAGAACCCGCCACTCAGAACGAGCTACCTCGTGCTTGGTTAGTACGGCGTAGAAGGGCGCTGACAGGGTCTGATCTGCTCGCCGCAGAAGGTAAGGCAAGTAGTTGCCCAAAAAGCTGGTCTTCGATGCCTTCATTCACATAAAGTAGATTCATTCGAATATGAAGTCAATATTCTCGTGAATCTAAATGTCCTGCCGGGAGGTGATACCCCCTCCCGATAGCCGGAGCCTGGATGCAGGTGGTTCGGCCGAGGCCGGGTCAAGGAACGGCCGCTCTCCGAGGATCGTCACCCGATTGCCCTTGCGCTCGTTGGGCCAATAGTCCCATATTGCGAAATGCTGAAGGCAACGGTTGTCCCACAGCGCAAGATCGTTCTTGGCCCACCGAAGGCGAATTTGAAACTCCGGACGTTCAACATGGCGAAATAGCCATCGAAGCAGTTCCTGGCTCTCCGTCAGATCCATCCCCACAATGCGAGTGGTGAACGAGCGGTTGACATAGATGCTCAGACGTCCCGTCTCGGGATGGGTGCGAACGACAGGATGCTCCGCTGACGGATAGGTCGTGTCCCGATCATCGACGCCGCGGTCCGCGTAGCGCCCCCGATAGACGTGCTCGGACTCATGCCGGGCTGTCAGGCCGCGGAGCCGAGCCCTCAACTCGTCGGGCAGGCCCTGGTAGGCGGCCTCCATGTTGGCAAATAGCGTGTCGCCTCCGCCCCCATCGGGAAGGGTGTGGATCTGAAGCATCGTTGCCATTGGTGGCTCTACGTCGCAAGAGACATCGGTATGCCAGCCGTTGCCATTGGCGACAGGGGAGTCCCGATGGGCATGGATGACGAAAATTGCGGCATCGGCGTCGTCGGTGGGTGCAGCCGGATGGGTGTGGAGCGGTCCAAAGCGTCGGGCGAAGGCCACCTGAGTGGCCTCGGGAATGGCCTCTTGGTTGCGAAAGAAGAGCACGCCATACGCGAGGAACGCGTGATGGATTGCCGCGAACGTCGAGTCGTCGAACGGTGCGTTGAGGTCAATGTTGAGCACGTCGGCACCAAAGACTGGCGAGACCGGCTCGATCACCATGGATGACATGGCGCGA
>JAACCU010000250.1 GCA_009937405.1 Actinomycetota bacterium
CACTGGCGCAGGCGCGGTCGGCAAGCACGCGGCACGTCGGTGGGTGCAGGAACTGGACCGGGTGGGCGAGGTTGCTGCAGTTCGACGCAGGCTGCCAACCGGGCCCGCTGATGTTGCGTCGGGTGTGCGCCTTGCGGAGTCTGCGAGTAATGGCGCAGCGCTGATTCTGCTGCGCCATGATTTTGAACCCCGTGGCCTCGACGCGGGAGTGGCGCTTCTTCCCGGTCACTTCAACAACATTCACTCGTTCTCGGCAGCCGGCGACGGGCCCCTTGCCCAGATCCTTGACCTTGTGCTCCTGGCCGATGCCGTTGTTGCCGCGGTGCTGCGGCGTCGCTCCGCTGAGTGAGCGTTTTCATCTGAGCGACCCCAACCGAAAGGACCCCATGCAACTGCTTGAAGGTGTGGTTCGGCACTACGACTGGGGCTCGATCGATTCGATTCCCGAACTTCTCGGCGTTCGCGCAACGGGCGAGCCGTGGGCTGAACTCTGGCTGGGAGCTCATCCGTCGGCGCCGTCGTCAGTTGGTAGCGCGGGCCTTTCGCTCGACGGCCTGATCGCCGCTGACCCTGCCGCCGCCCTCGGCAGCAATGTGGCCAGCCGCTTTGGTGGTCTGCCGTTCATGTTGAAGGTCTTGGCCGCCGACAGCCCTCTGTCGCTGCAGGCCCACCCGTCGATCGCTGAGGCCGAAGCCGGGTTCGACCGCGAAGATGCTGCCGGCATCCCTGTCGATGCGCCCCACCGTTCCTTTCGCGACCGGAACCACAAACCTGAACTGATCTGTGCGCTGAGCGAGTTCGATGTCCTTTGTGGCTTTCGTGATCCGGTGGCGACACTGGCCATCCTCAACACAATTGACACGCCGGCCCTCGATCCCATCCGTGAGCAACTCCACGCCAATCAGGGTGCAGGGAAACTCAATGCTCTTTTGGGTCATCTGCTGACGTTGGATGCCAGAGACGCCGCTGCGCTGGCCGATTCCGTGTTCGCTGCCTGTGGTACCGATGGACCTGAACTTGGTCGTCGTGAACGGGAAATGGTCGTTGCGCTCGGTGCCCGCTACCCGGGTGATGCGGGCGTAGTCACAGCGTTATTGCTCAACTTCATCACGCTCGCACCCGGCGAGGCCGTGTTCTTGGGGGCCGGAAACCTCCACGCGTATCTGCATGGCACTGGAGTGGAGATCATGGCCAACTCTGACAACGTGCTGCGTGGCGGGCTCACTCCAAAGCATGTTGATGTCGAAACGCTTCTCGCGATCGTCGATGCGGTGCCGATCTACCCGGACGTTCAACGCCCGGCGATGATCAATGGCGTTGCTACCTATGACATCCCGATACCAGAGTTTTCTCTGCAGCGGGTCGAGGTCAACGGCGTTCAGGCCATGGCCGGCGGGCCCGCCATACTGCTCTGCATCGATGGTGTCATCGATGTCGGGACTCAGGTCATCGAACGCGGCGCCGCGGCGTGGATATCGGCTGAAGAGTCGACCATTGAACTCTCAGGCCGAGGCACAGTGTTTCGTGCAGCTGTAGGGGTGCTCGACACTTGAGTCGCCGCCGTACACTGCCCTCTGCGGGCTGCGCAGAGATGGTGTCAGTTGACCCCGGCCCGGCACTTCCAACACGTACCAAAAACTAGGGAGGCCCCCATGGGCACCATCACGGGCGACTTCAAAGTCGCCGACATCGAGCTGGCCAGTTTTGGCCGCAACGAGATCCGCCTCGCCGAGCACGAGATGCCGGGCCTCATGGCTCTGCGCGGAAAATATACGGATGAGCAGCCGCTCGCCGGTGCTCGCATTGCCGGTTCGCTGCACATGACTGTGCAAACTGCGGTGCTCATCGAGACGCTCGTCGCCCTTGGCGCCGACGTGCGTTGGGTCAGTTGCAACATCTTCTCAACCCAGGACCATGCTGCGGCCGCTGTCGCAGTCGGCCCCGAGGGCACCATGGAGAACCCCACCGGTACCCCTGTGTATGCCTGGAAGGGTGAGACGCTGGAGGAGTACTGGTGGGCGACCGAGCAGTTGTTCCACTGGCCTGACGGCGGCGGCCCCAACCTGATCCTCGATGATGGTGGCGACGCCACCATGCTCGTGCACAAGGGCTTGGAGTACGAGAAGGCCAGCACCATCCCCGAGACCGAAGAGGACGCATCCGAAGAGTGGGGCGTGTTCCTCAATCGGGTTCGTGACATTGCTTCTCGCGACGCTGGGTTTTTCTCTCGCATTGCCCCCGGCATTCGTGGCGTCTCGGAGGAAACCACCACTGGTGTTCATCGTCTCTACCAAATGATGGAAAGTGGCGAACTGCTGTTCCCCGCTATCAATGTGAACGACGCAGTTACCAAGTCGAAGTTCGACAACCTTTACGGATGCCGCCACAGCCTCATCGACGGCATCAACCGAGCCACCGACGTCATGATCGGTGGCAAGGTCGCCGTCGTTTGCGGGTACGGCGATGTGGGCAAGGGTTGTGCCGAGTCGTTGCGCGGTCAGGGCGCTCGCGTCATCGTCACCGAGGTCGACCCGATCTGCGCCCTCCAAGCTGCCATGAGCGGCTACGAGGTCAACACCCTTGAAGCAGTGCTTGAGACCGCCGACATCTTCATCACGACCACCGGCAACAAGGACATCATCCTCGCCGGTCACATGGCGAAGATGAAACATCAGGCGATCGTCGGCAACATCGGCCACTTCGACAACGAGATCGATATGGCCGGCCTTTTCAAGATGAGCGACGTTCAGCGCGTAACCATCAAGCCCCAGGTCGATGAATTCGTCTTCCCCGACGGTCACTCGATTATTGTGCTCAGCGAAGGCCGCCTGCTCAACCTTGGCAACGCCACTGGTCATCCGAGTTTTGTGATGAGTTGTTCGTTCACCAACCAGGTCCTTGCCCAGCTTGAACTGCACACCAATGCCGACGGCATTGAGATGGGTGTACACGTCCTATCGAAGGAGTTGGACGAGGAAGTGGCTCGACTCTACCTCGACGCTCTTGGCGTCAAGCTCACCCAAATGACCGACGAACAGGCCGACTACATCGGCGTCGATGTCAACGGTCCGTACAAGCCGGCCCACTACCGCTACTGATCCAAGCCCACCCCGTTCTGTGGGGCTGACGGTCCAGAGATGGGCCGAATGCGCTCACAGAACGGGGTGAAAGCTATTGTCGGCGGTTATGACGACATGTGATCGAGGAGTTTGGTTCTCTCCGGAAGGTTTGACCGGTGAACAACTGGTCAGCTTCGGGCAGCGGATCGAAGCACTGGGCTATTCGAAGCTGTGGGTGGGGGAGACGTTTGGGCGTGACCCATTCGCCCAACTCGCTGCTATAGGTGCGGCAACCTCCACGCTGGGGCTCGCCTCGGGTATCGCAAACATTTATCACCGGCACCCCGGCGTGATGCTCATGGGAGCGAACACCGTTGCGGAGGCCACTGGCGGCCGGATGATCCTGGGCGTGGGCGTGTCGAGCCCAGCGATCGTGAACAAGGTTCGTGGCATCGATTACGGCAAGCCGCTCGCGTTTCTGCGTACCTATCTCGAGGCGATGGAAGCGTCGATGTATACAGCGGTGGCGCCCGCTGAGCCAGTCCCCGTCGTCTTGGCCGCGCTCGGTCCGAAGATGCTGGAGTTGGCGGCGGAAAAGACTGCCGGCGCACACCCCTACAACACCACGCCCGAGCACACGGCTATGGCCCGCGAGGTGATGGGTCCTGACGCCGGCCTGTTTGTCGAGCAGAAGGTGATCTTTACTGAGGACCCCGCTGTTGCTCGCGCCACGGGTGGCAAAGTGCTGAGGTTCTACAGCCGTGCCCCGGGTTATGTGAACGCCTGGAAGCGGATGGGTTTCAGCGACGACGACATCTCGACCCAAAGCGCTCGGCTCGTTGACGCCATTGTCGCGTGGGGCACCGCTGACCAGATCGAAGCCCGGTTGCAGGAGCACGCGGACGCCGGTGCGTCTCACGTTTGTATTCACCCGCTGCACCCTGAAGACGGACAGGGACAGCCTCACGACGATGCCCTCGTCGTGCTCGCTCCGGGGAGCAACTGATGGATATCGAACGCATCACTATCGAGATGGACGGTGGGGTTGCTGATGTCCGCCTCAATCGCGGCGACAAGATGAACGCCATGGATGGGCGTATGTTCTCGGCTTTGGTCGAGGCCGCCGACTCTCTTGCCGCTGAGCCTGGTCTTCGTGCTGTGGTTCTTTCTGGCAACGGGCCAAGCTGGTGTGCGGGTCTTGATTTCGGCAATTTCCAGGCCATGGCCAGCGATTCGAAGCCGAAGGAGTCGAGCAACGATCGTGGCATCGGCGCGCTGGAGGAAGGCCGGATCACGCACCGAGCCCAACAAGCCGTGTGGGGATGGCATGAGTTGCCCGTGCCCGTGATCGGCGCGGTTCATGGGGTCGCGTTCGGGGCGGGTGTTCAACTCGCCATCGGCTGCGATATCCGCTATGTCCATCCTGACGTCCGCATGTCGGTGCTTGAAATTCGTTGGGGTCTGAGCCCTGACATGACCTGCACCCAAATCTTGCCGGGGCTTGTCGGTGCCGACATGGCCAAGGAACTGATTTGGACTGGCCGCGAGGTTAACGGCGAAGAGGCCGTCCGTATCGGTCTCGCCACCAAGCTGTGCGATGACCCCCACACCGACGCGATGGACCTTGCCCACACGATCGCGGGCAAGAGCCCCCATGCGATCCGGGCTGGAAAGCGTCTGGTTGAGGGGTTCGCCCGGCAGGACTACGCCATGGGGTTCCGCAACGAACGCGAAGAGATCGGTGCTCTAATCGGATCTCCGAACCAGGTCGAAGCTGTGAAGGCCTTCTTCGAGAAGCGGCCCCCGGGCTTCGCTGATGTTCAGGACTGATCAGTGAGCGACGATCGTTTCGAAGACGGCGTATTTCTCGGCACTGTTGAGACCGAGGTAGTGGATGGCCACATTCTCACAATGGCCATAAACAGGCCGTTGAAATACAACGGATTCACACCGCAGATGATGGGCGACATGGTCGATGCCTTCACAAGGCTCCACGAGGACCCGGACCTGTGGGTAGGGGTAATCCATGCCAACGGCGATCACTTCACCGCTGGGCTAGATCTTCCTCGTTGGTCTGAGCACATGAAGGGCGGGGCCAAAAGCGGGGAGCCTCGGGGCGGCCGGATCGATCCAACGGCTCTCGGTCGCAGCTGCAGCAAGCCGATCATCTCGGCGGTGAAAGGCATCACGTACACCCTCGGCATCGAGATGATGTTGGCTGGTGACATTGTCGTCGCGGCTGACGATTGCCGCTTTCGTCAGCACGAGCCGCTGCGCGGCATTCATGCCACCGGTGGAGCCACCATTCGAATGGTGCAGCGCGGCGGTTGGGGCAACGCGATGTACCACCTGCTCACCAGCGACGAGTTCGGCGCTGATGAGGCGCTTCGTTGCGGCTTTGTACAGGAGGTTGTCACCGTCGCCGACGTCTTCTCGCGAGCACTCGAGCTAGCCCGAGTGATCTGTGAGGGTGCCCCGCTGGCGGTCCAGGCGACGAAGGCATCATCTCGCCGGTATGTCATCGAGGGTGAACGAGCGGCGATCGATGCATATACGGCCACGCAAGCTGATCTGGCTGCGACTGACGACTTCACAGAAGGGATCGCAAGCTTCGTTGAGCGCAGACCCCCGACGTTTTTCGGTCGCTAGAGGGATCCGGCGTGGGCCATAGCGCTGCGGTCGAGGACGTCACACCCGGTTTGTAGGGTGCGGCCATGCCCGCGTTGGAAACGATCGAGGTACGTGCGTGTTGGTGCCATGAAGGGCGTCCAGCTGAGCTCGTCCGAGAGCTGAAGTACGGCCGTGCCACCATTGCAGTGACACCACTCGCCGACGCTATGGCGCCCCTGGTGCCACCTGTCGACATGATTACCTGGGCACCGGCATCCACCGCACGCCGGCGAAGTCGCGGCTTCGACCAGGCTGAGTTGTTGGCTCGTGCTGTGGCGAACCGCGCTGGTCTCAAGGTTCGTCGGCTTGTGCGGCGGGGGTGCGACACGCCGCAAACTGCTCGGGATCGAGCCGGAAGGATTGCGGGGCCGTCGCTTGTGCCCGTGGGTCGGAGGCTTCAACGGCTGCCGTCGGTGTTGGTGGTCGATGATGTGGTGACGACCGGAGCCACACTGCGAGCAATGGCGGTCCTCCTGCGACAACGTGGGGCTGGCGATGTCTTTGGCCTGGTCGCCACCCAGGCTGGTACCACCCACCATGTGGAAAGGGGGTACCGTCGGATCACACCACTACCGGAGGTAATGAATGGACGTCTCCATCAGCGCACGGCATGTGAAAGTTACGCCGCGGTTGGAGGAGGTGATCCAGGAGAAAATCGGCGGGCTCGATTATTACCTTGACGGGCTCGACCGTGCTGAGGTCCATTTTGATGAGGCCCGAAATCCTCGGATATCTGACAAAGAGTTTTGTGAAGTCGTCATCGAGGGGCATGGCCACCATCTGCGCTGCAAGGTGCATGCCCCCGATCCCTTCACGGCGATCGATATGGCCGAAGCCAAGCTTGAGCGCCAGATTCGTAAGCTTCGCACCAGGATTCAGCGCCGCCACCAGGGTGATGGCACCACGATCCGCACGATAGATGATGCCGATCTGGTCGCGTTGAACGCAGTGAGTGGCTCGGTGGCAATCGATGAAGTGGCCGGCGTCGACGAAGAAGAAGACGACGTGATGCCGAGCATCGTGAAAACCAAGCGTTTTCACCTCGGTCCGCTCACGCCCGACGAGGCTGTACTCAAAATGGAGCTGCTAGGCCACGGGTTCTTCTTCTTCATCAATAGGGAGACAAGCCGCAGCGCGGTTGTGTATCTCCGTGAGGACGGTGACGTCGGCTTGATTGACGAAGCGGGCTGACCATGGGGCTCGAAGATGCCGACGACAGTCGCCGGATGGCCAACCAAAAGCGAGTGCCGTAGCGAACGGTTCACAATCACGTTTGAAATGTGGTGCACGCACGTTCGAAATGTGGTGGACGGTGTACTGCGCCGCTCATAGACCGAGGTGGTCTTGCACTTTATGCGTGAGAGATTGATCGACCCGTTGATGGCCTTGCTGCGTTACCGAGGCTCGCCCGAGTGGGTCGCTAGACTGCTTTCTAGTTATGAGTCTTTTTAGCAAGGTCCTCAGAAGTGGTGAAGGGCGCAAGCTCAAGGCCCTCCAGGCACTGATCCCCGATATCAACGCTATGGAATCCGAGATCGAGGTGTTGAGCGACGACGCGCTCAAAGCCAAGACAGGTGAGTTCCGTTCGCGACTCGATCAGGGCGAAGAGCCTGACGATCTGTTGATCGAGTCTTTCGCCGTTGTGCGCGAAGCAGCCCAGCGCGTGCTGGGCCAGCGTCATTATGACGAACAGTTGGTTGGCGGCGCGGCCCTTCACCTCGGGTGGGTCGCCGAAATGAAGACAGGCGAGGGCAAGACCCTCACGTCGACCTTGCCGATCTATCTCAATGGCGTCACCGGCAAGGGTGTCCACGTCGTCACCGTCAATGATTATCTCGCCAGGCGTGATGCCGAGTGGATGGGCCAGATTCACGGCTGGCTGGGTCTTGAGATGGGCCTCGTCCTTGCTGGCAATCGCGACAGCACCTTCAAGCGAGCCCAGTACGACGCTGACATCACCTACGGAACAAACAACGAGTTCGGCTTCGACTATTTGCGCGACAACATGGCGATGGCCCGTGAGAAGCAGGTACAGCGAGGCCACCACTACTGCATCGTCGATGAGATCGACTCGATCCTGATCGATGAGGCCCGAACGCCGTTGATCATTTCCGGCCGGGTCGCTGACGCCGCCAAGCTCTATGTGAAATTTGCCTCGATCGCTCGGGGCCTTCAGCGCGATGTCCACTACGAGGTCGATGAAGAGAAGCGCACGGTTGCTCCGCTCGAGGAGGGTGTGCACGCCGTAGAGCGTGCGCTCGGTATCGAGAACCTCTATGACCAGGTGTCGTCGAATCTCGTGCATCAACTCCAAGCTGCGCTGCGAGCCAAGGAGCTGTACCGCAAGGACAAGGACTACATCGTCAGTTCCCAGGGTGCGGTCAACATTGTCGACGAATTCACCGGTCGTGTTCTGGAAGGGCGCCGATGGTCTGATGGCCTACATCAGGCGGTTGAAGCCAAGGAGGGTGTGTCGATCAAGGAAGAGAACCAAACGCTCGCCACGATCACGCTCCAAAACTACTACCGCCTGTACGAGCGCTTGGCTGGAATGACAGGTACTGCCGAGACCGAGGCAGCCGAGTTTGTGGGTACCTACGGCTTGCATGTCGTACCGGTGCCGACGCATCGCCCACTCGCCCGTATCGACGACGGTGACCTGATCTACAAGACCGAGGCCGCCAAGTTCACCGCGTGTATCAACGACATCACGGAACGCCACGAGCGAGGCCAGCCCGTGCTGGTCGGCACCGTGTCGGTCGAGAAGTCTGAGGTGCTCTCCCGCGAGATGGAGAAGCGCGGCATTCCCCATGAGGTACTCAACGCCAAGCAGCATTTACGCGAAGCCGAGATCGTCATCCAAGCCGGCCGTCTCCACGCTGTCACTGTTGCCACCAACATGGCCGGTCGAGGCGTTGATATTTTGCTCGGCGGCAACCCAGAAGGCCTTGCCAGCCGGGACGCCCGGGCTGAAGGCCTCGAGCAGGGAACTGATGAATTCAAGGCTCGCTACGAACAACTCTTCGCGAAGCACGAGACGATTACCGAAGCTGAGAAGCAGAAGGTGATCGACCTTGGTGGCCTCTATGTGCTCGGCACCGAACGCCACGAGAGCCGCCGAATCGACAACCAGCTGCGCGGCCGTTCTGGCCGTCAAGGTGACCCCGGCGCCAGCCGATTCTACCTATCGCTCGAAGACGAGCTAATGCGCCTGTTCGCCACGGGTGCGATGAACTGGGTCATGGATCGGGCGTTGCCCGATGATGTGCCGATCGAGGCCAAGATGGTCACGAAGGCTATCGAGCGGGCCCAGAACACCGTCGAACAGCGCAACGCTGAGACCCGCAAGAACGTGCTGAAGTATGACGAGGTAATGAACGAGCAGCGCAAGGTGATCTACCGGCGCCGTGGCCAGATCCTCGATGGCGCAGATTTGCGGGACGAAGCCCTCGAATACTTGACCGATGCGGTCGAGGGTGCCGTCGCCACCTATTGCGTGTCAGACATCTTCGAGGAGTGGGATCTCGAAGGCTTGCTCACTCATGTCGGCACCCTGTGGCCTAGCGAGTTCACGCTGGAGCAGGCCGAGGAATGCCACACAATCGAGTCGCTTGAGGAGTTCCTCCATAACGAGGGTCTAGTGCTTTACGAAGCACGCGAGGCAGAGTTGGGCGAGGAAGTTCTCCGGCAGGTTGAGCGTCAGGTGATGCTTCGCATCATCGACCAGATGTGGCGCCAGCATCTTCGTGAGATGGACCTTCTGCGTGAAGGTATTCATCTGCGGGCGATGGGTCAGAAGGATCCCACCACTGAGTGGCAGCGTGAAGGCTTCGAGATGTTCGGGATGATGATGACGAACATCGCGCTCGACTTCGTCAAATACGTGATGCACGTCCAGGTAACGACGAAAGAACCCGACGAAAACGGCAATGTGGTCGCCCAGCAAGTCGTCGCCGACGAACCCCAGCTTGAAGGCGTCACCGAGGTGAAATCCGATGCCTCGGCCGGTACCCGGGTCTCGCAGATTCCTGACGCGGGTGCTCCAGCGCCGGTGAAGGCCAACCAGACCCGCAACCGGGCTCCAGTCGTAAAGTCTGATCTCGAGAAGGTCGGCCGCAATGAGCCGTGTCCGTGTGACAGCGGCAAGAAGTACAAGCAGTGTCACGGCCGGACAATCGCCGCCGAATAACCTGGGCACGCTCTAGCGTTAGCCAGGACCATGCAGGACTTTTCTGATCAGATCACCTCGATCCGTAGCCGTGTCGACGAAGCACGCGGCTATCTCCGGATCGGCGAACTCGAGATTCGCCAACCGCAGCTCGAAGCCGAAGCATCACGACCTGACCTTTGGGATGATCAGGAGAAGGCCCGCAAGGTGACCTCTGAACTCGCCGGGGTCAACGAGGATTTGGCGCGATATTCTCAGCTCAGCGGAGACGCTGACGACGCCGCCACCCTCCATGAGATGGCGCGCGAGGAAGACGATGAGTCTCTCGAACCGGAGATCGCCGAGTCGCTTGGCGCGCTGGAAGCCCAACTCGAAGATTTGGAGATGCGGGCGCTCTTCACTGGCGAGTTCGACGAGGGCGATGCCGTCTGTCAGATCAAGTCCGGCGAGGGGGGCACAGATGCCCAGGACTGGGCCGAGATGCTGATGCGCATGTACAACCGTTGGGCTGACCGGCGGGGTTTCGAAATTGAAGTCACCGCAGTAAGCGAGGGCACCGAGGCTGGCCTCAGCAGCGTCGAGTTCATCTTGAAGGGACGTCACGCCTATGGCCTGATTAGAGGCGAGCATGGGGTGCATCGCCTGGTGCGCATTTCGCCATTTAACAACGAAGGAAAACGCCAGACGGCCTTCTGCGCCCTCCAAGTCGCCCCCTTCTTCGAAGCGGTTTCAGAAGAGATCGAGATCGACGAGAAGGAGCTACGGATCGACACCTACCGTTCGTCGGGTGCAGGTGGTCAGCACGTGAACGTTACCGATTCAGCGGTACGGATAACCCACTTGCCGACGGGGCTGGTCACGAGCTGTCAGAACGAGCGAAGCCAGCACCAAAACAAGGACCGCGCCATGCAGGTGATGGCGGCCAAGCTTCTCGATCTTGAACGCAAGAAGCGTGATGAAGAGATAGCGGGCATCACTGGCGTGCAGCAAAACGTCGGATTCGGTAGCCAAATCCGTAGCTATGTGATGCAGCCGTATCAGATGGTGAAAGATCTTCGCACCGAGCACGAGACGGCCCAGGTCGAGAACGTGCTCAACGGCGATGTCGAACCGTTCATGGAGGCGTACCTTCGTTGGACTCGAGCCCAGGCGGCTGAAGTATGAGCTATTCCATTGACACAATTGATGATCTCGAGCAGCAGCGGTTCGACGCTATGACCAGTGGTGACGCTGAAACACTCGACGCCCTTCTGAGTGAAACCCTCACCTACACCCACAGCCATGGCGGGACCGATACCAAGATGGTGTTCCTGGACAATGTGCGAAACGGTCCGGTGCGATACCGGGTGGCTGAGCGACTCGACACCGAGATCCGTCTGGTTGGCGAAACCGCGGTGGTAGCCGGTCGCGCCAAACTTGCCGTTTCTTTCAAGGATCAACCAATCGATCTCGACCTGCGGTACACGGCGGTGTGGATTCACGGCGATGTCGGATGGCAGTTCGAAGCCTGGCAATCAACCAACATTGCGTGACACTCCCCGAGGAGATGGGGATCCGGTGGCGCAGCCTCAAAGAGGTCGAGGTCGACCAGACGCTCCGACCCTCGGGGGTTTGGTGGTTGAGATGCTCGATCAAACGGCCGCGTTCGAGGCCCCGAGCAGTCAAGGCTCTGGCAACTGAGCTATTGATCGATATCGGAGTGGATCCGGTCCATGGCGAGCTGATGACGATTCGAGATGATCTAGAGTCGCCGGTAAGCATCGGTTCCGTGATCGTGCGACCATCCACCACGGGTCAAGGGGTCTGTCTGTGATGACGCTGGATCGGGGCATCACACTGCTAGCGTTTCGTAGTCGGACGAGCGGTTTGTCCCCAGGATCGGCATGATCAAACTCGAGAACGTCACAAAGGTCTACAAGGGCGACACTGTCGCGTTGCGCGACGCCACGCTCGACATTGCCAAAGGCGAGTTTGTGTTCCTCGTCGGCGCGTCCGGTTCGGGGAAGTCCACGTTCATTCGGCTCCTCAACCGTGAGGAAGTTCCCGAGCACGGAAGAATCTTCGTTGCCGGCAAAGACATCGCTCAGCTGAGCACATGGAAGGTGCCGTACCTTCGCCGAAACATTGGCTACATCTTCCAGGATTTCAAGCTGCTTCCGAACAAGACGGTCGGCGAAAATGTCGCATTCGCCCTTGAGGTGATTGGCAAACCTCGCCATGTCGTCAAGAAGCAGGTGCCGGCCATTCTTGAGCTTGTTGGTCTGAGCCAGAAGCTCGAAAACTTCCCTCACGAACTTTCCGGTGGCGAGCAACAGCGGGTGTCGATCGCCCGAGCGTTCGTCAACCGGCCGTTGATTCTTTTGGCTGACGAGCCCAGTGGCAACCTCGACCCACAGACATCGGTCGGCATCATGCGCCTTCTCGACCGCATCAATCGCACCGGCACCACCGTTGTAATGGCTACCCATGACCGCGGCATTGTCGACACCATGCGTCGGCGTGTCATCGAACTCGACCGGGGAGTGATCGTGCGCGATCAGGCCCGCGGCGTCTACGAGTAGGGGAGGAAATCATGACAATCAGCCCCATTTACGCTCTGCGCGAGACCGGCCAAAACCTCTGGCGCAACGTTCTCCTCACCACCGCCACCATCATCACGATTGGTGTGTCGCTGCTGATGTTCGGCTCGTTCTTCATGTTCGACTACGCCGTCGACAACGCCACCCAGCGTTGGGAAGGTGGCATTGAGTTTGTCATCTGGATGAACCCGGACGCATCGGTCGAACAGGACGCCGCTATCCAAGAGGCCCTGAATAGCAGCCCGCAAATTCAGAACCACACCTATGTCGACCAGTTCGAGACGTTCGAAGAGTTCAAGGAACTCTTTGCCGATACGCCCGAGATGATCGAAGTCGTCACCCCCGAAGCAATGCCCCCCTCATACCGCGTCGTGCCACTTGATCCCGATGCTGATGTTGTCGCGGAGTTGGCCAACCAATTCCGTGGTCGCCCCGGTGTCAAGGAAGTTGTGTCCGCCAATGAGACCATTCGCGCTATCCAGGACCTCGCTGATCGCGTCGGGCTCTTCTTGTTCCTTGGCTCGTTTGTCTTGCTGGCAGCTGCCACATTGCTGATCCTCACCAACATTGTGAGCGCTATCCGAAACCGCGGCCAAGAGATTGAGATCATGAAGGTGGTGGGTGCAACCAATTGGTTCATCCGCATTCCGTTCATGCTGGAGGGCTTGGCCCAGGCCATGATCGGTGCGCTATTTGCCTGGGGTGGTCTCTACGCGTTCCGGCGATTTGTGATCTCTGAGTTCAGTGAACCGGATGGGCTTGAGCTGTTGGCCGGCTTCGAAGTGAGCGACAACGAGTTCTTCTCAACCAGCATCTTGGTGCTTGGCATCGCCATTGCGGTGTCGGTGGTCGACTCGCTGGTGGCTGTCACCCGTTATCTCGACGCCTGACCTGGCACCGGCCGCGGGCCTGCAGATCTGCTCATCAACATCGCCGGTGACTAGGGTCGCCTCATGGCTGAACTCACCACTGTTTTGACCGGTGTCGATTTTGGAGAAGGTCCGCGCTGGCATGAAGGTCGGCTGTGGTTCTCCGACTTCTATCGCGGCGGCGTCTACACGCTGGACGGTGAGGGGAACGAGGAACTCCAGTTGCGGCTCGACGACCGGCCGTCGGGATTGGGCTGGATGCCCGACGGCACCATGTTGGTGGTCTCGATGGTCAACCGCTGCGTTCTCGCTGTCGGCGTCGATGGCAGAACGCGGACTCACGCCGATCTCTCTGGGCTCGCCGCCGGCTTCTGTAACGACATGGTGGTGGCCGCAGACGGCACGGCGTACGTCGGCAACTTCGGCTTCGACTCCGAGCGTGGCGCCGAGTTCGCCACGGCGGCGCTCATTCGTGTGAGCCCCGAAGGCGAAGTGAGTGAGGTTGCCGCCGATTTGATGTTCCCCAACGGTGCTGTCATCACACCCGACGGATCAACGCTGATCGTGGGGGAGACCTACGGGAGTCAGTACACGGCTTGGGATATTGCGGGCGATGGCACCCTGTCGAATCGACGACTGTGGGCCAAGGTCGAGGGCTCGGCCCCGGATGGATGCTGCCTCGATGCCGAGGGCGGCATCTGGATGGCGGACTTCATAGGTGGACGCGTTGCCCGTGTGGTCGAGGGCGGCGAGATTACCGATGAGATTGCTACCGGTGAGCACGCTGTGGCATGCATGCTGGGCGGCGATGATCGCCGAACGCTCTACATTCTTCGGTCGCCGAGCTCGGATCCCAAGGAACTGCGGGGCAAAGGTTTGTCGGCGATTCTCACCGCTCGAGTGGCAGTGCCAGGCGCTGGGCTGCCATAGTTTCGCCGATCTTACATTGGAGCTTTGATGGCCATTGATTTCACCCTAACTCCAGCGCATGAAGCGATTCGTGACCGCGTGCGGGTGTTCGTTGTCGATGTGATCAAGCCCGTTGAGAGCATGATCGAAGGTCTTAACGGCGAGGCACCACTTGAGGGAAAGGCGCGCATCGGGGCGCTGATCGATCTCCGAAAGAAGGCGTATGAGGCAGGCATCTGGCTACCTCACATGCCCGAGGAATGGGGTGGCATGGGCCTTGGCCATGTCGAACTCGCCATGGTGCAGGCCGAAGCCGCCAAGAGTCATTACGGCCCGTGGGTCTTCAATTGTCAGGCGCCCGACGAGGGCAATATGCATACGCTGTTGCACTGGGCGACCCCAGAGCAGGCCGACAAGTACTTGAAGCCGCTCTGTAAGGGGACGTCCTGGTCGTGCTTTGCCATGACCGAGCCTGAGGTTGCGGGCTCTGACCCCACCCTGATCCGCACCAGCGGCTATCAGGACGGAGAGGAGGGGGTGCTCAACGGCCACAAATGGTTTATTTCCAACGCCCATCGGGCCAACTTTGCCATCCTCATTGCTCGTACCGAAGATGACCCTGACCTGCCGCAGGCAGCCAATACGGCGTTCATTATCGACCTTCCACAAGCGGGATGGAACGAGGTTCGCCAGATCGAGACGATGCA
>JAACCU010000251.1 GCA_009937405.1 Actinomycetota bacterium
CCACAGCTCTGGTCGATGAGTCAGCCGACATTTCGTACCCTCGTCGAAAGCCTCCAGAAAAACATCTCCAGCAAGGAGTAAGCCCATGACGGTGCCGACATTTGACCCACCGGGGCCCGGCACCTGGGAGCTTGACCGCTCTCACTACCCGTCCGGTATCACTCCGATCATGGACGAACTGGCAAGGTACGGCGCCGTCACTGCCTATCGGGAAAGTTTTGCCCGAGTCGGTGTCCCCGCAGATGGCATTGAGTTCAGATCCGTGAACGGATTCGTCTACACGCGGGTCAGGCCGCTGTTCGGGGCAGACAGCACGTCGACCCGCACGCCACCTGATTGGATCGTAAAGCTGTTGGGTCGGGTCCACCCCGAGATGCGACGCCGAGAAAAACTCGCGGCCACAGAGATCGCCGGCAGCGGCCGGTTCCGTCGCACCCTTGACGACTGGAATCACTCCATCAAGCCGGCGCAACTCGCTCGCAACCTCGAGTTCCAGTCGATCGATCTCCGTGCCCTTGAGGATTCGGCTCTCGCCCAACACATCGATACGTTGACCAACTATGTGCGCGACTCGTACGTGCTGCACCACCTACTCCACGCCGATGACCTCGGCCCGCTCGGCAAATTCGTCGTCTATTGCCGTGATCGGGGCATCGAGATCGAGTTAGCGGTTCAAGCCCTAATCGGCGCCACACCCTCCACGAGCGAGCCTCGCCACAAGCTTGCGGCACTACGCGCCGCCATTGATGCGGCCGGCGTTGCGCCGGCGACACTCGATGATGTGCGTGACGTCTCCGGTGATGCCGCCGAACAACTCGACGCCTACCTCGCTCGCTACGGGGGTGTGCTCTACAGCGGCTACGACATCGATACACCGACCCTGGCAGAGAGTCCCGATGTGCTCTTGACCGCGATCATGAGTGCGACTGAAGCATCCGTCAACGATGATCGAGGCACCTCTGTCGCCGCCACCCTGCGAGAACTCGTCCCCGAGGCCGATCGGACCGAGTTCGACCACGTGCTCTCGGATGCCCGCTTGGCAATGGACATGCGAGACGACAATCGTCCACTCACCGTCGAGTGGCCCAGTGGTCTACTCCGCATGACGCTGCTAGAAGCTGGTCGACGACTGGCCGAGAGCGGACGGATTGCCGACAACGAACACATCTTCGAGCTCATGAGCGCCGAGGTCGGCCCGCTCGTTCGTTCGGGCAACGGACCGAGCTCTGGGACCCTCGCCGACCGAGCCGCCGAGCGTGCCGCGTCGCGGCTGCTTGATCCACCGCACACACTCGGACCAGACCCGGTTGAGCCACCCCTTCACCTCCTGCCGCCGTCCATGGCGAAAATGCTCGATCTTGTTCTCACTCTTGCCCAAGCGCTTTTCGGTGCCAACGAGCCACCCGACGCGCCACTCAGTGGCACAGGCATCGGTAACGAGGTGTTCGTCGGCACGGCCAGGGTCGCCGAGACGGCAGAAGAGGCGATCGCCACCATGGAAGACGGCGACGTCCTCGTCACCAGAGCGACTTCGCCGGCGTTCAATCTTGTCCTCGCCATCGCAGGCGGGCTCGTGACAGTCCACGGGGGTCCGATGTCACACGCCGCTGTCTTGTCACGAGAACTCAAGCTGCCAGCCGTGATCGGTGTCGAAGACTGCCTCGACCACATCCACAATGGCGACCGCATAGAGCTCGACCCGACGAAGGGAACCGTCACCATCCTCGACTAGGTGTGAACTTAGAAGCCGATCCAAGTCTCGATGAGTTCGGTGCCACGCTCGGACCAGTCTTCGGCGGTCAGGGCCATGCGGATGTGGTCCTCCCACACGCCGTTGATCTCCAGGTATTTGAGTGCCGTGCCCTCTTCGCGAAGATCGAGCTTCTTCGCCACACCGAGGCTGGAGTCGTTTCGAGGAACGATCGCCGCCTGCACCCGATGGAGGTGGAGTTCTTCAAAGGCGAAGCGAAGAACGACGACGAGAGCTTCCGGGATGTAACCGTTGCCGGCGAGTTTCTCATCGATCCAATAGCCGACGTAGGCGTTCTGGAACGGTCCCCGTTGGATGGAGTTGAGATTGACTTCGCCGCCAAAGTTCCCGTCAACAAACACACCGAAGCCGTAGCCGGTGCCGAGTTGACGCTCACGTAGACGCGCCGAACAACGCACACCAAATGCATGCGCGTCCTCGATGACGTCTGGTTGACCGGGGAGTCGCTGTGGCTCCCACTTGGTCAGCCATTCGTCGTTGCGCCGGCGAACTGCCTGCCATTTAGCGAAATCGCTAGGTTCAAGCGGACGGAGTAGGACCCGTCGTCCAAAGAGAGTTGTCACGCGCTGAGAACGTAGAGGATCACGAACCGAATGTTATGTCACGTGTCTCAGAATTCAAGCTGCGATTTGAGGTATTCGGTGGCATCGATGAACTCCTCGACCATCTCGAACACCACCCGAGTAGCGGACTTCGACTCGTTCATGTTGCCCACAATCTGACCTACAAAGTAG
>JAACCU010000252.1 GCA_009937405.1 Actinomycetota bacterium
CACGAGCCATCACGTTGGCCGCGGTGTCAGCATTTGGATGCTTCGCATCGAGTGTCGGGAAGTCGTCGCCGGTAACGATGGCCTTCACACCGGGCATGTTGGCCGCCGCTGACGTGTCGATCGACACGATCCTGGCGTGGGCATGGGGCGACCGGTGGTACGCGGCATGGAGCTGCCCGGGAAGATTCTGATCGGCGGCAAAATGGGCCTTGCCGATGACCTTGTCGTAGCCGTCATGGCGGATCGGACGGGTGCCCACATACTTGTAGGTGCGTCGGTTCTCGGTAGCAGTCACGTCATGCTCCCTTCAGCTGCACGGCAGCTTCCTGGACGGATCGGATGATCTTGTCGTAGCCCGTACAGCGGCAGAGGTTGCCAGCAAGGCCGTAGCGAATTTCGGTTTCTGTGGGATCGGGGTTCTCGTCGAGGAGTGCCTTGGCGGCCAGAAGGAATCCGGGAGTGCAAACGCCGCACTGGAGCGCAGCGCCCTCGAGAAAGGTCTGCTGAAGGGGGTGAAGGTGTTCACCATCGGCCATGCCCTCCACCGTGGTGATATCGCTACCTTCGGCCTCCGGGGCCAACATCAGACATGAGCAGTTGATACGGCCATCCACCAGGATTGAGCACGCACCACAGTCGCCGGTGCCGCATCCCTCCTTGGCGCCGGTAAGGCCCAACTCGTCGCGCAAGGCGTCGAGAAGGCTGGTGGCATCAGTGGCGAGGAAGTCGACTTCGTCGCCGTTGACGATGCAATTGACATGAGTTCGTGACATTGATCAGGCTCCGTTCTGGGCGCGGTCAGCGGCAATGACGGCGGCACGTTTGGCGAGAACGCCGGCCACCTGTGTGCGATATTCGATGGTGCCACGCTTGTCGTCGATGGGGTTGCATGCAGCCGAGGCGGCGGCAGACACAGCGGCAAGGGTGTCGTCGTCGAGCGTTGAGCCGACGAGAGCAGCTTCAGCGTCGGCGACTCGCACTGCGGTCGGAGCGACGGCGGCGAGCACGACGCGGGCATCGCTCACAGTGTCGCCGTCCATGGTGATTCGAACAGCAGCGCCGACGACGGCGATGTCCATCTCGGTACGGGGAATCATCCGTAGGTAGGCGTCGCCGGTATTGGCCGGCGCATCATCGATCTCGAACTCGACGATGAACTCGCCGTCGGCGAGCGACGTCTGGCCGGGCCCGGTAACGACGTCAGCGACCGCAATGGTGCGAGAGCCGTCGCCGGAAGCAATGACGGCTCGGGCTTCTGCGGCGATCAAGGCAGGCACAGAGTCCGCGGCCGGCGACCCATTGCACAAGTTTCCGCCCAGGCTCGAACGATTCTGGATCTGGTCCGAACCGATAAGACCTGCGCCTTCAGAAATCCCTGGGAACATGCCGGAGAAGGCGGCGTTGCGGGTGAGGTCCGAGGTCGGCGTCGCCGCTCCGATGGTCCAGTGACCACCATCATGGCTGATCGCCATGAGCTGATCGATCCGTTTCAGATCGACCATCACGGACGGCTCGGGCTGTCCAGATCGCATTTGGGGAATCAGGTCGGTCGCTCCTGCGAACACCCGGGATCCCGGGTTGTCGGCGAGCAGCGAGCGGGCCTCATCCACCGTGGTGGGGGCGGCGTATTTCATCCAGCTTCCTTCATGTTTTGGTGAGCGTGGCTCGGAGGGTGTTCTTCCGCGTTGATCTTGGGCCTGAGATAGGCCCGGGCCAGAGCATGCCACGGTTCGTGCCGCTGGGGAGAACCGCGGCCAAGGAGAGCTCGTGCTCGTACCTCAGCACGGTCGAATTCGGGCCGGATAGCCAAAGCAGATCACGATGCTGTAGCCGCTGAAGACCGGCGAGAACTGTTGTGCGGATGCATCAGGATACCCGACCATGATCTGAGCAAACGCCAGCGAAATGACACTACGTTCCCTCCTGAGAGTTCCCTGCTGAGCTGAAGCCGGCGACCCCCACTGAACCCGATCGTGCGCCAACCGCTCGCACCGAGAGGAGTGGGTCTGTCATTGGCGGAATCTAGACGCCAGCGTCTAGGGCCGTATCATCCATCAATGGACTTCTCGCCCAACCCGGATCATGAGCTGATCATCGAGGCCGTTGATGCCGTGTGCGCCCAGTTCGATGACACCTACTGGTCAGAACGTGACGAGAAGCACGAGTTCCCGTGGGCCTTCTACGACGCCATGGCCGCGGGGGGATGGGTTGGGATCGCCATCCCAGAACAGTACGGGGGCGGCGGACAAGGCATTACCGAGGGTGCGCTCGTGCTCAACCGGGTTGCGGCCTCGGGCGCGGCGATGAACGGCTCGACGGCGCTGCATCTCACCATGTTCGGTCTGAACCCAGTCGTGAAGTTCGGGAACGACCAGATCAAGGAAACATTCCTGCCAAGAGCCGCCGCTGGCGACCTCCACGTGGCCTTCGGCGTCACCGAACCAG
Source organism: Actinomycetota bacterium (assembly GCA_009937405.1). GTDB lineage: Bacteria > Actinomycetota > Acidimicrobiia > Acidimicrobiales > Aldehydirespiratoraceae > JAACCU01. The sequence continues at coordinate 2,446 of JAACCU010000252.1, forward strand.
ACGCTGGCACCGACACGAGTCGAATCATCACCCGCGCCACCGAAGACGGCATGGGCGGCTGGGTCATCAACGGCCGCAAGATTTGGACGTCGAAGGCACTTGAGTCTGAGGTCTGCCTGCTGCTCGCTCGCACCGACGGCGAGCCCGGCGAGTTCAACGGACTCACATTGTTTCTCGTTGATCTTGATCCCGAATATTGCGATATTGCTGCAATCCCCAAGGTCGGTCGCAACGCGGTGGCGTCGTGCGAGGTGGCCTACGACGACCTGCCCGTCGAGGCGTGGCGGATGGTTGGTGAACGCGGCCGCGGGTTCCACCACATTCTCCATGGTCTGAACCCGGAGCGGATTCTTCTTGCCGGCATGGCCTGCGGGATTGGGGAGGTAGCCCTGCGGCGGGCAACGGCCTATGCCAACGAGCGCAAGGTTTTCGACCGACTCATCGGCGCAAACCAGGCAATCTCTCACCCGCTCGCCAAGGCGCACATGGAGCTCAACGCAGCCAAGACGATCATGATGCGAGCCGCCTGGGCCTATGACAATGGCCATGACTGCGGCGAGCTTGCCAACACCGCCAAGTACCTGGTCGCCGAGGCGTCATTCTTCGCTGCCGATCAGGCCATGCAGACGCACGGCGGTCTCGGCTACGCCACCGAATACCACGTGGAGCGATACTGGCGCGAGGCTCGTCTTCAACGCTTGGCCCCCGTTAGCCAGGAGATGACTCTCAACTTCATCGCCCAGAACATCATGGGCATGCCCCGGAGCTACTGAACCAATGATCGATCGTCCAGACGCCACCCAGCTACTGGAAGCCATGGCCGAAACGTTGACCGACAAGGTTATGCCGTCGCTCGACGGCGGGGCCAAGCACTCGGCGAGGGTCGTCGCCAACCTCTGCATGATTCTCGCTCGCGAGTGGGACGAACGCGAGGGCATGGCCGTAGACGAGTTGCGGGCCTTACTCGACTCGCCCGATGCCGAACACGTCGACCTCATCGCCGATCTTGACCGGCGGTTTGCCAACGACGACGTTTCCAGTGAACTCGCTGCCGCTCTCTATCCGATCATGATGGCGGACGCCGAACGGCGCCTTGCCATCGCCAAACCGGAGTATCTCGAGCCATGACGGCTCTCGACGACACCCGCGAGTCGTTGATGCAGCTCCTTTTGGCGAGCGGTGTCCCCGTCTCTCGTGTGGAGGTCATGGGAAGCGCAACCCTGGGGGCGCAACGGTCATCGCTGTTCATCAACGTGTACGCCGGCCCCAACATCACCGAAGCCGTCGCCCAGATCCTGGCGCCTGGGGCTCGGGTGGTGATGGCACCAGAGGATGACGCTGCGCTTCTCCGCCTGGCACGAGCGGCAGGTGCCCCGGTAGCCCAGGTTTTGGCGGCCGGCAATACCGCACCCATCACCGGTGCAGCGGCAATGATCGTCAGCAAGATCTCTGGCGAGTCGATCCCTCGCAAGATTTTGCGTGATGTCAACGAAAGCGGCACGGGCGACGACCTTGCCGCCGATCTCGGCATGGCGTTGGCCAAGATCCACTCGGTGCCAGTGGATGAGCTACCGAGCAATCTCGCGCGGGTGGACAATGCTCACGTCCACGAGGCCTACTGCGACTCGCTCGCTGCGAGTATCGATGATGTCGGCGTGCCTCACCCAATCGCCCGCATGGGGGTTCACTGGCTCCGACAACATCTCCCCAGTCGACCGAATGCGACCACCTTGGTGCATGGCGACCTCCGCAACGGCAACATCCTTGTCGACCGCGGTCGCCTGTCGGCTGTCATTGATTGGGAGTTGGGGCATGTTGGCGATCCGATGGAGGACCTCGCCTGGTTGTGTCTTCGAACGTGGCGCTTCGGCAGCGAAGAGCTCGAAGTCGGCGGTTTCGGCTCGATCGATTCGCTTCGGTCGGCCTATGAATCGGCTGGCGGTACCTGGCGCGACGATGCCTTTCGGTGGTGGACGATTGCTCGCACGGTCTGGTGGGCCAGCGGCCTGACAAGGCAAGCGACCACATTTCTCGACGGCAACAGCGACTCGATCGTCCTCGCTGCGAGTGGCCGTCGGGTTGTGGAGCAGGAGTATGACCTGCTTCGATTGATCGCACCATGAGCACCACCTACGACGACGCGTCAGCCTGGTTCGAGGCCAACTGGGATCCGACCATCTCGCTTGGCGACTGGTGGGCTCGATTGGCCGATGCAGGCTATGCATTCCCCCGCTGGCCCGAGATAGCCGGCGGTCGATCCTTCAACAAGGCGGAATCTGCCGCTATCACCAGAGCCCGTCGAGATGTTGGCGCCTATGGCCCACCCAACGGTGTGGCCACGTTTCTTGTCGCTCCCACGCTCTTCCAATATGGGACCGCCGAGCAGCAGGAGCGCTATCTGCCGGCGATCGTTGACGGCACCGTTCGCTGGTGTCAGCTGTTTTCTGAGCCGGGTTACGGCTCAGATATGGCGGGCCTTGCCACCAGTGCCGAACTCGATGGCGACGAGTGGACCGTCAATGGGCAGAAGGTTTGGAACTCGGGCGCCCACTACGCCGATTTCGCGATCCTGATCGCCCGGACCGACCCCGATCAGCCCAAGCACAAGGGCATCACCTTCTTCCTGTTCGACATGCGTCAGCCGGGAGTCGAGGTCCGTCCGCTACGGGAGATGACCGGTGACGCGGCGTTCAACGAAGTCTTCATGACCGACGCGCGCGTACATGAGAGCGATCGCCTCGGCGACGTCGGCGCGGGCTGGCACGTCGCCATGACGACCCTGTCCCACGAGCGCAACCCTGAGAACCCTGGGCTGAGTGAGACAGCTCCCTTTGGCGAGGTCAAGCTTTCGTTGCCCGTCGGTGAACACGCTGGTGCGGAGGCTCGAAACGTCGATGGCTTCTCGATTTCTCTGAGCGGCGGGGGCGGCGCATTGTTCGATCGAGTCATCAACGAAACAGAGGCGTGGACCAACCCATTGATGCGCCAGCGACTCGCCGAACTGACATCAATGCGTCGGATCGGACGCTGGTCCAACGAGCGAACCGCGGCACGAATGAAGGCTGGTGTGCAGCCCGGACCCGAAGTCTCCACCCAGAAGATCAATGGCGCGGAGATGAGTCGCCGCATGCGCGACCTCGGGCTTGAGGCGATGGGAGCCAAAGGCATGCTGTGGAGCGACGACACCCCAACCGACGGCGTCTTTCACCGCTTCGCCATGTTCACCCCCGCCAACTCAATCGCCGGCGGCACCGACGAGGTCATGCGAAACGTGCTCGGCGAACGAGTACTCGGACTCCCGCGGGAACCCGGCGAGTCCGACCAACGAGAAAAGCCATGGAAGGACCTCCCCAAGGGCTGAGCGGCCATGGGCGGGACTGACTCCGGCGTTACTTAGCGGGGTTCGCGAGGGAGACCGAGGACGCGCTCGCCGAGGATGTTTCGCATCACGTTCGACGTGCCGCCCATGATTGTGTAGGCGGGTGCGTAGGCGATGAATCTCGTGGCCTGGTCCTGGTTGAGGGCCGCCAGGCCGAGGACCGAAGCCGCGAAGTCAGCAACCCGTTGCTGGTGTTCAGTACAGAAGCACTTGGTCGCCGCGGAGAAGCCGGCCGGGGCCTGCTTCAGGGCTTCGCGGTAGACGAGGATGCGGCCGAGGCGATAGCCGGTCTCGAGCTTCGCGATTTCCTGGCGGACGAGCGGATCACTCGTATCAGCTGCCGCAATGGCCTGCTCGTACAGCGGTTTGTTGGAGACAAGACGGTCGATGCCGCCGCGTTCGTGTTCGAGTTGCGTCATTGTCTGCTTGAATGCCGCACCCTCAACACCAACCAGGTTCTCGACCGGCACCCGCACGTCGGTGAAGAAAACCTCGCAGAAGTGCTGGTTGGTGGTCATGTCCTTGATCGGGCGGACCTCGATACCCGGGAGATCCATCGGAACGATCAACTCGCTGACGCCGCGGTGTGGTGGTCCCTCTGTCGTCGTGCGACAGATCAGGTAGATGTAGTCAGCGTCGGCGGCGAAGGAAGTCCAGATCTTTTGACCGTTGACGACGTATACATCGCCTTCCTTGATCGCCGAGGTCTTGAGGCTGGCGAGGTCGGACCCAGCGTCGGGCTCGCTCATGCCGATGCACCATGTCGTCTCCCCTGAGAGCATGCCGGGAAGGTATTCGGCCTGCTGGTCGGGCGTGCCGTATTTGATGAGCGATGGACCCATCTGTCGATCGGCGAACCAGCTCGCAGCGATCGGAGCACCTGCGGAAATCATCTCCTCGCCCATGATGATGCGCTCGATATTGGAGCGGCCACCGCCGCCGTGTTCCACCGGCCATGTCATGCCGATCCAGCCTTCAGCGGCGAGCCGACGCGAGAAGTCCTTTGAGTAGCCGTTGATCCACGAGTCGGTGTGAACGCCGTGCTCGGCGATTCCTTCTGCGGCCACGGCAGCAGCCCGTCCTCTCAAGGCTTCGAGTTCGGATTCGAGACGGAAATCAAGCACTAGTGGTCCTCCTGTGCGGGCCGAGACTACCGAAGCCGACACCAAACATCCTTGTCCAGCGTCATCGCCGGATCGACTGCCATCGCCGGTAGGTGGCGACACGCCACAGCCATTCGAATGGGCCGAACTGGAATCTCGCCAACCATGGTGTCGACCATGCCAATTGCAGCGTCCAGACAGCAACGACGAAGCCGAGGAGGAGGGCTCGGCCGAACTCACCTTGATCGAACAGGACTCGAAGGACAACGATGCCGAGGCCCCATCGCGCCATCGCCCGATAGACCTCCGGCTGCCGGGTGCCCTGCACGATTTCGAGCCGGTACAGGGTCACACCGATCAGCATCATGCCGAGCGCTCGAAGGAAGAAGTCGCTGATCAGGAATACGCCGGCTGCTACTTGAGTCCCGATAGCCAGAAGCAGCAGATCTCGCTACAGGCTCAGCCACACCGCCCTGCGCCCCTTTGCCTCGACCCGATCGGCAAAGACCACAATCCCGGCCCCGAACAGCAGCGAGAAAAGCGCCATCGTTTTCTGATCGACGAAGACCTCGCCGAGCGTGGCAACGCCACGGATGGTGTCGAGGTTGGTGATCCGATCGGAGACCGCGATTGGCGCCGCAGTGGCCGTCATGTCGTTCGCGGGACTGGTGATCCCTCATCGAAGTCGCCTGCAGCGACACGAAGCTCCCGCACCGACTCGACGACTTTGTCACGAGCGAGGCCGCTCATTCCACCCAAGCCGAATTCGATCTCTCCGAGAGCAGCGGCTCCCGCGGCTGCGGCTTCGCGCCCGGCGGCGGTGATGACGCCCAGGGTCGTGCGTCCGTCGGTCGGGTGCGGCTCTCGCCGGACGAGTCCGTCGCGCTCGAGCCGGTCGACCGTGTTGGTGACGCTCGCTGGGTGCACCTGAAGACGATCGCCGATCTTGCCAAGGGGCAGCTGGCCCTCGCGGCTCAACTCGAGCAGGGCCAAGACTTCGAAGCGACTGAAGTTCAATCCCAGTGGCGCCAGAGCGGCGTCAATCCGGCCCACCAGGATCTGATGAGCACGAGTGATCGAGGTGGCTGCGGCCATTGCATCGATCGCCGTCCACTTCTTACGCCGCCAGTTCGCTGATGCCTCGTCGATCGGGTCGAAGTCCAGGGCCATGTGCGCTACCATAGTAGAGATACTTGGACGTCAAAGTAATTTTCTGGACAAGGAGACCAACATGTCGCACGAACAAGACGCCTACCGAGCAGCCTGGGAAGCCGCCGTCGAGGGCGCCCAGATGCGCGATGTGCCGTTCGAAACGATGTCGGGCGTCCCCACCGACGCGGTGTACGGCGATGGTCCACTTCCCGGCCAATACCCATACACCCGTGGCCTCTTTCCCGCCGGCTACCGCTCGCGGCTCTGGACCATGCGGATGTTCGCTGGCTTCGGCACCGCCGAAGACACCAACATGCGGTTCAAAGAGATCCTGCGCAACGGGGGCACCGGCTTGTCGACTGCCTTCGACATGCCCACCTTGATGGGGCGCGACTCCGACTCCTCCTGGTCGTTGGGTGAGGTGGGCCGCGCCGGAGTCGCCGTCGACACCCTGGCCGACATGGAAGACCTCTACGCCGATATCGATCTCTCCAAGGTGTCGACGTCGATGACGATCAATGGTCCGGCCGCCATCGTCATGGCGATGTACGTGGCCGTCGGTGAGAAGGGGGGAGTTCCGCGGGCTCAACTCGCCGGCACCATCCAGAACGACATCCTCAAGGAGTACCAGGCACAAAAGGAATACATCTATCCGCCGCGCCCGTCGATGCGAATCGTCACCGACATGATCGACTTCACCAACACCGAGATGCCGCGCTGGCACCCGGTTTCGATCTCCGGCTACCACATCCGTGAGGCCGGCTCAAACGCAGCCCAGGAACTCGCATTCACCCTCGCCAACGGCTTCGCCTATGTGGAAGCCGCGATAGCGGAAGGACAAGACGTCAACGAGTTCGGCCGCCGCCTCAGCTTCTTCTTCAACTCCCACAGCGACTTCTTCGAAGAGATCGGCAAGTTCCGCGCCGCCCGCCGTATCTGGGCTCGCTGGATGAAGGAACGCTACGGCGCCACCGACGAACGCGCCATGATGTGCCGCTTCCATACCCAAACTGCGGGAGTTTCGCTCACGGCCCAACAGCCAGAAAACAACATCGGTCGCGTCGCCATCCAGGCACTCGCCGGCGTCCTCGGGGGCACGCAAAGCCTCCACACCGACAGCTTTGACGAAGCGCTCGCCCTGCCAACCGAGAAAGCAGCCCGCATCGCCCTGCGGACCCAGCAGATCGTGGCCCACGAGACCGGCGCCGCACTGGTGGCCGACCCGCTCGGCGGATCCCACTATGTCGAATGGATGACCGACGAGATGGAGCGTCAGGCCGAAGCAGTCTTCACCCACCTCGAAGATCTCGGGAACGGCTCGATCCTCGAAGGTGTCTACGCCGGCATCGACAACGGCTACTTCGTAGGCGAAATCGCCGACTCGGCCTATCGATTCGAGCGTGAGGTCAACGCTGGCCGTCGGATCATCGTTGGCGTCAACGAGTTCACCGACGGAAACGAGGAAGGCCAGGCCAACCTCCTTCGCATCGACTCCAAAACCGAGGAGTACCAGCTCAAGCGCCTCGAGACTGTCAAGCATGATCGCGACTCCAACGCCGTCGCCCGCACACTCGCAACTGTTACCGCCGCTGCCCACGACCCGACAGTCAACCTCATGCCGCCAATCATTGAAGCGGTCGAGTCATACGCGACGCTCGAAGAAATCGTGATGGCCATGGAGCAGGTGTTCGGCACATATGTCGAACAGGCCATCGTCTAGATACTGAATCCCCAGGAGAACCTGAAGATGGCTGAAGAACATAAGATCCGCGTCGTGCTGGCCAAACTCGGCCTCGATGGACACGACCGCGGCATCAAGGTCGTGGCCCGCATCCTGCGCGATGCCGGCATCGAGGTGATCTATCTCGGCCTGCGTCAGACCACCGAATCCATCGTTTCCGCAGCCGAACAAGAAGACGCTGATGCCATCGGGCTCTCAATGCACAACGCCGGGCATCTCGTGTTGGCCCCGGCCATGATGGCGGCGCTCGATAAGGCCGACCTCCAGATCCCATTGATCATCGGTGGCATCGTCCCTGACATCGACGTGCCCATTCTCGAAGAAGCCGGTGTGGCTGCCATCCTTGGTCCTGGTGCTCCCGCCGAAGAGGTCGTCTCTGCTGTTCGAGCCGCGGTCGCTGCAGCCTCAACGTGAGCATCCGCTCCCTGCCTCCCTCCGAACTCGTCGAGGCGGCCCGCTCCGGTAACCGTCGCGCCATCGGGCGCTTGCTGACGCTCGTTGAACGGGGTGGCCCCACCGCCGATGCCATCACCGACCTGACCCACCCCCACATTGGCAGTGCCCATGTCGTCGGCATCACCGGCGCTCCTGGTGCAGGGAAGTCGACGCTGACCGGCCAGCTCACTCGGCTCTTGCCTGAGCGGGGCCTGACGCCGGCTGTACTTGCCGTCGACCCGTCGTCGCCGCTCAGCGGTGGCGCCATCCTCGGCGACCGTGTCCGCATGGACGGCATCGCGGGCGAAGACGTGTTCATCCGTTCGGTCGCCACACGTGGCCACGCCGGCGGACTCGCGCTTTCGGTGCCCGGGGCTGTGCGCGTCTTTGATGCCGTGGGCTTTGATCCGGTGATCATCGAGACGGTTGGCGTCGGGCAGGTCGAGGTCGATGTGGTTGGCGCCGCCGACACCGCAGTCGTCGTCGTCAACCCCGGCTGGGGCGATGCAGTACAGGCCAACAAAGCAGGCCTGCTCGAAGTGGCCGACGTGTTCGTCATCAACAAGGCCGACCGAGCCGGCGCGAACGACACCCGGCGCGACCTCGAATTGATGCTTGAGCTCTCTCATGTCAGCGGCCAAGAAGACGAGTCCGGCTACCGACCCCCGATCATCATGACCACTGCCACCGATGGCGACGGCATCACTGAGGTGTGGGCTGCCGTGCAGGCTCACCGTGAGCATCTTGATGCCACCGGGAAGCTCGCGGCGCGACGCGCCGCTCGCCTTCGGTACGAGGTCCAGAGCCGCGTCGCCAGGATCGTCGAGACCCAGATCGACGATGCCATCTCGGCTTCGGTCCTCGACCCAAACATCTCCCCCGCTACCCACGCAGCAACGATTGCCAAACAGGTCACTTCAAGCTGAGCGACCAGGTCATCTACAATTACGTGCATGGGAAGACTGGATGGCAAGATCGCACTCATCACCGGCGGGGCCCGCGGACAGGGCGCGGCCGAAGCCAAACTGTTCGCGGCCGAAGGTGCCACCGTTCGCATCACCGATGTACTCGACGATGTCGGCAGCGAGACCGCAGCGGCGCTCGGTGATGCAGTGACGTACCGGCATCACGACGTGGCCGCCGGCGACCAGTGGACCAAGGTGACCGACGAACTACTCGAAGAGTTCGGCCGACTTGACGTCTTGATCAACAACGCCGGCATTTTCCAGATGGGCAACCTGGAGACCACGACCCTCGACGACTGGGATCGCATGATCGCTGTCAACCAGACCGGGACTTTTCTCGGCATGCAGGCAGCGGCTCGACCTATGCGCACCCAAAAGAGCGGCAGCATCATCAACATTTCGTCGATCGCCGGACTCAGCGGTGTAGCGATGGCCCACTCGTATGGGGCCACAAAGTGGGCCGTCCGCGGCATGACGAAATCTGCGGCACGAGAGCTCGCCGAGTTCCAGGTACGCGTCAACTCCATCCATCCCGGAATCATCGAGACACCCATGTTGGAAGCATTCGGCACTCTTCGTGAACAGGTCGAGCAGTCGATTCCATTTGGTCGCACCGCCGAGGCGAGCGAGGTCGCTCAGCTCGCCCTGTTCCTTGCATCCGACGAGTCGTCGTACTCGTCGGGCCATGAGTTCGTGATCGACGGAGCAATGCGAGCGTAAGCGCGCGAGCATGAGGCCCTGACAATTGAGGGGGAACTATGGCTGGACCATTGACGGGGATTCGCATCCTCGATTTGAGTCAGGTCGTGGCGGGCCCGCTTGCCACGATGATGTTGGCCGAACAAGGTGCCGACGTGTTCAAGGTCGAGGCACCAGGCGGCGAGACCGTCCGGCTGGGGAATCCCGAATCGCTCGTGGGGCTCTTCGCCAACAACAATCGCGGCAAACGCTGTGTGAGCGTTGACCTCGGAATGGAAGGCGCTTCGGCGCTTCTCCTCGATATGGCGAAAACCTGCGACGTGTTCGTCGAGAACTTCCGACCTGGCGTAGCCGATCGCCTCGGTGTCGGTTACGACGAAGTCCGAGCAGCCAACCCCAACATCATCTACTGCTCGATCAATGGGTTTGGCAACGATGGCCCCTACGCCAACCGCCCGGCCCTGGACCCGGTCATCCAGGCCCTCACCGGCATGATTGCTGGACAGGCCAGCATGTCCCTCCCCTTCCCCGACCTGATCCGCACGCTGGTGGCAGACAAAGCCACCGCGTACACCGCAGCCCAGGCCATCACCGCCGCGCTCTTCGCCCGAGATAGGGGCGCCGGCGGCCAGAGGCTCGACCTGGCGATGCTCGATGCAACCATGGCCTACTACTGGCCCGACGGCATGAGCGACAAGACTCACCCCGACGATCCGACAGCCGCCCCGCTGCGCGCCTGTGACCTCTATCAACTGGTCGACACCATCGACGGAAAGATCGTCTACTTCATCGCCACTCAGAAGCAGCTGGAAGGGATCTGGCGGGTGCTCGACAAGCATGAATATCTCGAAGACCCTGAGTACAACGACATCAGGATGTTCGGATCGGATCCGGCGAAGGCGATTGCTGCCTCAATGATGATCAACGAGTTCATCGGCTCATTCACCACGGCCGAGATCGTTGATCGGATGGCGATCAATGAGATTCCGTGCGCCCCCGTATTGGACCGCGATGAAGCGATCCTCGGTGCCCAAGTCGCTCACAACAAGACCCTTGTCGAGTGGGACCATCCCACCCTGGGGCGAGTGCGCCAGCCCCGACCGGCGGTACATTTCAGCGCGACGCCTTCCTTGATTCGCACCTTCATCGGCACCACCGGCGAACACACCGATGAGGTGCTCGCTGAGTTCGGCCATGATGCCGAATCGATTGCTCGCCTTCGTGACCGGAGCCTTATCGCCTAGCGAGCATCCACTGCATCGAGCACGCGCATCGGCGTGATCGGCAGATCCCTGAACCGCGCACCCACGGCGTCACTCACTGCACTCGCCACTGCCGCCAGCGTCGGCACGATCCCCACTTCGCCCACACCACGCACGCCATAGGGGTGTTTCGGATTGGGCACCTCAACCACGATCGTGCCGATCATGGGCAGATCCGATGCGACCGGCATTCGGTAGTCGAGAAACGACGGATTCTCGAGCGTGCCGTCAGGGTTGTGCACGTACTCCTCGTTGAGCGCCCAGCCAATCCCTTGGACGACACCACCCTGCATCTGGCCCTCGACATAGCTGGGATGAATTGCCCGTCCAGCGTCTTGGGCGGTGGTGAAACGAACCACTGAAACCACACCGGTCTCAGGGTCAACCTCGACATCCACGACCTGGGTCGAGAAGCCTGGGCCGGCCCCCCCGGTGTTCTTGCTCGCTGTCACCGCAATCGGGCCACCGGTGCGTGTCGCTTTTCCGGCAAGCTCGCGCAAGCTCAGAGGAGGCACCGAGCCATCGGTGCGCGTCGCTCGACCATCGATCCACTCCACGTCTTCAGCGTCACATGACCACGTCAGCGCGGCACGACTACAGAGGTCTGCTCGGAGCTCTTCGCAGGCGAGCGCAATCACCACTGAGGTTGCGTGGGTGGTGCGGCTACCGCCGGTGACATCGTTGAAACCAACCGACTCAGTGTCAGCCACCGCAACCCGGATCGTGTCGAGTTCGATACCAAGTTCTTCGGCGGTAACGAGCGCATTTGAGGCTCGACTGCCGCCGATGTCTGGTGAGCCTGTGAGCAAGCTCACTCCACCGGCATCGTCCACGCTGACGGTGACCGATGAACTGCCGGCCGCGTTGAACCAGAAGCCGGACGCAACCCCGCGCCCCTGATTAGGTCCGAGCGGCGTCATGTAGTGATCGCTGTCGCGGATCGCCTCGAGCGTTTCGACAAATCCGATCCGAGCAAACGTCGGCCCGTAATACGCCTGCGTGCCCTCGGTGGCAGCATTGCGGAGTCGGAGTTCGATGGGGTCCATGCCCAGTTGCACAGCGATTTCGTCGATCACGCTCTCAACGGCAAAGGCCGCCATCGGGCCGCCGGGGGCACGATAGGCATGCACCTTGGGCTTGTTGCAGACCACATCGAGTCCGTTGACGAGGAAGTTGGGAATGTCGTAGGACGCAAGGAACGTCATGATCGCCCCGTTCAGCGGAGACCCAGGGAACGCTCCCGCTTCGAGCGCCATCCACGCATCGCAGGCAACGATTTGCCCATTCTTGGTTGCCCCCATCTTCACTCGCACCTTGGTCCCCGATGTCGGGCCGCTGGCCCGGAAAACCTCACCCCGGTCCATCACGAGGCGTACCGGTCGGCCGGTTTTGGCCGACAAAACAACGGCCAGCGGTTCGAGATAGATCGTGGTTTTCCCACCAAAGCCACCGCCGATCTCCGCCGGCGTCACCGTGAACTGAGAGACATCACGGGCGAGCACCGCGGCAACCTGGGCGCGGATCGAGAAGTGTCCCTGGGAGGAGACCCAAATATGAGTACGGCCGTCCTCGCTCGCGTCGACCACCGTGGCGTGCGGCTCGATGTATCCCTGATGAACCGGTTTCGTGGTGAACTCGCGCTCGACAACGACATCGGCCTCGGCGAAACCAACTTCTAGATCGCCACGATCCATCGTCATAGTCTTTGCGACGTTTCCACCACCGTCGTAGCCCTTGTGCAGGACGGGCGCTTCGGCGGCCAGCGCCTCGTCAATGGTCAGCACATGTGGGAGCACCTCGTAGGTGACCTTGATCTCGGCGGCTGCGGCTCGCGCCAGCGCCCGCGAGGTCGCTGCCACCGCAGCGACTGGATGACCCTGATACAGCACACGATCCCGCGCCATGACGTTCAGTGAGCGATCACGGGTGCCGGCGTCGACATCGGCGTCACCAAGATCGGGCAGGTCGGCGCCCGTGATCACGGCGCGCACGCCAGGCATCGCCTCAGCGACCGTCGTGTCGATCGACAGAATCCGTGCGTGCGGGTGGGGCGAACGCGCCACGGCACCTTCAAGCATGCCCGGCAACATCAGATCAGCAGAGAACCTCGCCCGGCCCGTGACCTTGTCGAGACCATCAGGGCGAACCGATCGCGTGCCGATCCACTTGAACCCTTGCTGAACGTCCGTCATGGGAACGAACCTACTGTGGCGCAACGAGTTGATTGCGCTCCAGATCCCAGCGAGTCCTAGTCAGGCTGGACGTATTTCCAGCCAAATCGACCCTTGATGCAGAGGTGGCCGTTGGTGACAGAGTGATCCGCCGGTGACGTGACCTTGATGATCTTCTCGTCCTGAGTGTGGAGCTCCAAGTTGCAACCGACCCCGCAGTACGAGCAGACCGTGCGCGTGACCTCCTGGTCATCGGGACGCCACTCGTCGGCCTCGCGCAGGTCGTACTCCGTCTTCCATTGAATTGCGCCGGTCGGGCACACGGCAATGCAATTGCCGCAATAGACACAAGCCGAGTCGGGCAGGGTTGTGTCGTACTCGGTGGAGATGCGGGCGTCGAAGCCGCGACCGCTCACCGC
>JAACCU010000253.1 GCA_009937405.1 Actinomycetota bacterium
TCCGAGATCGATGATCTCCGTCTGGCGATCGACGAGGCCGTCATCTTGCTCCTTAACGGGATCGAAGGCGGCGAGCAGACTGAGCAGGAGCTCCGGGTCGTGTTCCGGATCGACGACGGGACCCTAGAGCTCCATGCCGGACGGTCGGTCGAGGCCGCACTCAGCGACACAGCCGTTCACCGGTTCGACGCCATCACTGCCGGATTGATCGACGACTACGATCTCGACCAAGAACGGGGTTGGGTTCGTGTCCGCAAGGTCACCGGCGTCAACGACGACTGAGTGACATCACTATCGGCCCGTCGACCCGAAGCCCTTGTCGCCGCGCGAGCTTTCGTCGAGGTCGTCGACCTCCACGAAGTTCACGTGCTCGACTGCTTGCACGACGAGCTGAGCGATTCGCTCACCACGAGCGACCTCGAAGTCGACGGTGGGATCGTGATTGATCAAGCAGACCTTCAACTCGCCGCGATAACCCGAGTCGATGAGGCCAGGCGTGTTGAGGCATGTGACGCCGTGCTTGAACGCGAGCCCGCTCCGGGGCTGCACAAAGCCGGCATAGCCCTCTGGTAGCGCGATGGCCACGCCTGTCGGCACCAGGGCACGGCCGCCGCCAGCGGCAAGCGTGACGTCCTCGCGCGCCAGCAGGTCGATACCGGCATCACCCGGGCGGGCATACGCCGGGAGTGGCAGATCGGGATCAAGACGAAGGACAGGTAAATCGAGCACGAAGTGAACGTAGCCGACCGCAGCGTCTACCCTGAGATCATGCTTGCATGGATGGATCTTGAGATGACTGGGCTGGAGCCAGGCCGGCATGTGATCGTTGAGATTGCGACCCTGCTCACCGACGACAACCTTGAGTTGATCGCCGAAGGGCCCGATCTGATCGTTCATGCCACCGAGGCTGAACTCGCCGAGATGGACACCTTCGTCACCAATATGCACACCCGCAGTGGGCTACTCGAGGCAATCAAGACGTCGACGGTGTCCCTCGAAGAAGCAGGCACCGCCACGCTCGCCTTTCTCAAAGAACACATCCCCGAGGCTCGCACCGTGCCCCTCTGCGGAAACTCAATCGGCACTGACCGGCGGTTTCTCGCCGAGTACCTCCCCCAGATCGAGGACTACCTGCACTACCGATCGATCGACGTGTCGACGTTGAAGGAACTCGCCCGCCGCTGGAAACCGGACGCCTTTGCCCTCGCGCCGAAGAAGGCTGGAGGCCATCGCGCTCTCGATGACATTCGCGAGAGCCTCGATGAGCTCCGCCACTACCGAGCCGCGCTGTTTGAAGATCCTTCGCTTTTCGCGGATGAGCGTTCGACCCCGTAACCTCGAAAGGGTCATGGGGCAGATATACACAAAACAAGAGCAAGAGCCGGCGTCCGAGGACGTCATCGAGGTTGCGCCGGGGATTCTCCGGATGCAGCTGCCGATCTCGATGCCTGGCCTTGGCCACGTCAACTGCTACGCCCTGATCGATGGCGACGGCGTTGCGTTGGTCGACCCTGGCCTTCCTGGCAAAGATTCGTGGGATGCGCTGATGCGTCGCCTCGCTCAGGCTGAGATCCCGCTCGAACGAGTCCACACCACGATCGTCACCCACTCCCATCCAGATCACTTCGGAGGCAGCGCTCAGCTGCACGAAGTGGCGGGTGCCGAGATCCTGACGCACGAGAGCTTCGTGTCGTTCTCATCTGAGGCGAGTGATGACATGGGGGCCGAGGCGCTCACCATGAACGACGACGAGATTCTCCAACTGTGGAAGACCCGTATGGAGAGCGAGCAGACGGCGTGGGGCACCAGCCGGGAGGCGCCACCTGATGAGGCGCTCCTTCGTTTCATCCGCGATGGGGCGCGCGACGGCCAGCGGTTCCTGACCCCCGACCCCACGATCCGAGTCGCCGACAACGCAGTCATGCGGTTCGCAGACCGCGACTGGTTCGGCGTCCACACGCCGGGGCACACCACCGACCACCTCTGCTTGTGGGACCCTGAGCAAGGCGTGCTTCTCTCGGGCGATCACGTGTTACCGACAATCACGCCCCATATCGCCGGGAGTACCGAACTCGAAGATCCTCTGGCCACATTTTTCGCTTCCCTCGACCGCATCGCCGCGCTTGAAGGAGTCACCGCTGTGCTTCCCGCACACGGTCACCCAATGGACGAGGCCGCGCAACGCTGTGACCACATCAAA
>JAACCU010000254.1 GCA_009937405.1 Actinomycetota bacterium
CTCGCGGCGGAGAGAGGAACAGACATGGCTCCGACCCCTTGCCCCAACGCCGATGGCTCATCGCCGCAGCGTCGAGAGTTCGACGAAGCACCCGAGATGTGCATCGATCCCACCAAGTCCTACACGGCCACCATGGAGACCACCCTCGGCACGATGGTGGTCCACCTCAATGCCGCCGCTGCGCCGAAGACTGTCAACAACTTTGTGACGCTCGCCCGCTACCACTATTACGACGGCGTTGTCTTTCACCGCATCATCAAGGGCTTCATGTGCCAGGGCGGTGACCCGACCGGAACCGGTCGTGGTGGCCCCGGCTACCGCTTCGAGGATGAGCTTCCGGCCCCGGGACGCTACGAGGTCGGCTCGCTCGCCATGGCTAACGCCGGTCCCAACACCAACGGCAGCCAATTCTTCATTGTCTCCGGTGGGAGCGGTGTGGGCCTCCCCCCGCAGTACTCATTGTTCGGCAAGGTTGTCAACGGCATCGAAGTCGTCGAGGAGATGCAGGCTGTCGCCACCGACCGCAGCGATCGTCCCGACACTGACGTTGCCATCAACTCGATCACCATCGAGGAGAGCTGAGGCATGGCCATCGAAATCCTGGGCGTGGTTGGTGCCGGAGCCATGGGTGCCGGAATCATCGAAGTCGCCGCCAAGGCTGGGGTCACTGTCGTGGCGCGAGACATCTCGCCGGAGGCCGTTGAGGCTGGGCAGAGCCGCGTCGAGAGCTCAATGGCGAAGGCGGTCGAACGCGGCAAGCTCGACGAAGCCGCTCGCGACGCGGCGGTCGCCAAGATCACGTGGACGACAGACCTGGCCGACCTGGCCGCCTGCGACCTGGTGATTGAGGCAGCGCCGGAGATCCTCGAACTTAAGAAGGAGATCTTCTCCGAACTCGACGGCATCCTCGGCCCTGACGCGATTATCGCCACGAACACCTCGTCGTACCCGATAATCGAGGTGGCCATGTGCACCCGACGACCTGAGCAGGTCGTTGGCATGCACTTCTTTAACCCGGCCACGGTGATGAAGCTGGTCGAGGTCATCTCTACCCAACGCACTGCGGACGCTACGAAGGATGTGGCGGCCGGGTTTGCCGCCGATGTGCTCGGCAAGCGGGTCGTGCACTGCAAGGACCGTGCTGGGTTTGTTGTCAACATGTTGCTGGTGCCGTACTTGTGCCAGGCCATGCGAATGTTTGAAGCCGGCCACGCTTCGGCCGAAGACATCGATGAGGCAATGAAGCTTGGCGCCGGGCATCCGATGGGCCCGCTCACCTTGAGCGACATGATCGGGCTTGATGTCATGTTGTGGACCGCTGAGTCGCTCTACGACGAATACAACGAAGCCTTCTATGCGCCGCCGCCGCTGCTGCGGCGCATGGTCACGGCCGGCCATCTCGGCCGCAAGACGGGCCGGGGCTTCTACACCTACTGACGTTGACCAAGGGTGTGCCTCTTGTGTGATCTACATGGGATGGACTTCGAGGCTGACGAGGGGCTGGCCGAACCGGCGCTCATAAACGAGCGTTCACTTTTGTGGTTGGCCGCGGGTCCACTCGACGGCAATGTTTCGCGCCTCCGCCTCGAACGGGACGGCCAGGTATGCCTGATGGTGATTGCGCAACCGGTAGAGGGCGCTCAGATAGTCCCGGACATATCGGGCCAGGAATCGGCAGGGCCCGAGTTCCATGAACTGTTGAACGTGCACCAGTTCATGGGTGATCATCGCTCGGGTCCCGCTGCGATCGTCGTCTCGGCGTAAGAAGATGACGGGCCCGATGGTCATGCCGTCGGCGCCCCATGCCAGCACTGGCACGCGCACAATTCTCACCCGCTTGGCTACCGCCGTTGAGATAACGTCGTAACCAGAGATCTCGGGGCCTTCGAGACGCCGCATCACCACACCGTAGGGGAACCGCCATGTCAGGAGTCGTCGCTCACTACGGCCGGGTGCGTGGAGTGCTGGATCGGATCACTGAGGCGTTGACGTCGATGGGACTCGATCCGGCGACCGGGATCGACCCTGCCGTTCTCGCTCCAGTTGACGAATTCCATCTCGGTGGACATGAGGCGACGATGGCCTTCACGGCATCCTTGGGAATCGACACCAACTCGCACATCCTCGATGTGGGCTGTGGCCTTGGCGGCCCGGCACGCGAGATGGCGCGCACCTATGGCTGTCACGTTTTGGGGATCGACCTGCAGCCGGAGTTCGTCTACGCCGCCGAAGGACTGTCGCTGATGACGGGCATGGAGGGTGATACGAGCTTTGAGGTTGGTGATGTCACAGTGCTCGATCGATCTGATCGAGCGTTTGATGCCGCCACCATGATCCACGTCGGAATGAATGTGCCCGACAAGCCGGGCCTGTTCGCCGCTATCGCGTCGGCGCTGCGCCCAGGGGGCCGCTTCGGGATCTACGACATCATGCGGACAGCGGGCACCGATGCCGAACTGGGTTTCCCGCTGCCATTCGCAACAGACGAGAGCGACAGCCACCTCGCCAGCAGCGACGACTACGTTGCAGCGCTAACTGGGGCGGGACTCTCGGTCGTTCACGTGATTGAGCGCACCGATCTGGTTGGACAGGTCATCCAGCGTGCGGCTGACGGGCCGAAAACACCGCTCAATCTCGGGCTGGTGATGGGGTCGGAGTTTCCCACGATGTTCACCAACTTGCGCGGCGCCATCAAGGGTGGTTTCGTCCGACCGATCGAGATCGTGGCCGAGAAGTAACGCCCAATTTTTGTAGCAACGACCGGGCTGTGTCGACGGCTACACCCAGTCGGCGAGGAATGCGGGAAGCTCGGCCAGCGAGTCGAGTGTTGGGGCGTTGTGGGAGTTCGCAGCGTCTGTATCGGCATGCTCCATTGCCCATGTGACGTGATACGGAACATGGATTCCGCGACCGCCGATTTCGATAACCGGGAAGACGTCGGACGGCAATGAGTTGCCGATCATCACAAAGTCGCGGGGCAGCACGCCATGCCGGCCGAGCAGCTCGCGGTAGGTAGCGGGATCCTTGTAGGCCACGACCTCGGTACGCCAGAAGTAATCCTTCAAGCCGCTGCTATCGATGCGGGCAAGCTGGTGGTAGAGGTCGCCTTTGGTGATGATCATCAGCGTGTGATTGCGGCCGACCTCTTCGAGTATGTCGACGACACCGTCGATCAACTCGGCGGGACGGTCGAGGAGGTGATGACCGAGCTCAATGATCATTTGGAGATGAGCGGTGTCGATATTGCCGTCAGAGATGTCGATGGCGGCTTCGATCATGGACAGAGTGAACGCCTTCACGCCGTAGCCGTAGCGGTTCAGGTTGCGTTTCTCGATGGTGAAGAGTCGAGCGCCAACTTCGTCCGGGTCAGCCCAAGATCTGAGCAAACCCTCGAATGTGCGCGTGGTGGCCTGGAAGCCGTCCTCGTTATGCCACAGGGTGTCGTCGGCATCGAATCCGATGATCATGCCGGCAGCGTAACGCCTGCTTTATCCACAGATTTGGTGACCGTCCCCCTAAGGGAAATCGATGCTCGGTACGTTCCGAACATGGCCCGATGTCAGCGCCCCGGTTGTAGCCGCCCCCGGGCGGCAACGATGCTTCTGCATCGCAACGAGCGCCGCGCCGAATTGGTGCTACTGGGCGACACCATCGGTGACCGCTACGGGCTGATGCTTTGCGAAACCCATCTCATGCGCGCGAAGCCACCGAAGGGCTGGACCCTGGTTGATCGTCGCGATCCAACATCGTCGCCAGCGCGTCCCCGAGTGCACGGCGCCCCTGGATCATCGACCAACCCGGTTTCGCAGAATTGGTCGCCGACACGTGGGAGTCAGCTACCC
>JAACCU010000255.1 GCA_009937405.1 Actinomycetota bacterium
CGCAATGCGCAAGGCAAAGGCAGGGGGCAGAGGCCATGTGGTGATGAGCAGCATGCTCGGCGATATGTCTCTGCTGTCTGATGTGAACCTCGAAGCGGCCATCGATACAGCCCTGCTCAACAATGAGTTCGAGGTCTACCTGCAACCCATCGTCGAGTTTACGACGGATAACATCATCGGATTTGAATCCCTGATCCGATGGCGCCATCCGGAGTTCGGATTGATATCTCCGGCTGAGTTCATCGGTTTTGCGGAGGACTCAGGACAGATTTCTGCCATCGACTTCTACATGTTGACGCGCTCAAAGGAATGTCTCGACGAGTTTCGGCGAGGTCAAAGAGAAGACATCTCGATCAATGTGAACATCTCCGCAAGTCTCCTGTCTCGCCCGGGGTGGCTCGATGGGCCGATTAGCGAAAACATCACCGAGGGATTGAATGTTGAAGTGACCGAACGGCAGGTCATTGCTGACGCTTCGTCGGCGGTATCAACACTCGTCGAACTGCAGTCACGGGGCGCCAGAGTTTTCATTGACGACTTCGGTATCGGGTACTCGTCGCTGAGTTACCTCCAACTCCTCCCGTTCGACGTCATCAAGATTGACAAGAGCTTCATTGACGGTTTGGGCGTGTCCGAGGTGTCGCACTCGCTGATCAAGTTGTTGGTCGCTCTGGCAGAAACCATGGAGGTCGATCTTCTTGCCGAGGGAATCGAAGAGCCTGAACAGCTCGAAATTTTGAAAGCGCTAGGGGTTGGCTACGGCCAGGGTTACCTCTTTGCCAAACCAATGCCGGCCACAGAAGCATCGGCGTTTCTTGAGTCAGGTCTGGTGATCCAGCAAAAGTGCACGAACTGTCCGATTTGGTGCGGATCAGCAGGGGTGCTGATATCGGCTCATGGGTCAGCCGGGGACCTGGTTAGTCTTCGCCGTATGGGGTGCGAAGAGTCCGTATGGAAAGTACTTGGCCGCTGCCTCGTGCCTCTCTACTTCCCCGTGGCGGCGATGATGCTCGGCGTCGGGATCCTCCTCCCGGTCCTGCCCCTCTACCTGAAGGATGAGGGGGTCAGCCTCTCCTTGGTAGGTCTGATAATCGCGGGAGCTGGACTGGGGTCAGCCATGGTCGGCCTTCCGGCGGCGGCGATTGCCGAGCGGTTCGGCAACGACCGGATGATGTTCATGGGAATCCTGATCTCCGCGATCACCATCCTCATTTTCCCGCTCACGTCGATTGCTATTGTTCTGCTTGGCCTCCGCGTGGTTGGCGGTTTCGGCGTGGGCAGCATGGCGCAGTCTCGCAATCTTTTCATTGCCCGAAATGTCGAGGTGCGCTACCGCGGCCGGGTCGCCTCATTCATGGGAGGCACGCACCGACTCACGTTCGTGATCGGACCGGTGCTCGGTGGCACCATCGCCGACCAATGGGGCTACGCGGCTGCGTTCACGGTCGCCGGACTGGTCACCGCTGTGGCGCTCCTATGGATCGTGCTTCCCGGTGGATCAGAGTCGAACCATGCGAAGCCACCGCCACCCGTATCTGTGCGGCCAGCGCTGCGCAAATACCGACGACTTCTGCTGACCGGGGGCGTCGGCACATTCCTGATCATGGCTGCCCGTGAAGGGCGGTACGTGGTGGTGCCGCTGGTAGCCGACCAGTTCGACCTGAGCAGCGCTGAGATCGGCCTGCTCGTTTCGGTCGGTACCGCGATCGACTTCGCGTTCTTTCCAATTGCGGGCTGGATCATGGATCGCTTTGGTCGCCTGTATGCGGTGGTGCCGTTCTTCTCGTTGATGGCCGTGGGGCTGATCCTTCTCGGTCGATCCAACTCAACGAGCGATGTCATCGTGGCGAGCATCGTCATGGGCGTCGGCAACGGCCTCACCAGCGGCAGCATGCTCACTCTTGCCAGCGATCTCGCTCCCGCGGATGCACAGGGGCCGTTCATCGCCGGGATCAACCTGATGAGCAGCGGCGGCCTGTTTGCCGGACCATTTCTTGTCGGATGGCTTGCCGACATCGCCGGGATCGACGTGTCGGCTTACGGCCTTGCCGCGATTCTCCTCGCCGGCGTGGCGTGGATGGCGTTTGTGGTGGGGGAGTCGAGTGGTGGTGGCGCTCAGCGCAGGCTTGCGCCGAAGCGAACCACGGCTACATAGCCGTCACCCACGGTGGCCTCGGCGGTCACCAATGTCATGCGAGAAAGCCGTCGATTGCGAAGCCGTGATGCGCTTGCGAACGAAGGGCACAAACCGGCCAACAATGCTCAGAAACCGAACGCGGACTGCATGTCTTCTCTGTCGAGTGCAACCATCGAAAGATTTCACGGATCTATGGTGCTCTTCATGGATACTGTTGATCAGGCTGGCCTCGAGGTTGCGATCGAGGAAGCACGAGCGGGTCTTGCCGAGGGCGGTATTCCGATCGGGTCAGCGCTCATGATCGACGGTGAGATCGTGGGACGGGGTCACAACCGGCGTGTGCAGGAGGGCTCAGTCGTCCTGCACGCTGAGATGGACTGCCTCGAACGGACGGGACGGCTGCCTGGCGCCGACTACCGACGGGCTACGCTTTACACAACCCTGTCGCCGTGCGACATGTGCACGGGAGCAGCTCTGCTCTATGGGATCCCGCGCGTGGTGATCGGCGAAAACGAGACGTTCCTCGGCGGAGAAGCACTGCTTGAGTCGCGAGGCGTCGAGCTGGTTCACGCCGACGATCACACGTGCAAGCAATTGATGAGCGACTTCATTGCCGCGGAGCCAGAACTCTGGAACGAAGACATCGGTGAATAGGTCCTACACAGGCAGGTCGATCACCAGCGGCGCAAGATCGAATGGGCGCTCGGCGCCTCTGATCACCCGATCGATCCGGACGGCCTCGACCCGATCAGCTACCGCGTCTGAACGCAGGGCGAGAGCGACGAGCGCTTCGATGCCCGCCCGCTCGGGTGCGCTGGCATGGGGACGACGTTGAAGTCGCCGGCCACAACCTGCCCGACTCTGATTCGGATGGAGTTGATGTTCCAGGTGGCGACTCTCATCGGGTGGCGACCTTACCGTTAGAGTTGCCGTAATCTGAGGGAGGATCGTGGACGACAACAAGCGGGATTTCATCGACTTCATGGTTCGCGCCGAGGTACTGACCTTCGGGGATTTCGTGACCAAGAGCGGTCGGAAGACTCCGTTCTTCATCAACGCCGGCAAGTATCGGACTGGCGCTCAGCTTGCGGGGCTCGGTGAGTACTACGCCGCAAGCATGGGTCGTGAGTGGCCAGCGGCCATCGATGTGCTCTTCGGGCCGGCCTACAAGGGGATCCCTCTCGTCGCCACCACGTCGATCGCCATGAACGCGCGGGGCCGCGATGTCAGCTTCTGCTTCAACCGTAAGGAAGCAAAGGACCACGGCGAGGGTGGAGTGCTCGTCGGTGCACCGCTCAACGATGGCGACCGCGTGCTGATTGTCGAAGACGTCACCACCGCCGGCACATCGATCCGTGAGACCGTGCCGATCCTGCGAGCCGCCGCCGATGTTGAACTCGCCGGCCTGATCGTTTCGGTCGACCGTCAGGAGCGGGGCACGGGTTCACAGTCGGCGCTGGCAGAGGTGGCCGAGGAGTTTGAGATGCCAACGCGGGCCATCGTCACGCTTGATGAAGTTGTCGCCCATCTCCACGGTCGTGAGCTCGATGGTCGGGTGGTGCTCGACGACCAACTCGTCGCTCGGATCCATGAATACCGCAACGAATACGGCGTCTGAGGAACCTTCAATGTCGTGGAGCAAGCAATGACTTCGATCACCATCGCCGCCCCAGATGACTGGCACGTCCATCTGCGTGACGACCACATGCTTACTGCGGTGGCCCCGTTCACCGCCAACGCGTTTCGCTACGCGTTGGTGATGCCCAACCTGGTGCCGCCGATTACGTCGACGGCGATGGCTGAGGGTTACCGGGCTCGGATTCTTGCTGCGGCAGGTCCTGATGCCAGGGCCGACTTCACACCGCTAATGGGCCTGTACCTCAATGATGATCTCGTGATCGAAGACCTCATGGCCGGGGTGGCAGCCGGCATTGTTATTGCAGTGAAGTACTACCCGGCGGGTGCCACCACGAACTCCGAAGCCGGCGGCGCATCACTGATCGGCTATCAGGGTGTGCTGGAGGCCATGGCTGAGGCCGGGATTCCGCTGCTGGTGCACGCCGAATCAACTGATCCCGATATCGATATCTTCGACCGTGAAGCCGCCTTTCTCGATACGGAGTTGGCGCCTGCGTGCGATGCAGTGCCTGGGCTCACCGTGACCGTCGAACACCTTTCAACGCGAGCCGGCCTCGACTTCGTTGCTGGCCGCGACGGCGTTGGTGGGTCCATCACACCTCACCATCTCACCTGTGATCGGTCTGACGTACTGGCTAACGGGCTTCGCCCCGATCTCTACTGCAAGCCTGTGATCAACAGCCGCGATGAACGTATGGCGCTGGCTTCGGCCGCGATGTCGGGTAATCCGTCGTTTTTCATTGGCACCGATTCTGCCCCTCACCCCCTCAGCCACAAGGAAACGGGTCGAGCCAAGCCGGGCATCTTCAATGCGCCCTACGCCCTCGAAGTGATCGCTGAACTGTTTTACGAAAACGATGCACTCGGTCAACTCGAGGCGTTTTTGTCTCTGAATGGACCTGCGCACTACGGGCTAGCGGCCGCTGAGTCCACCATCACACTCAGGCGCGAAGAGCCCGCTGAGGCACCGCCCGAGATCGTCACCATTGGCGACGGTGTCGACGTGCGGATCTTTGGCGCTGAGGCAGCGGGTTGTTGGACCGTCAGCTGACGTCGGCCCCGTACATCTCGCCGAGCGGGTCGGCGATGAGTTCGAGGCGTTCGCCGTCGGGGCCAATGAAGTAGATCGACGTCTCGTGTTCGAACACAATCTTGATGCCCGCATCCTCCAGCTTCGACCGCAGGTGCGCCTGCTTGTCCGGAGCGACAGAGATGGCGAGGTGATGCATGCTCCCGAGAACTTCGGCGTAGGGGCCGAGGTCGAGGCCGGGGAAGTCGAAGAAGGCCAGCAGGTTGCCGTTGCCGATGTCGAAGAAAAAGTGGGTCGACCCCTGGTAGTCGCGATTCTCGAAGAGTTCGGTCATCGGAAACTCGAGAAGCTCTTGGTAGAAGGCGATGGTCCGCTCGACATCAGACGACAGCAGCGCAAGGTGATGCACGCCTTGGGCTGAGGACGCGGGTCGCTCGGCGTGGAGGTGAGCGGCGCGAAGCGCGTCCCATTCTGCTGTGCGATCAGTCATGTTCTCAGTCTTTCATTTTTCCCGACGAGGCCGGCAACGACCCCGAAGATGAAACCCGCCACGTGAGCCATCCATGCCACGCCGCTGTCATTGCCGATGTAGAACTGCGAGACGAACCACACCACGAGTAAGACCGCTGCGGGGAGTCGGGGCCAGAGCGGAATGATCGTGATGAACACGAGGGTGCGAACTCGGGCGCGGGGGAACCACACGAGATAAACGCCCATCACGCCGGCCACGGCGCCCGACGCGCCGACGACGGGAACGGTCGAGTCGAGCTGTACCGCCACATGGGCCAGGGTCGCGATGATGCCGGACATCAGAAAGAAGACGGCGAAATGGCCGCGCCCCATACGGTCCTCGATGTTGTTGCCGAAGATCCAAAGAAAGATCATGTTCCCGGCGATGTGCAGCCAGCTGCCGTGGAGGAATATCGACACGATCACGGCAACCCAGATGTTTTTGTTGGGGAACGGAACGAGGCTGCCCGAGTCGGGGGTGCCAGCGCAGGCGTTGGGGTCGCCGGTGACCTGGGTGGCCGTGATCTCTCGGGCCGTGAGTGGGCGGTTCTCGATCAGTTCACACGGGACCGCGGCGTACTCGTAGGTGAACTCGATCTCATCGACCAATTCGTCGGTGGTGGGTTCGTCCAATGTCCGACTCGCCGTTGGCTGGACGAAGAGAAAGACACCTAAACAGACCGCAATTAGCAACCCGGTAACGATGGCAGGGCGACGCGTTGGGTTCTCATCACGAATTGGGATCATGGCTACACACTCCTCTATACAGCCCATGCCCGATCGGCTACTCGGTGAACGCCGCTGTTGGGTGCGTCGACTCGCTGACTTGGTTGTTTGGGGGCCATGATAGAGCCATGGATAACCAACGTCTCCAGTCGCTGTTCGGTCTTGACGGCAAGCGTGCCGTCGTCACCGGAGGCAGCCGTGGTATTGGCTTCATGATCGCCGAGGGTCTCATCGACGCCGGTTGTGAGGTCATTATCTCGGCTCGCAAGGCCGACCAGGTCGCGGATGCGGCCGCCCGTCTGAGCGAGAAGGGCACCTGCATTGGGGTGCCCGCCGATCTGTCGACCGACGATGGTATCGCTCATCTCGGCGAGGCCGTGGCCGAGCACTGGGACTCCTTAGACATCCTTTGCAACAACGCCGGCGCTGCGTGGGTCGAGCCGATCGAATCGTTCAGCCCCGGTGGCTGGGACAAGGTCATGACCGTCAACGTGCGTAGCGTCTTCTTCCTCACCCAAAAGTTGCTGCCGCTGCTGCGTGCGGGCGCCAGCCCCGAGTCGCCATCTCGAGTGATCAACACTGGCTCGGTCAACGGCCTGACACCGCCAGAGTGGGACACGTTTTCCTACTCCACCTCCAAGGCCGCAGTTCACATGCTCACCAAGCATCTCGCCAAGGATCTGGCGAAGGACCACATCACGGTTAATGCCATCGCTCCCGGCCCATTCGACAGCAACATGATGTCGTTTGCGCTGAATGATCCGGCCTCTCGCTCGTCGATCGCCAACGACGTCCCGCTGGGCCGCGTTGGTGTACCAGGAGACATGGCCGGCGTAGCGATCTATCTTTCGTCGGCGGCTGGCTCCTACGTCACCGGCACGGTGATTCCGGTCGGCGGCGGGCTCTCAACCATTCACAAGTAGGTCGTTACAAGTACGTACCGGCCTGCTGGGGCAGTTGCTGCCCGGGTGGTGCGGCCTTTGCCTGTTGAAGCTGCTGGAGTTGCATGGCCGCAGCGGCCTGCTGTTGCGCCATCGATGCCTGAAGGCCTTGCAGGAGACCTTGCAACCATCCAACCAACTGAGCTTGAGCGATCCGGATTTCGGCTTCAGACGGCACGCCATCGTCATCACAGCAGTCGGTGAACTCGGTGAGTTCGTCCATCAGGTCGTCGGAGAGAACCGTTGCCAGCTCCTCCATCGTCTCCTTGTGAATACGGGCGAGTAGGCGGCGGCTCTCCTCATCGGTGTCGGCTTGGCGAACCTCGGCCATCAGCGTCTGCACCATCGTGCCGAGTCGGATGAGCTTGGCCGGATCTGAGATCGCTGGTTGTGAGGTACTCGCGTCGGTCATGGCCCCAGACTTACACAAGAATCAGGAGAGAATCAGACCCGCGTACTTCGGGCTGAGAACGATCGTCGTTTGTTGATCAGTCGAGGTTGAACGACTGCAGTACTGGGAAGACGATGTTGCGTTCGAGGGTGGCCAGTTCGTCAGTCTCGGCAACAAGCGCAACCGTCAAGCCTGGTTCGCCGATGTGAACGTACGCGACCATGTCGGTGCCGATCCGTTCGAGGAGTCTGCGCTCCCAAACACCGGCGAAGCGATCCGCTAGGTCGGTTGTCACGAACGACTCGCCGAAGTAACCCTCGAGGTACCAGGTGAGTTCGCTGCTGTTGAATGAACCGTTCCGGATCACCAAGATCGTTGGGTCAAGCCAGTCGTCCTCGCGGTAGTAGCTGTCTTCGTCCTCAATGAAGTAGGCCTCCCAGTCGGGTACCCGAACGTCGGCCCACGTGACTTCTTCGCCAGCTTCGATATCAAAGATGCTGTCCACGAAGTCGGAGGCGCCTTGGTCTGTCAAGCGACCGGCGTGGTTGTCGAGTTGGAGGAGAGCGCCGTTCGCGCACCTGGTGTCGACCTCGTCATCTGGGCGGTGGATGAACTGCCGCATGATGTCGACGGCACACACGCTCTCGTCGGCATCATGGCCCCTGTCGGGGAAATGCACGAGGGTGATATTGGCGAGTCGGTCGGCCGTGCTGGAGGCCCAACCTGGCGGGGTAATCGGGTCGAAGCCACCCGAAAACATCAGTGTCGGGGCGTCCCACGTCGTGGGTTCATTGGCGACGGGATTCGCGGTTCCTGTGTCCCAAGCAGGACAGAGTTCGAGCAGGCCGCTGCCGATGAATCCGGGAACAAGGTTGACCCGATCCACGGTGCGGGTCCGGGCGTACGCGGCGTCACGTTGCTCGGTGGTTGTGAATGGAGCCTCTTCGTTGCATTGGACCGCGACAAAGCCGGCCACATCGGCGACGTCGGTGATCGATGATGCGCCGATCCGGATAAGCCGGTCGAGGTCGCCATCGCGGAAGTCGATCAATGCATCGGGAATCATCGCTGCAGCATCGGCCGAGTACAAAAGTGCGTGGAGCCCGTTGACAAGTTCGTCATCGTCAATAAGCGCGGGGACGTCGAAGTATGGCGACTCGTATTCGAGCGGCGAGTCGTTGAACAATGCCACGGCTTCGTCGAGGGCCATCCAGGGGTCGCCGAGAGCGGGACCGCACTCCACATCAGCGGCACACGCGTCAAAAACTGTCTGGAGAGCTGATTCGAAGCTTGAGGGAACTGATCCGATCAAGTTCACTTCGGTCGGATAGAAACCGGTGAGGATCGCTGCCCTGACCCACTCCGGATGATCCCGAAGGATCGTCTGCGCAACCCGTGTTCCGTAGCTCGATGCATGAATATTGAACTGGTCGAACTTGAGCGCTCGCGCCAAATCGATCGTGTCGTTGGCATGAGTGACACTGTTGTAGGAGGCGAGGTCGTAGAGAACGTTGTCGGAGATGTCCCGGCCGCACTCGGCCAGCACATCGAGATAGTCGACCGACACGTCGGCATGGTCGCGGTCTTCAAGGAAGAAGTTCGAGTCAAATCGCCATGCTTGTTCACATACCGGGAGCGGACTCGACTCGCCACCCCCGCGCTGGTCGTACATGATCACATCGCGCCGGTCGATGAAGGGAGACACGACTGCGCCGTAGAAGGAGTCGGCGTCGGCTAGGACACTGCCGCCTGGTCCCCCGTGGATGTAGATCACCGGGTCAGGCTCGGGATTTTTGTTCGATGAACGGAAGTGGGCGAACGAGACCCGTACCGGCCTTGGGCTGTCGTTGGGTCCGGGGAGAGCGACATAGCCACATTCCACGTCAACCTCGACAGATTCGACGTCAAAGGGACACTCCGTCGACCGAACCTGGCGCGGCGCCGGTTCCCGTGACGGCTCGAAATCGCCCTCTGGCTCACCGGCCGACGACGGGATCATCTCTTCGCGTTGGATCTTGTCGAGCTCATATCGTGCCGCCAATTCTTCGGGAGAAACCTGGGCGCACGCAGTGGCGACGAGGGTAAGAAGCAGCACAAGGGCGCGAGGTGTCACGGATGTCACCCTAAGCCGTCATCCATGACAGACCGGGATCAGAGGGTGAGGTCGGTACCCTTCGTCGGTGCTACGTCGCGATGACCTCCGAAATGTGGCGATGATCGCCCACGTTGACCATGGCAAGACCACGTTGGTCGATGCCCTCCTACGCCAGTCCGGCGCGTTCCGAGAAGGGGCCGCGCTCACTGACCGCGTCATGGACTCCATGGACCTGGAACGGGAGAAGGGGATCACGATCCTCGCCAAGAACACCGCTATCCGTCACAACGGAACCAAGATCAACATTGTCGACACGCCAGGCCACGCCGACTTCGGTGGTGAGGTGGAACGGGCGCTTACGATGGTTGACGGCGTCGTCCTGCTCGTCGATGCGTCCGAGGGTCCGCTACCCCAGACCCGATTTGTGCTCCGCAAGGCGCTGGAACTCAACAAACCCGTCGTCCTGGTGATCAACAAGATCGATCGGCCCGATGCTCGTATTCCTGCAGTCGTCGACGAGGTCTACGAACTGTTTCTCGATCTTGATGCCACCGAAGAGCAGATCGAGTTCCCGATCGTTTACACGATCGCTCGGGAAGGTATGGCTACCCTCGATCCCGACGTGCCGGGTACCGACCTCACTCCGTTGTTTGATGTCTTGTTGGAGTCGATTCCAGCGCCTTTGTATGACCCTGAGCATCCAATGCGGGCCTGGGTCACCAATCTTGATGCCTCTCCCTATGTAGGACGCCTGGCCATCTGTCGGGTCGAGCACGGCACGATCCGCAAGGGACAGGCGGTTGCCTGGTGCCGCAGCGATGGCACTGTCGCATCAGCCCGCATCAGCACGCTCACCGTCACCGATGCGTTGGCCCAGATTGACGTTGAAGAAGCCGGCCCCGGTGAACTGATCGGCATCTCCGGCATCGAGGAGATCACGATTGGCGACACCCTCGCTGATCCTGACGACCCGCGGCCGTTCCCCGGGATCACGGTGGACGAGCCCACCCTCTCGATGACGATCGGCGTCAACAGTTCACCTCTCGCGGGAACTGACGGCAACAAGCTGACCGCTCGTCAGATCAAGGCCCGCCTCGATGCCGAACTGGTCGGCAACGTCTCGATTCGAGTGTTTCCGACTGAGCGCCCCGATGCCTGGGAAGTGCAAGGTCGCGGTGAACTACAGCTCGCCATCCTGGTGGAGACCATGCGCCGTGAAGGCTTTGAGCTCACGGTTGGCAAGCCGAACGTCCTCACCCGAGAGATCGACGGAAAGATTCACGAGCCGACCGAGCGTCTCACCACCGATGTGCCCGAAGAACATGTCGGTGCGGTGACCCAGCTCCTTGGTGCTCGCAAGGCCAAGATGGAAGACATGACGAACCACGGCACCGGCTGGGTTCGCCTCGACTACATCGTTCCGGCCCGCGCCCTGATCGGCCTCCGCACGGAGTTTCTCACCGAGACCCGCGGCACCGGCCTGATGCACCACGTCTTTGAAGGTTGGACGCCGTGGGTTGGGGAGCTGCGTGCCCGTCACAACGGTGCGGTTGTCGCCGATCGCACTGGCGATACCACCGGCTATGCCATCGCTTCGATTCAGGAACGCTCCGCGCTTTATCTCGCGCCGGGCGCAAAGGTCTATGAGGGCATGATCGTCGGCGAGAATGCTCGCGCCGAAGACATGGATGTCAACATCTGCCGCGAGAAGAAGCAGACCAACATTCGCACCCAGTCGAGTGACGACACGATTCGGCTTACCCCGCCGAAGCTGCTTTCGCTTGAGCAGGCGCTCGAGACCATCGCTGACGACGAGTGCGTCGAGGTCACGCCCGGCAACGTGCGGTTGCGAAAGACGGTGCTCAATGCGGGCGACCGGGCGCGCATCGTCAAGAAGTCGAAGCTACCCCGCGAGTAGCAAGGACGCCCCGGCCACAATGAGGCCGGCGGCCAACCCAATGAGCACCGCCCGTGCTGGAAGACGGCCAGCGAGACGCGCCCCGAGGGTTGAGCCCACGATCGCGCCAGCCACCAGCAGCGCAGCACGGCTCCAGACGACATTGCCGGCGATCGTGTGACCGGTTGCGCCAGCGAGAGATGCCATCATGGCCGTAGCCGATGTTGTGGCAGCAGCTCGGTGGGGTCTCAGCTTTTGAACGCTCGTGAGCTGGGGGACCGTCAGCAAACCTCCACCGACTGCGAACGTACCCGAGAGGACGCCAACCCCGAGGCCGCCGAGAGCGAGACGGCTTCGTCGAGGCTCGCTGATCTCCTCGTCGTCTGCGGTGGAGTGCGGAGCCAGAACAACGAAGATTGCCAAGGCGATCAGCACAAAGCCGAGAGCCGAGGTGAACAAGTCGGCATCGATGCGGTCAGCCACGAACCAGGCGCACAGCAACGCCGCGGGCACGGAGCCCATCGCAAACCACCCGGCGGCATGGCGGTGCACCAGCCCGGCGCGGTCGTAGTTGATTGCGCCAGTGATTCCGATCGCCAGCAGGGTGACCGTGCCGGTGCCGACCGCCTCCACACCCTCGAAGTCGAAGAGCAGAACCAGTCCAGGAATCAGGATAAAGCCGCCGCCCGCGCCGATGACGGTGCCATAGGTGCCGACAATGAGGGCGAAACTGATGAGGCCGACAATTACGGCGACGTCCACCTTTGGCGCGGTTACAGCTTGTTGGCGTAGACCACGCGGGTGCCAGCAATGCGGTCGTAGGCCGAGCGACGCTCGCTGTCACCGGAAACCCAGATCAGGCTCATGATTACGAAGCCAAGACTGATCAACTGCCCGAGCAGGGGGATAATGCCAAGGAGCCCAGGGATGTTCCGGATGATTGCCTTTGAGCCGCCGGGCGGGGTCGTAGCCCCATCCTCCATGGTGATCCGAAGCCCCAGCATGAGTTTGCCGGGTGTTCCACCCTTGGTGGCAATCATGGCGGTGTACGCGGCGACAACTACAACAATTGCGAGGATGGTTTCGAAGCCGCCGCCGTTGATCGAGATGCCGCTATCGCTTGTATCGGTAGTCCCGAATATCGCGATGACGATGAAGAAGACGATGAACGACAAGACCGCGTCGATGATGGCGGCGCCGATTCGTACACCGACGGTGGCGAACTTGCTATTGTCCTCGACCGATGCGCTCGAATCGGGGGGTGCGGGCATGGGATCGCCGATCCACTGGGTGCCGTCCCACTGCCGGACTGTGTTAGGTGGGTCTCCAGCGGCGTAGTAGTAACCGGGAATGGGATTCTGTCCAGGGGCACCATGATCAGTCATGGCTTAAGGCTATGCCCTACTGAGATTGTCGGCAGGGATCTATATCTAGATCCTTGACGATTCCACGACTCGGGCCCAGCGACCGGGCTGTTGTCACAGTCCGTCGACTACCAGACTAGTAGCCGTAGCGAGAGGTGCACAGGCGTCACACTGAGGCGGAAATGGGCCTTTCATCCGCTACGGTCGAATGTCGACCACCCGGGGTGGTCGACACGCTTGTCAAGGAGATATGCCTATGGCTACTGGTCGATCCAGCTTTGCAAAGCGCCAGCGAGACATGGCCAAGAAGGCCAAGGCCTCTGCCAAGCGCGAGCGGAAACTCGAAGACGATGTCGAGGTCGAGGACGATGAAGAGATCGCCGAAGACACCGGCCCGAAGGCCTCCAACGACGAAATCATGGAGAAGGTCGCAGACCTGCAGCGTCGTTACGACGACGGCCAATTGGACCTTGATTCCTTTGATGAAGAGCGCGCCAATCTGATGGCGCAAATCTCCATCGACTAACGAATCACCTCGAGCAAACCACCATCGAAGAGCGGAAGCATCCCCCATTTGACGCGGTCTTGCTCCAGCGCTTCATCGCTTGGGCAGCCGCCATCGTGGGCCGCAGCAACGTCGAGCCCAGCTTGGAGCAAGCGGGCATCGCTCGATGTGTTGAGGAAGTAGCGCTCGTCGCTGAGAACGAACTTCACCGCCCGCCCTATCGCCCCAGGGTCGTCAAGCGGCTGATACCAGCTGTACTTTGCCTGGTCCCAGCTGTCCCAGCGCCGGCGGGCGATTGATTTGATGGTCTGGCGGGCCACGCCGTAGGTCTCGCACACCTCGTTCAGCATCGCAACATCAGCGGCATAGTCGGCGTTCTGGGCCAGGACATGGTTCCACGGGAACAAGACTGACGCGAATGGCGCCTCGGCCAGGCTTCGCACGTGCATCTGGGCGATCCGAAGGCCATGGCCGGTGATGCCAACATGACGGCAGAGGCCTTCATCACGGGCTTTGAACAGCGCCTCCACTGCGCCGCCGGGAGAGAATGCCGTCAGCCATTCGTCTTCCTCGACGAGATTGTGGAGCTGGATCATGTCGACGTGACGAACACCAAGTCGATCGAGGCTGAGTTCTAGTTCGGCTCGGGCATCGGATGCCCTACGGGATCCGGTCTTGGTGGCGAGAAACACTTCGCTGCGGTGATCGGCAAGGAAGTCGGTGAGGCGCAACTCAGACTCGCCGTATGAGGCAGCGGTGTCGATGTGATTTATGCCGTATTCACGGACCGTTCCTAGGGTGGCGTCGGCGCGGCCCTGAGACATTCCGCTGAGCGCTGCTGCACCGAAGATCACCCGACTGCTCTGGTGGCCAGTGGTACCGAATGGTTGGGTCGTGATCATCGTGAGCCTCCGGTGTCAGTCTTCGTTGAGTAGGTGCACAATACGGGCCCGAAGCTCAGGTATGCCCGTTCCCTTGTCGGCGCTCACCCACAGAATTTCGCTCCGAGCGACGCCGAGTGCTTCGACTACCTCGTTGCGACGCTTTTTGCTCTTGGATGGCCTGACCTTGTCGAGTTTGGTCGCTACGAACGTGATTGGGCGACCGCGTGACCGCAGCCATTCCAGCGTTTGGAGGTCGAGGGCCGTCGGGCCGATAGCCCCATCGATCAGTTGGAGCACGCCGACAAGGCTCTCGCGTTCCTCGATATAACGGGTGACCAGACTGGCCCATTTGGCCTGCTCTGCCTTGCTGACCTTGGCAAAGCCGTAGCCGGGCAGGTCCATGAGCCAGCGGCCACTGTCAGCGGGAGCCAGCTCAAAAGCGTTCAATAAGCGGGTTGCTCCAGGGGTTTTGGATGTTTTAGCGAGCTTTTTCTTGTTGGCGAGTGCATTGATGAGCGAGGACTTGCCGACGTTGGAGCGCCCTACCAGGGCTATCTCGGCTCGGGTAAATGGCAATACACCGGTATCGGCGTAGCTGCGAAGAAAGGTAAGGGGGAGTGGGCCGGCCATTGGGCTGAGGTTACGGGGCGCGAACACCGTCCATTCGCATCTCGCACGATCGGCTTGGTCGAGGTCACTGACCCCGCTCAGAGAGCGGCGAAGCCGATTTCGAGATCGGCCAGGATGTCGTCGATCGTCTCGATGCCGACGCTGAGGCGGACCAGTCCTGGGTAAACGCCGGTGGCGGCCTGTTCTTCGGGTGAGAGTTGGCTGTGGGTCGTCGACGCGGGGTGGATGACCAGGCTGCGGACGTCGCCGATGTTGGCCACATGGCTGTGAAGCTCGAGCGCTTCGACGAACTTTTGTCCGGCCTCAAGGCCGCCCTTCACGATGAAGGACGGGATGGCGCCGTGGCCCTTGCCGCCCGTGACTTCGTTGGCGCGCTCGTGGTATGGCGAGTCGGGGAGTCCGGAGAAGAAGACCTCTTCGACTTCATCGCGGCCGGCAAGAAACTCGGCGACCTTCTGGGCGTTCTCGCAGTGTCGTTCCATGCGGAGGCTCAGAGTCTCAAGCCCCTGGAGGAACATGAACGCGTTGAACGGTGAGGTGGCGGCGCCGAGGTCGCGAAGCAACTGAACCCGAGCCTTGATGATGTAGGCGCCGTGGCCGAGAGCCGGGAAGTAGGCGAGGCCGTGGTAGCTCGGGTCGGGCTCGGAGAGGCCAGGGAATTTGCCGTTACCGAAGTCGAAACTGCCGCCGTCGATGATGATGCCACCGATCGATGTGCCGTGGCCACCGATGTATTTGGTGGCGGAATGCACGACGATGTCGGCGCCGAGGCTAAGCGGCTTTACCAGATACGGCGTGGCTGCGGTGTTGTCGACGATGAGTGGCACATCGTTGGCGTGGGCAACCTCGGCGATCCCGGCGATGTCGATCCAATTGTTCTTTGGGTTGGGCAGTATCTCACCGTAGAAAGCTTTGGTGTTGGGTTGCACTGCCGCGGCCCAGGCGTCGAGGTCGTCGGGGTCATCGACAAAGGTAGTCGTGATCCCCATTTTCGGGAGCGTGTGGTGGAGGAGATTGTACGTACCGCCGTAGAGGGCGGCCGAGGCCACAACATGATCGCCAGACTCAGCGAGGTTGAGGATCGCCAACACCTCAGCGGCTTGACCTGATGCGACGGCGAGGGCACCCGGGAGGCCGACAGCGGTTTCCGTGCCGCCTTCGAGTGCTGACATTCGTGCTTCGCACACCCCCTGGGTGGGGTTCGCGATGCGGCTGTAGATGTTGCCGATCTCCGCGAGTGCAAACAGGTTTTGAGCGTGTTCGCTGCTGTTGAACACAAACGACGTGGTCTGGTAGATGGGTACAGCTCGCGCGTTCGTTGCCGAATCGGGTTCTTGGCCCGCGTGGATCTGTGTGGTCTCGAATCCCCAGTTATTGGTCATGGAAAACGACCCTATCTTGATCAAAGTCGACCCAACAACTCATATTTACGAAATGTCTGTCGGCTCGCAAAGCGTGAGCCAGCTATGGCCCGGGGCAATCATCGGCGCGTTCACCCGAGGTGGGTTCGAGGCGCACGGGTCATAGGTGATGGCGCCGCTGCCATCGATTCGCGAGGCAGAGTTGGGGGCCTATGTCATCTCGTTCCGCTGTCTTTGCTACCGTCGGACTCGTTCTGGTCGCCAGCGCGGCCGTGATCGTGTGGCAACAAGACGCAGGCGACGATGCCACCGCGCCGACCACGACCATCACCACGACAAGCACCACCACATCGACAACATCGACAACAACGACATCGACCACCACAACAACCACCACGATTCCACCGGAGGATCTGGCAGTTGCCGCGCTGCTCAACTCGATGTCGCTGAGAGAGAAGGCTGAGCAGCTGGTCGTGGTCGGCGCCACCGGCAACCTCGGATTGTCGATCGATGAGACACTGGGAACCCGTTGCCTTGGTGGTGTTTTCGTGTCGAGGAACGTTGGAAACTGGTCGGCGGCCGACGATCTTGGTGCCGCTACAGCAGCAATCACAGAGATCACGAATGGTGCCGATAGCTGTGTCTTGCCGCCTCTTGTCACCACCGATGCCGAGGCCGGCACTCGGGTATTGAAGGTGCCAGTCAGCCCCCTACCCGAGCCGGCCATCCTCGAAGCGAACCATGCCGCAGATCCTGCTACAACGGATGAGGGTTTGGCGCCTGCGGCCGCGGCCTTCGCCGGCGAGCTCTGGGATGCCGGTATCCATGTGAACCTTGGAGTGATCGCCGACGTTGATGTCGGCGGCGACTACTACATGGCCCGCCAGCGCCGCTCTTTCGGCCGTGACCCTGAGACGGTGGCGGCGAT
The DNA here is from genome assembly GCA_009937405.1 of Actinomycetota bacterium. Classification (GTDB taxonomy): domain Bacteria; phylum Actinomycetota; class Acidimicrobiia; order Acidimicrobiales; family Aldehydirespiratoraceae; genus JAACCU01. The sequence goes on from JAACCU010000255.1 coordinate 17,038, forward strand.
CTCGGCAGCGCTGGTTGAAGGTCATTGTGCAGCCGGGGTGGCTGCAACGCTAAAGCACTTCCCCAACCAGGGGTCGACTGTCGATGACCCACACCGGGCCGACTCCGTCTCGACCAACGATTTCGCCGCGTGGCAGGCATTTGGCCGGATTCCCTACATCGACACCCGGGCACCGCTGATCATGACCGGCCACATTCGCTACGCGGATGTGGATGACGGCACGCCTGCGACCCTGTCGTCCACGATTACGACGGGCTGGCTTCGCCAGGATGTCGGCTACGCCGGAGTGGTCATCACCGATGATTTGCACGGCATGCGGGGCGTCGCCGACGACTACGCGCCCGAACAACGCGGAACGGATGACATCGCTGCGGGTGCAGACCTCGTGCTCTATGCCGATGATGTCTTTGTGGCTGCAGTCATCGACGCGATTGTGGCGCGAGCGGAGGCAGATCCTGCGTTTGCGGCTCGGATTGACGAGAGTGTCGAGCGGGTGATCCGGCTCAAGGGCGCACTCGGATTGGTTGCGTCGCTTGACCCGGCCTGGCTGCCGCTTTGTGGGGCATCCGAGTAGCTCAGACCAGGTCGCAGAGGCATTCGCGCAGAAAAGCTCAACTCCAAGAAGACGTGTCAATCCCAGAGCGCAGAGAGTGCGAGATCGACCTCGTCGGTCACGCCCACACCGGCCAACTGCAGTTCGGACTCAATGTCGAGCCCGACAGAGGGAGCCGATGGTTCGTCGAAGAGTTCCCGAATCGGCTCGATGAAGCGGCTGATCTGGGCATAGACATGCCGGTCGTCGTTGGCGTAGCGGTTGACGTGGAACCGCAGTGGGAAGTGCACCGACAGCTCGTCCTTGGCGCGGGTGAGGGCCACATACATGAGGCGAAGTTCCTCAGCGAGCCCTGCTTCGTCGCCGAGCGCCATCTCGGAGGGCAGGTTGCCGTCGGCGGCATGAAGAAGATGAACGCCGCGCCATTCGAGCCCCTTGGCGGAGTGAATCGTGGACAGGGTGAGCCAGTCGTCATCGAGATGGGGCGGGCCGGCCTGATCGCTGGTGCGGTTGGGTGGATCGAGGGTGAGTTCGGTGAGGAACCGGCTGCGGGTGGCGTAGGCGGATGCACCAGCGGCGAGCTGGTCGATGTCGGAGAGACGCGCCGCAGCGTTGTCGTAGCGGGTAGGGAAGACGAGAGCGCAGAACTGCTTCAGTCGATCGACCTGGGCGCTCGGCGTCAGGTCACCGCTGAGACAGGTGGCGAGTGCCTCCCGAAGATCGGCAGCTTGGATGGTGGCGGCCGATGGCATGGCGCCGGCGCCATCAATGAAGCGGGCCACCGAATCGTCGGCTTGGTCGTCGATGCCCAACTCGGCCGAGAGACGGCGAACGGTGGCGGGCCCAACTCCTTCCATGGTGGCGAGAATTCGGTGCCATGCGAGCTGGTCGGCGGGGTTGTCGAGGATCCGCAGAAGCGCCAGCAAATCCTTGACATGGCCTGACTCGAGATATTTTAGGCCTCCGTATTTCACGAACGGGATGTCGCGACGCGTGAGCTCCAACTCCAGCCCATCGGCGTGGTGACCGGCTCGAAACAGCACGGCCTGCTCACGCAACGAGATCCCGCGTTCGCGGGCATCGAGGATCGATGCGCAGACCGCTCGGCTCTGATCGCTCTCGTCATGATGGGTGAGGAGGGTGGGAGTGATTCCAGATTTCCGGTTCGACCACAAGCATTTGGCGAAGTGGTCGTTGCTCTGACCGAGCACCCCGTTGGCGACCGCGAGAATTGGCATGGTCGACCGATAGTTTTGCTCGAGGGTGACCCGGGTGGCCCCAGGGAAGTGATCGGTGAACTCCCACATGTTGGCAACCGTGGCGGCCCGGAAGCCATAGATGGCCTGGGCATCGTCACCGACGACACAGAGGTCGGTGTCGGGGCGACACATGCCTCCGACAATGTCAGCCTGGATGGGGTTGGTGTCCTGGTATTCGTCGATCAGGACATGATCGAAGAGGTCGCGCAGTGCTGCCCCGACGGGGCTCACCGTGAGCCCTCGCCAGAACAGCAACAGGTCGTCGTAGTCGAGGACATTGTTTGCCCGTTTGCGGGCCGTGTAGGTGGTGAAGATTGTCTTCAGATCGTCGGCGTGATCGGCGCACCACGGGTAGTCGGTCTCCAGCACCTTGGCCAGTTTGGCCTGGCTACTCACCATGCGGGAATAGATGCCGGTGATGGTCTCCTTGCGAGGGAACCGTTTGCCTCGCTCGGCGAATCCCTCCTCGGTGCGAACCATCCCCATGAGGTCGGTTGCATCCCCCTGATCAAGCACGGTGAACCCATTCGACAAGCCAGCGGCTTGGCCAAAATTTCGCAAGATGCGGTTAGCCGTTGAGTGGAAGGTGCCGCCCCATACCTGCGATGCAGCCCGACTCGATCCGGTGGCTGCCACCCGCCCCAGCATTTCGGTTGCCGCTCGGCGGGTGAAGGTGAGCAACAAGACTCGGTTTGGGTCAGAGCCCGCGTCGAGGATGCGGCTGACACGAGCGGCCAGGGTCTTCGTTTTTCCTGTCCCCGCGCCAGCCACGATCAGTAGGGGAGAACCGGTGTGGTCGACGGCAGCTTGTTGTGGGGCATTCAAGGTATCGAACATGCGTTCGCTACGCTAGCAGCCGCGGAGGCGGAGTTCTTCACATGACGCGGGCCCTGTGGTGTCTCGGGGTTCCTGGTAACGGACACCATCAGGTTCGGTTTGGGGGTGGGAGGGTGTGGCCTCCCCGAAGGAGCATTTTCGGATTTCTCGAATTCGGGCCACACTTGACGAATGCTTGAAGTTCGTCCCGGCTCTGAACGATGCGATCGTGACCATGGAGATCATTGATCCCCACGTCCATATCTGGGACCCGCGCAAAACGCCTCGCGAGGTCACACCCGTGGTCAAGCTCTTCGGCCGATGGCCGAACTTGGCGGAGAAGCTCGTGCGGAAAGCGACGCCGCAACCGCTGATCGACTTCGTCGGAGATCCCCGATACGTGATGTCGGCGCACATGCCCGAGGCCTTCCACGGTGACACCGGTCATCACACCGTGGCCGGCTATGTCCACATCGAGGCGGACTGGAAGCAAAAAGGCCCGCTTGGCCCTGTTGGGGAGACGCGTTGGCTGGAGAGTCTCGCCGATCCGCCAATGGCGCTTGTCGCCAAGGCTGATCTGTCAGACCCGGCCGTCCTTCAAGCCCAGCTTGATGCTCATGCGCTGAGCAGTGGCCGGCTCCGGGGAATCCGCGACATCGTGGCGAGCCATCCATCTGAGTCGGTGCACACCTGGTGCTCGCCCGATAACCGTCTCGCTACCGAGGAGTTCAGGACTGGCCTCGCCACGCTCGGGGAGCGTCAGCTCTCCTTTGATCTGTGGTGCTACTCCAACCAACTCAAGGAGGCCGCGAACGTGGCGAGCGACGTCCCGCAGACGCGGATCGTGCTCGATCACATGGGCACGCCGGTGGACTTGGCGAAGAATCCCGGGCTGGTTGACGACTGGTACGAGGGGCTTGCGGCAGTGGCCGAAAACCGCAATGTGTGGTTAAAGCTGAGCGGACTCCTCATGCCGATTGTTGGCTTCGGCTACCACGAACGTGAGACCCCGCCTAGTCATCGGGAGCTGGTCGATGCGATGGCACCCCATATTGCCAAAGGCATCGAGCTGTTCGGTGTGGATCGGTGCATGTTCGCCAGCAACTTCCCGATGGACAAGGTGTCATCTAGCTACTCGGCGATCTTTGACGCCTACCTCGCTATTGCTGACGGACTCGGGCTTGGTGCCGAGGCGAAGGAGAAACTGTTCGCCGGTACTGCGTCGAGCTTCTACCGGCTGGGCGCATGATCCAGCTGCCAACAGGCATTGTCACATTCCTCTTCACCGATGTTGAGGGGTCAACCCGCCTGTGGGCGGCCAACGCAGTTACAGCTTCAGCCTCCATCGAAAAGCACGATGGGATCATCAAGACGGCCATCCTCGATCGGGGTGGTGTCGTCTTCGGGTGGGCCGGGGACCACTTTCGGGGGGCGTTTGAGGATCCGCGGGCGGCGGTGGGCGCCGCAATGGCAGCTCAGACCGCGCTGACTGAAGCGGACTGGGGGCACGGACCGGCGCTGAAGGTGCGCATGGGGCTCCATCGCGGTCGAGTCACGCCGCGCGACGGTGACTACTTCGGCAGTGCCCCAAATACGGCAGCACGGATCGAGTCGCTTGCCCGCGGTGGCCAGGTGCTGATGAGCGCAGCTGTTGCCGATGAAATCGACGTCGAAACGCTCGATCTCGGCCATCACCGGCTCCGTGATGTTCCTCAGCCTGTCGGGATCCACCAACTTGGTATTGCCAGCCACCGACCAATCCGCACTGTCGACCCGAGCCTGTCCTCCTTGCCGAACTCGGGCTCGGTGATCCTTGGCCGCGATGAACTCATCGCGGAGATCCGGGGTCTCCTTGAGAGGCATCCAATGGTGACCATCACCGGAATGGGCGGTGCGGGAAAGACCCGAGTTGCCGTGGAGGTCGCGTACCAGGAGCTACCTGGACGCGATGACGGCTGCTACTTCGCCGACCTGTCGGCGATCTCTGATGGTAGCGAGGTCCCCGCTGCGGTAGCGGAGGCGCTTCGCCTTGAGCCCAACATCGGTGGAGGTACCTCAGTCAGTCGGCAACTCGTGGAGTATCTCGCAGGACGGGACGCGCTTTTAGTGCTCGACAACTGTGAGCACGTGATCGATGAGTGCGCCGCCTTGGCCGAGCGGATATTGGCTCGGTCAACGGCCACTGCGATTCTTGCGACCAGCCGTCAGCGCCTCGGTGTGGCGGGTGAGCGCGTCGTCGCTGCCCCTCCCCTCGATGCCAATGACGACACATCGCCGGCCGTTGAGCTCTTCATCGAGCGGGCGCTTGCCGTCAACCCGACCATGCAGACCGGTCGAGCTGAATGCTCGATCATTGCCGAGATCTGTCGAAGCCTCGACGGAATGCCACTCGCCATCGAGCTTGCGGCAGCCCGAGCCGCGGTCCTGACCCCTGGGGAGATTCTCAACCGGATGGCGGATCGTTTCCGTCTTCTGTCGGGTGGTCGAGGTCGTCATCGTCTTCGAACGCTGCAGGCGACACTCGATTGGAGTTATGACCTGTTGGATGAGGAAGAGCAGACGTTGTTTCGTTCACTCGGTCTCTTCGTTGGCTCCTTCGACCTTGCCGCGGCGCAGGCGCTGACCACTACGAGCGAGTACGACACGATGGACCTCATGGAGTCGCTCGTGGCGAAGAACCTGGTGACCATTGATCAGTCGAGTTTCGGAACTACTCGTTATCGACTGCTCGAGTCTGTCCGGATCTATGCCAGTGATCAACTCGTTCGCTCTGACGAAGCCGGGCGGACCCAGGACGCGTATGCCGAATACTATTGCCACCTCACGACCACGTCTGACTTTGCGGTTGCCGGTGGTATAAACCGAGCGCTTCGCCTCCGTGCCGATTGGCCCAACATCGCGGCCGCGCTTGAGCACTTTATTACAGAATCTGAGTTTGAAACTGCAGCGGGGATGGCCTTTGGCTGTCAAGGAATGTGGGAATCACAACTGCCTGCCACGGAGGGTCGGCGGTGGACTGAGGCGCTGATCGATCAGTTACCGCCTGGCCCTCAACGCGACTGGATGGTCTACGCGCTGACCATGTTCTGCATTGTGCTCGATGACTGGATTCTGGCTCACAGGCTTCTGCAGGAGATGGTTGATTCGGCATCACCGGAACCTCGGGCGGTTGCCGCCGGGACGTTGTCGTTCCTCTCGTGCCGAAGAGAACCCGACGAAACCCTGCGGCTTGCCCAGGTCGGTCGTGATCTGGTTGCCGCGCATGATCTTGGCCCGGCCATCCTCTGCCCGTCCGCATGGTCTGAGGGCGTACATTCCTTGTATGGGGCCCGATTCGAAGAGGCTCGTGAGCGGTTTGAGGCCGCCCACGAGTTGTCGTGTGTTGGCTCAATTGAGACGAACAACTTTGTCATGACCGGTTTGGCGCTCGCCGCAGCTCAGATCCTCACTGGTGACCCAGAGAAAGCGCTTCGCACCCTTGATAGCGCAAACTGGAGCCCTTCGGTGTGGGACTCGTCGCCGATCTTGCGCGCTCTCGCCCTCATCGACGTCGGCCGCCCCGTTGAAGCCGCTGACCTGGTGGTGGGGTTCGGCTACGACGCATTGCGGGGCCGCTTGGCCCGTATGGCCAACGATGCGGTCGTGGGTCTCGCCGCCTTGGCGATCAATCAAGGTGATGCAGAGCACGGCTGGAAACTCCTGCAGCAGGCCGCATCGCCCCGCTCGCCCGTCACCATCGGGCTCGCAGAGGGGTTGGCCGATCGCATCGGGCATGGTGATGCGATGCGTCACATGCACCGGGGGCGTGAGCTGCCCCTCGTTGAACTCGATGCTACTGAAGCGCTATACGAGGAACTCGCTCGGCTTCGTGCCCTGCGAATCTGACCCCAGACTCAGCCTGCTTTCA
>JAACCU010000256.1 GCA_009937405.1 Actinomycetota bacterium
AGACGATATGGCCGAAGACGATATGGCCGAACTCGGCACCATCGTCGACGTGGCAGTCGCCAACGGCAGCTTCACCATCCTCGTCGCCGCCGTCCAGGCTGCTGGCCTCGTCGAAACACTTTCCGGCGATGGGCCCTTCACCGTGTTCGCCCCCACCGACGACGCCTTCGCCGACCTCCTCGAGGTCCTCGGGCTCACCGCCGAAGAACTGCTCGCCGACACCGAACTGCTCACCGCAGTACTCACCTACCACGTCATCGCCGGCGAAGTCCCCGCCAGCACAGTGGTCACGTTGGATGGACAGACCGCGGCCACCGTCAACGGCGCCGAAGTCACCATCAGCGTTGACGGCGACGCCGTCCAGGTGAACGACGCCAACGTCATCGCAGTAGACGTCGCCGCCTCCAACGGCATCATCCACGTCATCGACTCAGTCCTGCTACCCCCGAGCTGACACCCCGATCGGGCCGAAGCCGGTGATCCCCTCCATCAGCTTCGGCCCGGTAACGGCCCTCCCCCGCAGACTCATGACTGCTCTCTCCTACGCCCGCTATAGCACCGAGATGCCACCGCTGCAGTACCCTTGGGTGGTGGTACAAACGGCAAAGAGTTCGACTACTGACCCGGTAGCGACACGGTTCGCCGGTGGCGACGAGACAGTGCTTCGTGATGCATACGATGCCCACGGCTCGCTCGTCTACTCGATTTGTCTCCGGAGCCTTCCCGAAGATCGGGCCAAGGACGTGACCCAAGAGGTCTTCGTCAGTGCCTGGAGGGCGAGAGAACGGTTCGATCCGTCTCGCGGAAGCCTCCCCGCCTGGCTAGTGGGCATCACCAAGAACCGGATCATCGACAACGTTCGGTCCGAACAGCGCCACGCCAGCCGTCGATCAGATGTCGAAGCCGCTGACAGCCCAGTTGAGCCCGAGGTCGAGCGGATCGCCGATCAGATGCTGGTGGCCGCCGCTCTCGAGGTTGTGCCGGAACGGGGACGCACTGCAATCAGACTGGCGTACTTCGAAGGCCTCACCCACCCAGAGATCGCTCAACGGACTGGCGTTGCCTTGGGCACGGTCAAGAGCGACATTCGACGAGGGCTCGAAAAAGTCCGACGGCATATGGAGACCTCACATGTCTGACGAGCTGACGCCCGATGGCGACACAGAATCCATGGGCGACATCGAAACACTGCTGCGCGAAGTGACCCCAGACGATCAAACCCTGACTGCGCCTCCTGCTGATCTCTGGTCCGCGATCGAAGTCGAAGCCCTTGGAAAGGCGGAGACCACGCAGGTCGCGCCTCTGGCCCAGGTGGTTGACCTCGCCGACCGCCGCAAGCGTCGGACCATGGTCGCGTTGGCCTCCGCCGCGGCAACGATCATCGCCGTGGTTGGCGTTATGGCTGTCACCGGGGGCGAATCACTCGGGCCTGAAGTCGCTACGGCCGACCTGGCCTACGACCCGATCGCGTTCGATGCGCTCGGTGCAGATGCAACCGCCATCGTTTCGCTGCACGATGCCGATGGCACCTATCGGCTGACCGTCGACAAAAGCGATCTGCCCGATACTGGAGCCGAAGCAGCTGATCTTGAGCTCTGGCTCATCCAGCCCGATGCCGACGGGAATCCCGCCGCTCTCGTCTCGTTGGGTCTCATCGATCCTTCTGACCCGGGGTCGTTCGACGTGCCAGAAGGCTTCGACCCAAACCTCTTCTTCGTGGTCGACATCAGTGTTGAGCCGCGCGATGGGGACGCCGGCCACTCGGGCCGATCGATCCTTCGCGGCCCTCTCTCGTCGGTCTAGCCCGGCTCGGCTAGCGCAAGTCGTTCTGACAGTCGCCCGCACGGAGGCTGCTGGCCTCATAGACGGCGCGATCCGCATCGGAAAGCTCGTCGAGTTGGTCCTCTTCGGTTATCGACATGCGGTTGAACCAAGCGACGTGGTCCTTCGTGCAGTCGAAGTCGCTGCAGCCGCACGTTGCATCAGCGTGCTGCTCAGCCTCCTCAGCCAACGAGCCTCCGCTGCCGCCTCCACAACTCGCCGCGAGGAATGCTGTTGCCACAAATAGCGCCTTGATGTTCATCAACAGGAAGTTAGCAGTCCCTGTGACTTGACAAAACCCATGTCACACCCCTGGCCTACGGTTGACTTGATCCCCCAAGCGTCTTCCCCAATCATCCAATCGAAGAGGGAGACCATGCCCGCCGACACCCATCAACCCGACCGCCACATCGCCGCCGCAGAAGGCCAGTTGATCGATGCCATCTCCTCGCTCTGGCAGCAGGGTTGGACCCCCAGTGACCTCATCACCTATCTGGCGTTCGCTCATTCCCAGATCGAACTGCAATTGGTACGACACGCGATCGCCGCCGAGCACGACCGGTCCGCGTATGGCGACCGGATCTCACCGCTCTGGCATCGCCAACTCCAGGACGTGACCATCGATGCGGGGCCGACTCGGCCGGTGTTGCGATTCATTAAGCGCGGTGGCTCCCTCGAAGATGCCGTCTACGTCTCCCAGTTGCTCAGCGCCCTGCCCCCGTTCGCTCCCGTGACCGAGCCACCAGGCGAAGGGGTGCTCGGCGTGGTCCGAGACCCCGACGACGATCCCCTCGGCCAACCGACCGGTGATCCTGACCCAGGCATGCTTCGACGGGTCCGCGCGCTACTGGCCAAGGCCGAATCCACCGAGTACGCCGCCGAGGCCGAGGCCTTCACCGAAAAAGCACAAGAACTCATCACGCTTCACTCCCTCCATGCAATGTTGGCCGACGTCGGCACCGAGTTTCACGGACCGGCTGCCATTCGGCTCGCCACAGAACGACCATACGCAAAGGAGAAATTCCTTCTCATCGGTCAGGTGGCCCGCGCCAACCGCTGCCAGGCGATCGGTCATCAAGGCTTCGGACTTGTCACCGTCATCGGCTTTCAGGTCGACCTCGACGCCGTCGATCTCCTCTACACGTCACTCCTCGTGCAGGCCACCCGGGCAATGCACGAGTACGGCAAGGTCACGAACGAATGGGGGGAGTCCACGACCCGGTCATTTCGAAAGTCATTTTTGGTTGGCTTCGCGAGCCGGATCGGTGAGCGACTCAAGACCGCAGCCGCGAACGCAACCGAACACATCGCCAATGACGACAACGGTCGACTCCTGCCCGCGCTCGCGTCACAAGACGCTGCCGTGGAGCGACACACGACCCAATTGTTCCCGAATACGACCAAAGCACGGACGAGTCACGCCACCGATCGCCAAGGCTGGTCCGCCGGTGTGGCAGCCGCTAATGCGGCAGATCTCGGCCGACGAAAGCCACTCACTTCGTGAGCGCACCCAACGTCTCGATGGCCCTCAATCTCGGCGTCGCGTCATAGGGGTCGCTCAGCTATCGAAGTCGCCAGTCAGGAGAGTCTCGCTCGTCAGCCCATCGTCGTTGGGTCCCGCTCCGGCGAATCCACGCTGTCGCCACGCCTCGTAAACCACGATCGATACGGCGTTCGCCAGATTGATACTCCGGTTCCCTGGGCGCATCGGGATCGTGAGCATTCGTTCGGCCAAGATGGCGGACTTCGCCTCGTCGGTGAGCCCCGCACGTTCTGCGCCGAATACCAAGACGTCGTCGTCGTCAAATTCGATGTCAACGTACGACGTCATCGACCGGGCCGAGAATCCGAACCAGCGACCCGGCAATACCGCACGGGCCTCGGTCAGCGAACCGTGGACGGTCATCGACGCGGCCTCGTGATAATCAAGCCCACCACGGCGCATCATTCGATCGTCGAGCGAGAAGCCGAGAGGCTCGACCAGATGCAGCCTCGCCCCTGTGTTGGCGCAGAGTCGGACGATGGCACCTGTATTCGGGGCGATCTCAGGATGGACGAGCAGCACGTGCACGCATCGACCGTACCCACCGGCAGTGGCGAACGTGCCCAGGTGGAGCCGCCTGTCGCGGACACGCTCTCGTTGGCCCTAGTTCGCGGCGTCAAGGCGGGTGCGCCGCTCACTGAAGATGATGGCCACTACCAGGATCAGCAAGATGCCACCAAGCGATATGTAGGTGTCGAGGTGGTACCACTCGCTGGCCGCCATCTTGATGCCGACAAAAACGAGGATTCCGCCGAGGCCGTGGGACAGATAATGGAAGCGTTGGCGGGCATCGGCAAGCAGGAAGTACATGGCTCGTAAACCGAGGATGGCGAAGGCGGTGGAGGCGAAGACCAGGTACGGCTCGTTCGACACAGCAAGCACCGCTGGCACCGAGTCGACAGCGAAGACAACGTCAGTTACCTCTACGACGACGAGGGCGGCGAGCAGTGGGGTCGCCATCCGTACGCCATCGCGCATGGTCAAAAACTTGTGACCGTCGTACTCGTCGCTCACCGGGATGACCCGGCCCAACAAACCCAGTCCAACAGCCGAGGAATTCTCGCCCTCGTCCTCACGATGACGGATAACTCGCAGACCAGTGACGACAAGAAAGACACCGAAGCCGACCAGCACGATCGAGAACCGTTCGATCAACGCTGACCCGATCACGATGAACACGAGCCGCAGCGTCAACGCGCCAAAGATTCCCCAGACAAGCACCCGATGCTGATACCGCAATGGCACCGCCATGGTCGAAAACAGGATCGACCAGACGAAGACGTTGTCAACGCTGAGCGACTTCTCGATCAGATAGCCAGAGATGTATTCGCCGAAGGCGTCGCCGCCGAAACCGACGAGAACCACGACCCCGAAGGCAAGACCGCACGCAACCCAGCCTGCTGATTCGAGTGCAGCACCCCGAGCTGTCGGCTCGTTATTGTCGCGGTGCCGATACAGGTCGACGGCAAGCAGGGCCACGACGGCAACGGCCAGGCCGATCCACCATTGGGCGCCAACGTCGAGATCAACAAAATTTTCACGCGACGATCCTGCCGCCAGAACCGCCGTCGGCGACACCGCTGCCATCACGAGGAGGGAGCGGCAACCTCATCGAGGAACCAGTCGACCAGAGCGTGACACTGCACAATGTTGCGCGCCTCGTGCTCGGCCACGTCAGCGAGCATCTGCTCTCGCGTCACACCCAAGCTGGCGAGATAGTCATCGCGTGCCTCGTCCAAGAAACCCTCAATATGGGCATAGTCGACTTCGGGATGGAATTGGGTGGCCAGGGAACGACCGACGCGAAACATCTGGACCGAATTCTCGTTCACCGCGAGCACCTCGGCATGCGCCGGCGGATTTATTCGGTCATGGTGCCACTCGAACCATGGACCAGGACCGACAGGATTGTCGCGCCCATCGACCCCCGCAATTTCGGACCAACCGACCTCGGCCTCGGGTGCCGTTTCCACCGAGCCACCCAACGCGTCGGCCAGGAGTTGTGCACCGAAGCACACGCCGAGGATGGGTTGATCATTCTCATTGGCTTGGCGGAGCAGGCGGATCTCTTCATGGATCCACGAATCGATCTCGTCCTTGTTGGTGAGCGAACGTATCGACCCCATCGCCACGATCAGGTCATAGTGCGACCAGTCGGTCCACGCCGAGGCGTCGTTCGGTGCGGTGTAGTCGTGGGTGACGAAGTGCGTGTCGATCTCGTAGCCCCGCTCCTGGAGCCGGACCGCGATCTGACATGCCGGGCCGTCGGGTTCGTGCGCAATGACGAGGGCGCTCCGACGATTGGATTCGAGAGCGGTCACGCGTCAAACCATACGTGAGCCTGGCCCGTTCCTGACACCGCCTCGTATTCACCGAACTGGATGCCCTTTGCCGTGCACTCGGCCGCGCCGAGCGCGCCGATCATGGTGAGGTAATGACCGAATTTCCCTTCGGGAGCGTGTTTCAGATATTCCGGCACGAAATCGATCACGGCGGCATGGTTCCCCTCCTCGAACCAGGCGAGCACCTGCCGGTCGGCGGCACAGGCTTGCGGGGTACGGACATGGAGATCCGGGTCGGCTCCTTCATGGTCACGGAACTGCTTCAACGGCCAGAACCTATGGCTCAGGCCGCCACTCGCCAGAATCACGACACGGCGATCAACGCTCGCAATCGCCTCAGCCAACAATGCGCCGAAGAGCAGAAAGTCGTCTGTCTCGCCCGTTTGGACGGTGCCGGCCGAGATCCATTTCTCGTCGCCTTGCAGGAACGGCAGCAGATTGAGTGTCGGATAATGGACCGGCAGGTACGGGTCATCAATCGGCGTGATCCATGTGTCGTCGCGCCCTTCGGACAGTGCGCCCCAGGCCTCGGCCAGTTCCCGGTCGCCCGGCATGTCGTAGGGCATCTGCGACATGCCGCGGGGCAGTTCGTCAGAGGTGTAGATGCCCTGTCGCCGGTCGGCAGAAGAAACGATGTGCTCGATGGTGGTGAACCAGTGCGAGTCGATCACCACAACAGTGTCGGCCTCGACCGGCCCGAGTTTTTCGGCACGCATGTCGTGTAATCCCTGAAACAAGGAGGTGTCCTCGCCACCGTTCAATTCTCGGCGCACCTGCTCAGGAAGCACGAGCGGGGGGACGTGCGACACCACTGCCGCACCAACAATTTCACCCATCAGACAATCTCCCTGTCGCCTACGCGACGACCTTGACCGGCATGCGTTTGATGCCGGCAATGAAGTTGGACCGCAGGTGATCGATGTCGCCGTTGGGCTCGAGGCGATCAACACGCTTCATCAACTCTTCGAACACGAGCCGCACTTCCATACGGGCAAGCCAAGCTCCGAGACACAGGTGGGGACCGTTGCGACCGAACGCCATGTGATCGTTGCGCTGGCGGTCCATGTCGAAGCGGAACGGGTTCTCGAAGCCGTCCTCGTCATGGTTGGCCGAGTTGAACCACAGCGCTATCTTGTCGCCGGCCTTGATCTGCTTCCCGCCCATCTCTGTGTCGGCGGTGGCGGTGCGACGGAAGTGCATGGTGACCGAACTCGTGCGCAGCACTTCCTCGACTGCCTTGTCCATCAACTCGGGACGCTCTCGCAGGGTTTGCCAAAGCTCCGGGTGATTCATCATGGTCCACACGCCATGCGTCATCGTGTAGCGGGTGGTGTCGTTGCCGGCGGCCACCAGCAGCGTGAAGAAGTTGTTGAACTCCAGATCGGTCAGCGGCACGCCATCAACGGCCGGTTCGAGGAGTTGGCTGATGATGTCGTCCTTTGGGCAGGTGCGGCGCTCGCTGGCCTGCTCCTGGGCGAACTGGAAAATCTCGATCGAGGCGGGCGAACGAAACGGAATCATCCGGAACTCTTCGGTGTCAACGAGATCAACGGGGAAGTCAGTGAAGTCTGGGTCGGTGTTGCCGAGAAGTGCATCACCCCAATCGACAAGGCGTCGACCATGTTCGTCGGTCGTACCGAGCAGACGACCCAGCATGCGCATCGGCAACTCTTCGGCGACTTCGTGCACGAAATCGAACTCGTCGTTTTCCAGCGCCTTCTCCACAACCTCGGCCGCAAGCTGACGAATCGGCTCCTCGAACGTTTCGACGGTGCGGCGGGTGAATCCCTTGTTGACGAGACGGCGATATCGGGTGTGCTCCGGCGGGTCCATCTCCATCATTGTCATGCGTGCGGCCGCCTCTTCTTCGTCCATGTCCTCGAGGCGGATGCCCTGTGAGGAGGTGAACGTGGCAACGTCGCGGCTAACCGCGAGGGCGTCCTGATGCTTCAGGATCGACCAGAAGCCGGTGCCGTCTGCTTCGTCGGTCCAATGGACGGGATCCTCGGCTCGCAGACGGGCAAAGGTCGCATGGGGTACGCCATCGGTGTAGGCGTCGTGGGAGGTGATGTCCGCGTCATCGGGTCCGAGGTTGGCGAGATAGTTATCGGCATACGTGCTCATGACTCACGCTCCATGGGGTTGGGACCCGCCCACACCGTGGTGCCACCGGCCATCGAGTTGCTGACCTGGCGGTAGTAGCCGCCGATCATCTCATCAACCGGCAGGCGGTGAAGTTCCTCGGTCGGGTTGTCAAAGATGTCGAGTTCGGCATCGCCGGAGTACACGGGACCGACCTCGACATCGAAACCGCTCATCGTGACGAGTTCGTCAAGAGAGTCGCGACCGTCCATTTCGATGGCCGGCATCTGGCGGGTGTGCAGCATCGGATGCCCGTTCACAAAGCCGGCCGAGTCGGCCGTGCCGGTGATGGTGAACCGGGCATCAGCAATACGACGGCCCCATGTGGAGACGGTGGCCCCGAAGCGGCCGCCCGGTTCGAGGCGCGGCCCAGCCTTGCCGTGGGTGATGTGACGGGTCATCCAGATCTCGCTCATCTTCTTCGGGTAGCCCTGCACCACACCGCGGGCCATGGCGAAATCCTTGTCGACCCAGATGTAGGCGGCCCGGCTGTAGGTCTTGCCCTGGTACGTGCCTCGGATGACGAGGAACACCTCTTTGTACTGCGCTCGAGCGGGGTCGAGCAGCTCCTCGAACGAGTCACTGCAACTCTGCCACTCGGCCCAGATCAAGGCGACGGCGCCGGGGTCGTCGTCGGCCAACTCCATCGCATCGGGCAACAACTCGGCCACCCGCGCCGGATCCGTGCGGTACTCGACGGTGAGCATCTCGCCCGAGTAGTGCCACGGCGGGCCGGGAAGAATGCCGGCCGCACCAGTCGCCGTGCGCGGATACATGAATCCCTTGAGATCTGCCATTCGCACACCCTAATCGTTTGGTACCGAATGAT
>JAACCU010000257.1 GCA_009937405.1 Actinomycetota bacterium
GGATCGGGCGCCGAGATCGTCGATCGATAGACGTGGTAGCCCGCCAGATCGGCCTCGCCGGAATCGGCCCAGTCGAGGGCCACCTCCGATTCACCGGCGACCGCCACGAGCCCGGTCGGAGCGGCGGGCGCTGTCGTGTCGCCGCCGCCACCGCCACCGCCGCCATCTGAGAAGGTCTGGCCGGCATTGGGCTGGCCGGGGCTGGCCGGCGACGGGGACTGCCAGTTGAACTCACTGCCGGAACGTCCCGTTCCCGTTCTCTGCAACGACCGACCGTTCGGGTCACGCCCGCCCTCAAAGACCCCGATGTCAAGGGCGCTCACCCCCGCAGCAGGGCCCGAAATCGCAACCAGGTCGCCTTCATAGGAAATAAACTCAACCACGCGACCCTCTCCGTCGATCAGAGCGAGCCCGTCCGGAGAGCCATTCTGAATGCTCCCGAGATCGACCGTCACCGTGCCGAAGCCATTCTGCTGATCAGGCAGAGCGCCATTCAGGTTGACACTCTGGTAGACCCCGCCATTTGAACCGTTGTAACCAATCAACGACCAGCCCGTCAGGTCGGTGCCCGCGGGTCCGGCGATTTCGACAAACTCACCGGAATCCTTGCCCTTGTCGTCGTAATGAAACTCATTGATCCAGGGATCGTCGCCGACCGGTTGTGGAGTCACGGTGACCGGCGTAGTCCACACCGATTCATTCCCACTCAGATCCGTGGCCGACACCGCATAGGCGTAGGCCGTTCCGTTGTTCACCGTCTGGTCTACGTACTCGGTTTCGTCCGGCAACGTCGATGTGAGAGGCATCCACGCTGCGCCCCCGATCTCGGAGCGGTGGACTGTGTAACCGGCGAGATCAGGCGACAAACTCGGACCCCACGAAAGCAAGACACTGCCATCGCCAGGGTCGGCGCTGAGAGCGTCAGGCAACGATGGTGGGTCCGTGTCCACGCCGTCGCACGACGACCCAAACACACAAGCGACCCATTCGGGGTGATCGATGAACGGGTTCCGGTTGGCTTGGGCACCAAAGACCGTTTCGTTACGCACCCGCTCACGGTCGTCCACCGGATCCTCGACATGCCATTGGAGAAGCACGCTCAACAAACCCATGTAGGCCGTACCGGTCGTGTTTTCACCGCTGACGGCGATCTTGCTTCGATCATCGGTCAACACGAGATCGGGTTCGGCATTGCCAGAGGCGTGTTGACCTCCCTCATAACGCACATCGAGGTAGAGCAGCGCCCGTGCCACATCACCGCGCCGCCCCGACCACGTCTCCCACGTGCCGGTTGGGCCGGACCCGGTCGTCCAGTTGGAGTTCCCCGGGTAGATGCCCAACCCTCCACCGATTCCGTGGTTCTCCTCGGTCGATCGCTCACCACACGCTGCAGTGCACGCGGCGTACGGTTTGTTGCCGCGCGAAGAGTTGTACGAATCGTTGGAGAGAAAGAGCGCGTGAACGTCGGTGTAGGGGTAATTGCTGACCAGATCATCAGGGAAACCGAACGACTTCGGCCATGCATGTTCGCGGTTGTACAAGCTGTTGCCACCCCCGAACTTTTCGTAGGACGCATTCCGGTACACGTCGAGGATCTGCGACGAATCGATCGGGTCCTGATCCGCCACCTCCAGCACGTCCCACGTATCGAGGTTCGACGAATGGGTGTAAGGGACCCTCACATGGTCATCGATGATTTCGTGCAGCGAGGCCCGCAGGGTTTCCGGCGACGTGTTGTTAGCCGTCGCGTAGTAGCCGTCGGGAGGTACAAGTGAAGACGCGGCCGACGCAGGAGCGTTGGCCAACGCCAAGTGCGGGATCGCTATGAGCGTCGCTAGGGCCGCCCGGAAAAGAACTCGTCTGATGCCAGCCACAGTAGCTGCAGCCAGAGGTCCCGTCATCTACATCGTCGCCCCATGTAGTCGTCGCCCCCTGTAAGGGTCAGAAGCGTCAGTCGTAGCCGATCTGACAGTGGCCGTGGTTGCAGTAGCCGCCTGGGTTCCGATGCAGGTACTGCTGGTGGTGTTCCTCGGCGAAGTAGAAGGCGCCGGCATCGACAACCGTCGTAGCGATTTCACCGAAGCCGGCGCCCGACAGCTTGCCTTGATACTTGTCGATGCTGAACTTGGCTGCATCACGCTGGCCATCGGAGTAGACGTAGATTTCGCTGCGGTACTGGGTACCGATGTCGTTGCCTTGGCGCATGAACTGGGTGGGGTCGTGGACTTCCCAGAAGACTTTGAGCAGCTCGTCGTAACTCACGACCGACGGGTCGTAGACCACACGCACGACCTCGTTGTGGCCGGTGCGGCCCGAGCAAACCTCTTCGTACATCGGGTTCTCGGTGTAGCCGCCCGCATACCCGACCGCGGTCGTGTAGACGCCGTCGAGCTGCCAATAGAACCGCTCCGCACCCCAGAAACAGCCGAGACCGAACATCGCAATCTCGGTGCTATCGGGATACGGCCCGTCGAGCGGCGTGCCAAGGATGAGATGGGCATCCTGCACCGGAACCAGCTCGGGTCGGCCCGGCAATGCATCCATCGGATCGGGCATTTCCTGCTTGTTGTGGCCAAAGAGCATGCTTCCTCCTCTATCGGGTCGTCTACTGATCTGTCGAGACCCTACGGGGTGCACAACGCCGTTGTTGTTCGCTGCCGGCGTTTGCTACGCCAACCAACAATCAAACCGGTGGTGTCATGACACGCGGGCGGCGTCGCCTTCCAATTGGATCGTGACACTGCTGGCGAGCTCACGACTCGACCGTCCGACCCAGACGCGATAGCGACCGGCATCGACATACCAGCCAGGTTCTTCGCGATGGAGCACACCATCGCCGGCGGGCACCATGCCGCTACGGCTGAGCTTTGGCCAGACAGCGTCGGCAGGGTCGTAGTAGGCAAAGGCGCGAGGTGAGAGCTCAAACGACAGATCCGCGTGCTCCCCGGGCTCAAGGGCGATCTTGCGGAAGGCCTTCAGTTCGCGGACCGGCCGCTGCACCAGCGGATCGAGAGGCTCGACGTAAACCTGGACAACTTCGGCCCCGTGGCGACCACCGACGTTGGCGAGACCGACCGTCAACGTCACAGAATCTCCAGGGGTCGCCGTTCCAACCGCGGACGGTTCACCAATTTCAAACGTCGTGTACCCGAGGCCCGAGCCAAACGGAACAGCGGGCTCAATCCCCAATGAGTCGTGCCAGCGATGCCCGCAGTAGACCGACTCGCCGTAGCGCACGACGCTATTTTCGCCGGGATAATTGGTGAACGCGGCGAAATGCTCGTAGCGGGCACCGATGGTGGTCGGGGCGCGACCGCTTGGCTCTACAGCGCCGGTCAACATGTCGACAACTGCGTGCCCAAGCTCTTGACCAGCGAAGCCCACGCTCAGCACTGCAGCCGGGTCATCAATCCAGTCGAGGCCGTGGGGCGAGCCGACGTTCAGCACCACGATGGTGCGTGGGTTGGCGGCGGCGACTCGACGAATGAGCTCCGGTTGTTCACCGGGCAACTCCCACAGGTCACGATCACGGCCCTCCGTCTCCCAGTCGTCGTTCGTTCCCACGACCACAATCGCCACGTCAGACTCAGCCGCGATCGCCTCTGCCTCGGTCACGAGGTCGCGCTGAACCATCGGTGCGCAACCGAGCGTGAATCCGCTGAGCAGCTTCGCTCCTCGAGTGTCGAATTCGACCTCGATCTCACCCGGCTGCCCTGCGACAAGATCCACAGTGGCCAAAAGCTCGACGGAACCGAACCCGAAGAACGAATCGCCCCGTTCAATCTTGTCGGCAGTGGCGTCGATGAGCACCTTGCCGTCGATGCGCACCATCGTGCGACCAGCCTGCACGATCCGGAACTGGTGGGGTCCGCTGATTTCGGGCTGAATCGTGCCCGTCAAGCGAGCACACCACCGCTCAGCCTCAATCCCCGAGGCGGGAGAGCCGAACGCACGAAGCGCGAACGTCGGTCGCTCAGCCACAACCACAACTTCGCCGTCAAGCTCCCATCCGTTCGAGTACTCGACGCGAGCGAGGCCCTGGAGAAGCGGCGGACCAAGCGGCGGGGTGACCCGATCGATGTCGGCACCTTGGGCGTACCTCACATCGAGGTTGGGGAACCGATCAACCAGCGCTTCATACGGCGAAGACTGGTGGTAGGCGCGCACGGTGGCCGAACCACCGCCCATCACCTTGGCCTTCATGGCGTTTGGTCCGATCACCGCGACCGAAGACACAGCCGACACATCGATCGGCAAAACACCGTTATTGCGCAACAGCACCGAACCTGCAGCCGCCGCTCGACGCATCAGGACTCGATCCTCGGGCCGGTCGAGCAGCTTCTCCTCACCGTCGCCGGTGTCGTCGAGCGAGCCGGTGCGCTCCATCATTCGCAGCAAGTCACCGACAATGACGTCGACGTCTTGCTCTGCCACCTCACCATTGAGCATGGCGTCGTAGAGGTCGTCGCCGTAGAAGCGGCCCTTTCCCGGCATCTCAAGCGTCAGTTGCGCGGCCACCGCTCGCACCGTGGAACCGTTGGCGAACCAGTCGGTCACGACCATTCCGTCAAAACCCCACTCGCCGCGCAAGACGTCACGGATCAGCCACTCGTTCTCCGAGCAGTACACGCTGTTCAGGCGGTTGTAAGCCGTCATAACACCCCAAGCGCCGCCCTCCTTGATCGCCATCTCAAACGGAAGGAGCGCCACTTCGCGCAGGGTCCGCTCATCAATTTGTGTATCAATGGTGTTGCGCTCGAACTCGGAGTCATTGCCAACGAAATGCTTGGCTGTAACGCCCACGCCCTGAGATTGCACGCCGCGAATGAACGCTGCTGCAAGCTTTCCGGTCAGCAGAGGGTCTTCGCTATAGCACTCGAAGTTGCGGCCGCCCTTCGGCGAACGGTGAAGGTTGATGGTGGGTGCCAACAAAACGTGAGCCTGCTTCGCCCGAGACTCCACCCCGAGCAGCGAACCAAGCTCCTCAACCAAACCGGGATCCCATGTCGCTCCGAGCGCAGCGCCGGAAGGAATACACGCTGTCGGTGTGCCCGTGCCCAAGAGCCCATCGCCGCGGGCACCGTTCGGGCCGTCAGTGACCTTCATGGCGGGGATGGCGAGGCGATCAATCGGCACCGTGTGCCACATGTTGTCGCCGGCAACGAAATCGGCCTTCTCGCGCGGTGTCATCTGGGCGCGGAGGGCATCGGTACGTTCAGACATCTGCCGATCCTAGGTTCAAGCCCGCGTATCTTGGTCGGGCTGAGCGATCTGGAACCCGCGGGCGGCTTCAGGGCGATGGAGCTTCCAAATGAGGCCGTCGTAGAAGAGGTGCATGGCCCCGAGCGTGAGGAACGTCAAGGCATACACCTCATAGGTTCCCCAGTTGAGCAATCCGAGGATCAGGCCCCACACCAGCAGCGCGCAGATGGCCATGAGACCCAATGGGCCGAAACGACTGCGCACAGCCTTGCCAAGCGGGGCTCCTCAATTGGTGACCTCGTCGGGACACCGATCGCCGAGATGGTTGTGCACGATCAGGTAGCACTCGCCGGATTGACCCGCTCGGATGAGAGCTCCTGGCGAACCCACTGCACAAGCAGAAACAAGGCGCAGACGAGCGGCATGGTGAGCGGCTGGTCGATGCCGAGAAGAGCTGCCGCCCACGACGTTCGCCGTCGCACTATCGGTCATTCCACCTAGTTGTCCGGGCAGTCTGGACCTGTTAGCCCACTTGTGGCGGCCATCTTCCTCTAAACCTCCGGCCCTAACGGACCGATGCAGTAGACCAATGTACCTTGGTGGTCTGACCCGGTTGCAGGACAGAAACGAAACCGGAGGTGGACGAGCGATGAATCAGCCAAGTGGGAGCGCGTATCTCGATGCCCCCCAACCTGTCCGCAAGCCGGCCCCCCAGGCTGGACGAGACGTCCGTCGCACATCCGCCGGATGGCTGACGCTCGTCGGCCTCCTCGCCCTCTCCGCCAGCGCCCTCCTCGGCGGCATTCATCTTGTGACCACCAACCCCGACACATTCGTCGAGGCGGCCAACAAGACACTCGACGACCCGGCCGTACAACAAGAACTAGAATTTGAGCTGGCAACAGCCATCGAAACACGCCTTGTCGACCTTGACCTCTCTCCGATAGCCACAGGCGTCGGGTTCATTATCGCCGACGAAGCCTTGCGTCTTGCCCCGATCATTCTTGCCGACGAGGCCTTCCGCGCTGAGCTTGAAACGATCATCATCACCGCTCATGATCAGATACTTCTAAACCCCTCTGAGACGCCGATCGACGTCACCGCAATGACCAAGGCTGTTGTCGACGTGATCGAGTCGGAGTCACCGCAGCTCGCTCAGATGCTGCCCCCTGACCGCCAGCTCTACGAGATCACCACCGACTCGCTGCCTGATCTCACAGGGCCAGTCTCCCAGCTGGAACGAGTGCTTCTCCTCACTGCCCTCGCAACGCTGGCGTTGCCATTGGCCGGTCTCATCCATCCTCACTTCGACCGAATTTTGGCCTGGGTCGGACGGTGGGCGCTCCTGGCTGGACTCGTCGCCGCCCTTGTCACGATTACGCTCCCAAAGGTTGCTGGTGCCGCCACCGACTTCCGTGCCGCCGAGGTCGCCACCCAGACAATCGTTACAAGGCTTCTTGGCCCCGCAGCACTCGCAGGCATGATCGGTATGGGATTCGTGGTGGTCGCCTCGTCGCGGGCAAAGCGGCGCCACCAAGAGACGTCCGACTACGGCGCCGCTCAAGCCCTTGGCCTCAACGAGCACGAAGGGTTCCCTACGGCGCACGGCAACCAGAGCAAGCTCCCACAACATGACCCTGTCGACGTGTCACACCCCTTGACCAACATCTAGTCGAGTGCTTCGATGGCTGTGCCCTAGTTGCGGAGGCCCTGGTCATGGACAGCGCGCCCGGGGACAGGCCCCAAATGGTCGTTGCCAATGCCGCCCGTTTGCGAGCCAACTTTAGGAAGCGGTCATACGTGCCGAAGAATCAAGATCGGTTCTACGATGCTGAGTGTCTGCAGGACCAGAAGAAATCCTGAGAGGATATTTATCATGAAGCAACCGCTTACATTGCTGGCAGCATTTCTTATCATGGCATCAAGCTGCGGAACTGACGCCGACAGCACATCCGCGCTTGAAGCACTTGGCTTCTCCGCCGACGAAGCCGCCTGCTACAATGACGCCTACGACACCGCCGGCTTCGATATCAGCGAAGTACTCCAGTCCAACGACCTGAGCGACGAAGATGCGGCCACGCGCGACCAAATCGCAGCCGACTGCAGCGGAGCCACCGTCGACGACAACACTGCCGAAGACGACGGCGCCGACGAAACCGGCTCCAACCGAAGTCTCGATGACCTTTCCGCCCTTGAGCGAGAGATGGTCGAAGGGATGATGGCCGAAGGCGTAGCCCAGGCGGGCGCCCTGTGTGTTGTTGACGCTATCCAGAACGAAGAGATCGATCTCGGCCAACTCCTTCGCGCCGGCGACGATGCCGACGAACTCCTTTCGCCCGAGATGATGACGGTCGTCTTCCGTTGCATGGATGAGCTTTTCGACCCCGACTCGTTCTCATTTGACGAGTTCCGCGAACCGAGTGACTTCGAAGGGGGCACTTACGGCGATGACTCCACCCTCGACGCCCTCTGGGATGCCTGTGGCGGCGGTGACGGCGCCGCCTGCGATGAGCTGTACTGGATCTCTCCAGTTGACAGCGAATACGAGGAGTACGGCAATACCTGCGGAAACCGGAAAAAGGATGGTGTGTTTTCCTGCGAGGCAGTCATCGGTGGAGGCGAAGTTGCCTCAGCCGGCGACGCCATGTTCTATGGCGATGACGTCTACCTGGACAACCTTTGGGATGCATGCGCTGACGGCGACGGTCTTGCCTGTGACGACCTGTACATAGAGTCGCCATTCGACAGCGAGTACGAAAGCTTCGGCGACA
>JAACCU010000258.1 GCA_009937405.1 Actinomycetota bacterium
AACCGCATTGTTTGACCGGTGTCCATGCACTCGGTCACGGCAATCTCGTGCTGGCGTTCGATGATCAGATCGGCAACATTGTGCAGAATGCGTTTGCGTTCGGTGCCCGCCAGGTTCGACCACGCCCCAAATGCCTCCTCAGCCGCGTCGGCCGCTCGGGCCACGTCAGCGGCGCCGCCTGATGCAACTATGCCGAGCAGTGAACCATCGACCGGTGACCGGTTCTCGAAGGTGGTGCCCGACTCGCTCGCCAGATTCTCACCATTGATGAAGTGGCCAAGGGGTTCGGCCTCGAATCGGGCCAGGTGCTGTTGTGCTGCGGCCGTGTTTTCTTTGAATGTGCCCCTATTCGCCATTGCTAGCTCTTTTCTTTCTTGAGGCGGGCGGCGACATGATTGCGGTTCACGCGAAACTGGGCGTCGATCTCTTGAACTTCCATAGACCAGGCGATGGCCAGGGGGCTGTCCTCGGTGGCGAGCTGTGCTTCAGCGGCGTCGAGAACCGTGCTGATGAATGCCGTCTTCTCCTCAGGTTTGCGGCCTGGACCGAGGCGAGCGATGATCGAAACCATGGCATTGTCGGTATGGCCATCGGCGATCCGATACTGCTCACGGGAGGTCGCCCGGGTTCGCATTGCGCCCAATGGGCCGATGTGCGTGGCTGTCGCCGTCTCGTGGATGACAGCGATTAGTGCGTCCACATCATGATGGTCGGCAACGTTGGCGGAATACTCGATGATGATGTGTGGCACAGCAACTGTTTAACATGTGTAGCATCTTGACGAAACTACACCGTTCGGAAAGTTCCCCGATGCGCTTGCTGTCCTACTCCACCTCTCCTGCCTCCAGCCCACCCGACTCGAGCTTCGGCCTGGTATCAGCAGATGGCAACGGGGTCGTCGATCTGAAGGACCGCCTTGGCGTTGCCGACCTGGGGGCACTCATCAGAGCCGAACGTCTCGGCGATGCGGCGGCATTCGCAGCGGAACCCGCAGACCATGCGTTGGCCGACATCACCTACGAACGACTCCTCGCCAACCCGGCAAAAATCTTCTGCATCGGCGTCAACTATGGCGGCCGCGCCGCCGAATATACCGACAAGTCTGACGCCGGCTACCCGTCCGTCTTCCTACGATTCCCGGAATCCTTCACCGGCCACCTCCAGGACCTGATCCGTCCACCCGAAAGCGAACAACTCGACTATGAGGGTGAGATCGTCGTCGTGATCGGCAAGTCTGGGCGCCGCATACCCATCGAAAATGCCCGCCATCACATTGCAGGCCTCACGCTTGGCAACGAGGGCACGATCCGAGATTGGGTCCGGCACGCCAAGTTCAATGTCACCCAAGGCAAAAACTGGGAGTCCACGGGAGCCATCGGCCCATGGCTCGTGCCGATCGACGAGATCGGCGATCTTGAACAACTCCAGTTACAGACCCGCGTCAACGGCCAGCTTCGGCAGGACGACACGCCAGCCACAATGAAGTACTCCATCGAGTACCAGATCCACTACCTCTCCACATTCATCACCTTGCAGCCTGGTGACATCATCTTTTCGGGCACACCAACCGGCGCCGGTGCCCGCTTCGACCCGCCAATCTGGCTGACCCCCGGAGACGTCGTCGACGTCTCCGTCCCGGAGATCGGCGTGTTACGAAACACCGTCGCCGACGAGTTCCCCGAAGGCTCGTCTCATGCCGCCCCAGAAACCCGCTGATGGCCCAACCAATCCCTATGCGCCCGTTTACCGACTCGCTCCCGATGGCCCTGCTCCGGGCCCGGGAATCGACAATGCAGCATTTTCGCACGCTTCTGGCGAAGTCCGAACTGACAGAACAGCAGTGGCGGGTGCTACGCGCACTGGCCTCCCGACAGGAGGCGTACGAAGTGACCGAGTTGGCCGAGCGCACTGCGCTTCTAGCCCCGAGTATTTCTCGGATCGTCGCCAACCTCGATGACCGTGGACTGATTGTTCGCACCACGGTGGCCCACGACCAGCGCCGTGCTCGCCTCCAACTGACCCGCTCGGGCCGAGCATTGGTCCGACGACTCGCCCCAGAGTCCGAGGCGATCTACAACAGCATCGAGGAACACTTCGGCGCTGACCGACTCGCCGACCTCATGGCCGAACTCAAAGACCTGGCCGAAACCGTCGGCCACAAAATCACCGTTGAAGGGGAGGTGTCATGACCGCACCACTGACCATGGAACAGATTGCCTCTGAGGCGGGGATCCTCGATCACGCCGAACGCACCCGCACCCAGGCCCGCCAGACGACCTCCGTCTATCCCGATATGTCGATGGACGATGCCTACCGCATACAGGCGGCCTGGCTCGACCTGAAGCTCGCCCGTGGGCAACGGCTGGCCGGTCACAAGATCGGGCTCACGTCTCGGGCCATGCAGGCGGCAATGAAGATCTCTACCCCCGACTCGGGCTTTCTTACCGCCGACATGGTCTTTGCGCCAAACACCACGCTGGTGGCCGCGGACTTCACCGA
>JAACCU010000259.1 GCA_009937405.1 Actinomycetota bacterium
CGTCAGCGTCAGCGTCAGCGTCAGCGTCAGCGTCAGCGTCAGCGTCAGCGTCATCGGCGCCTACGTCAGCGCCTCCGCCGCTCTCGCCATCGTCATCGTCCGATCCGCAGGCTGCGGTAAACACCGCAAACACTGAGAGTAGGACAAAGAGTTTTTTCCAACTCATAGTTCCCTCCAAGGGTTTTCTTTATTTTCTGAACTCCCTATTTGGGAGACAGGATCTTTGAGCGTACGAGCCAAAAGAGTCCGTGACCAGCCTGGCTCTACATCGCAGTGACGTTCACGCAAAATGACACGCGGCCCAATGCCCGACGGAAACTTCCCGCCACTCAGGCGTACGTTGGGCGCACTCGGGCTTTGCCACCGGGCAACGGGTGTGGAACGAGCATCCTGACGGCGGATTCGCCGGACTCGGAATGTCGCCTTGCAACACGACCCGCTCCCGCATTGACTCGACGACCGGGTTGGGTACCGGCGCGGCCGAGTGCAGTGCCTGCGTATAAGGATGTTTGGGGTTGTCGTAGAGCTCGTCCACCGGTGCGAGCTCAACCATCTTGCCGAGGTACATGACCGCGACCCGGTTGGCGAGATGTCGCACCATGGACAGGTCATGCGAAATGAACAGATAGGTCAGCCCGAGATCAGCTTGCAGCTTCTTGAGCAGATTGACGACCTGCGCCTGGATCGACACATCAAGCGCCGCGATGGGCTCATCACAGACGATGAAATCGGGATTGAGGGCGATGGCGCGAGCGATCCCGATTCGCTGGCGCTGACCTCCGGAGAACTCGTGGGGGTATCGGTTCGCGTGCGCAGGGGACAAGCCGACTTGCAGGAGTAGCTCCTCGATCCACGCGTGACGCTCAGCCTTGAGGCCGTAGTTGTGCTCGAGTAAGGGCTCATCGATGATCGAAGCCACGGTCATCCGAGGGTTGAGCGATGCGTGCGGATCCTGGAAAACCATCTGCATGTGAGGCCGCACCTTGCGAAGCGCACTGCCACTCATAGATGTGAGTTCCTGGCCCTGGAAGTTCACCGAACCATTGGTTGCCTTCTCCAGCTGAAGAATCACACGACCGGTCGTGGACTTGCCGCAGCCGCTCTCCCCAACAAGACCGAGCGTTTCGCCGCGGTGGATGTCGAACGTGATGCCGTCGACGGCACGCACTTCGCCGACACGACGCCGGACGATGCCTTTCATGATCGGGAAATGCTTCTTGAGGTCGGTGACGGCGAGAAGCGTCTCTGGCGCATCTGTTGTGGCCGGTGCCTCCTTGACGTCAGCGGAAACGTCAGCGCTCATAGCGTTCCTTTCCTCCGGCAACATCCCACCAACACTTAACCAGATGCTCGTCAGAGGGACCCCCGATCGGCATCAGCACCGGATTTTCGGTCTTGCAGCGATCAAACGCGTACGGGCAGCGAGGCCTGAACGAGCAACCAACGGGCTCGGCAAGCAGGCTCGGCGGCTGGCCCGGGATACTGGCGAGCTCCTGACCCTTCTGATCGAGGCGAGGCACCGATTCCAGGAGACCCTGCGTGTAGGGGTGCGCCGGTTGGGCGTAGAGCGGACCAACCAGGGCTTGCTCGACAATTTCGCCGCCGTACATGACAACAACTCGGTCAGCGAGGCCGGCAACAACACCAAGATCGTGGGTAATCCAGATCACGGCGGTGCCGAGTTTCTCGCGTAACTCCCTCACCGTTTCAATGATCTGAGCCTGGATGGTGACGTCGAGGGCCGTCGTCGGCTCGTCGGCAATGATCACTTGCGGCTCACAGGCGAGCGCCATAGCGATCATCACGCGCTGGCGCATACCGCCCGAAAGTTCGTGGGGATACGACTTCATTCGTTGTTCGGCGTCAGGGATATCGACCAGGTCGAGCAGTTCGATTGCTCGCGCCTTTGCTTCTCTCTTCGATGCGTCGCGGTGGAGGATGAGCGGCTCACACAACTGCTTGCCGATCGTGAGCACCGGGTTCAACGATGTCATCGGATCCTGAAAGATGAATCCGATCTGGCCGCCACGAACCTTCCGAAGCGCGTCACGACTCAGTTGGAGTAAATCCTCACCTCCGAAGATCGCAACACCATCGATGATCTCGCCGGGAGGCATTGGGATCAGCTTGAGCAATGACATCATGGTGACGCTCTTGCCTGAACCGCTCTCGCCGACTACCCCGAGAAATTCACCAGCGCGCAACTCGAAACTCACGCCATTGACAGCGTGCACCACACCATCCTGGGTATTGAACCGGGTGGTGAGGTCAGAAACGTTCAGAACGCTTTCGCTGATCAATGTCCCTCCGGAACTACGGGCACGCTGCCCACGATAAATGGCTCGCTTTGAGGCAAGCGTGCTGGTTAGGTCTCACAGGATGGCAGAACTTTCTCGTCGTTGCGAGGCGAAACAGCGATCATTGTGAATCTCACCGGAATTGGTCGATCTTCGATCGTCCATTTCACGGTTGAGCGTGAGCGTTGAGCGATCGCTGTTACGTCCTCGGGAACACCAAAAACTGTGGGAAAGACTCGTTGATCCGTTGATCTCTCCGCGAAGCGACTCCCAAATGCTGGTCTCGGGCCAACTCACCATCAGTCGCCGGTCTCGGCGGTGGTCGACTCCATTGCCCCACACCCGCCTTCTCACATCGAGAAGCTGCCCCCCCAACGACGAGCACGTCAAATGCTCAATGACGATATCGGTGCAAAGGCACAGCAGAGACTTGGCTTATTGTTTGGGGACCGGTTAGCGTCACCCAGATGTCTCAAAGCCACGCATCGGAGCGCGGACCGTTGATCCATGCGAACGGCTTGACGAAGAGTTTTGGCAACTTCGTGGCTGTCGACGGCATCGACTTCGAGGTTGCCCCCGGCGAGGCCTTCGGCTTCCTCGGCCCGAATGGCGCAGGCAAGACCTCGACCATGCGGATGATCGGATGTGTGTCCCCGGTCAGCGCTGGCCGTCTCGAGATCTTCGGGATGGACCCGGCCCGGGACGGCCGCGTGATTCGAGGGCGGATGGGGGTCATGCCCCAGATGGACCAGCTCGACAACGAGCTCACGGTCCTCGAAAACTTGGTCATCTATGCCCGCTACTTCGACATCAGTAAGGCCGAGGCCCGTGCTAGAGCCAGCGACCTGCTCGACTTCGTCCAACTCGCCGAGAAGGCGTCCTCCACTGTCGAGCCCTTGTCTGGGGGGCAAAAGCGGCGGGTCAGCATCGCCCGCTCATTGATTAGTGAACCCGAGCTTCTCATCCTCGACGAACCCACTACCGGGCTCGATCCACAGGCCCGGCATGTGCTTTGGGATCGCCTCTACCAGCTCAAGGAGCAGGGTCGCACTCTCGTCCTTACCACTCACTACATGGACGAGGCCGAGCAGCTTTGCGATCGACTCGTTGTGATGGACGGCGGCAAGATCGTGGCCGAAGGGGCACCGCGCGATCTCATCACCACCTACTCGTCTCGAGAGGTGCTGGAGATGAGATTTGGTCGTGGCCGCAACGCCGAGTTCCTTGCTGACGCCGAATTTGTGGGTGAACGCGTCGAGGTTCTGCCTGATCGCCTCCTCGTCTACACCGACGATGGCGAAGCGGCGTTGGTGGCATTGCATGCCCGCGATGTGGTTCCCGATAGCGCCCTCGTGCGACGCAGTAGCCTTGAAGACGTGTTTCTTCGGCTCACGGGCCGAACCCTCGTCGACTGATGGCCGGACCTCGATGAGCACGCCCGCCGCGGTCCGAGTCGCCTACCGAGACTGGTTGATCTACCGCCAGGTGTGGCGGTCCAATGTTGTTGGCGCGTTCGTGCAACCCATGCTGTATCTGCTCGGCGTCGGCCTCGGGATCGGCACGCTCGTCGATGACAACGCTGGTTCAACAGTGATTCTTGAGGGCACCTCGTACTTCGCGTTCTATGCCACGGCCTTGATCGGCACGACCACGATGTTCAACACAACCCAGGAAGCGCTCTGGTCGACCATGGACGGGTTCGCGTGGGGCAACGCCTACCGGGCGATGGTCGCCACCCCTATCGACCCTCGAGATATCGCCGCCGGGTTCGTTCTTCGGTTCGGTGCCCGCGCTGCCATTGCCTCCAGCGGTGTGGCGATTGTGCTTGCCCTGTTCGACGACACACGGTCTCTGGGGCTCATTCCTGCCGCGCTCGTTGGTGTTCTGTGTGGTCTTGCCTTTGCCATGCCACTCGCGGCGTGGACCGCCAGCCGAACGCTCCCAGACAGTTTTTCTGCGGTCCTTCGGTTCGGCATCATCCCAATGTTCTTGTTCGGCGGTGCGTTCTATCCGATCGAACAGCTCCCCAACGTCCTCCAAGTCATTGCCTGGGCAACACCGCTCTTTCATGCCATTGAGCTGAGCCGGGGTGCCGTTCTTGGTGGCACGAACGCGGGTATGGCGCTTGTGCATCTTGTGGTGCTCATCGCCTATATCGGGGTTGGTTGGTTTGCGTGTGTGAAGACGATTCGCCGGAGGTTGTGGCCATGACCCGCATCGTGCCGGCCGTCTTGTTCGACATCCGTCGACCACATCGCCTCGTCGAACGTTCGGTGATGGTCCATCGCCGGTCGTGGATGGTGATTTTCAGTGGATTCTTCGAGCCGCTCTTCTATCTCTTCTCGATTCGCATTGGCCTCGGCAGCCTGGTCGGCGATCTGACGGTCAACGGTCAGGTCATTCCCTACGACGAGTTCGTCGCCCCAGGCCTGCTGGCAGCTGCGGCCATGAATGGCGCAATCTTCGAGTCGACGATGAACGTCTTCCACAAGTGGAAGGCATCGAAGCTGTACGACTCCCTCCTGGCCACGCCACTCACAGCCGCCGACATCGCGCTCGGTGAGATCACGTGGTCGGTAGTTCGCGGACTCATGTATTCCTGCGCTTTCCTCGTCACAATGGCGGCCCTCGGAATGGTGCACTCTCCGTGGATGGTGATGGCCTTGCCCGCCAGCGTCCTGATCGGCTTTGCCTTCGCTTCGGTCGGGATGGCTTGCACCACATATATGCGTTCTTGGGCCGACTTCGATTATGTCCCCGCGCTCACACTCCC
>JAACCU010000027.1 GCA_009937405.1 Actinomycetota bacterium
CTCGGGTCGTCACATGACTGGGGTCTGGTTCGAAACCGAAGAAGACGCCTCGGCGCACCAAGCTGCCATGGATGTGGTGCCGATCGGCACCTACCAGGCCATGGCCGTTTCGCCGCTGGCCACCGGCCGCCTCGACCCGCCCGACATCTGCCTCGTCTACGCCACACCCGGCCAGATGATCCTGCTCATCAACGGCTTGCAGTGGGCGGGCTACAAGAAGTTGGAGTGGGGGTGCGTCGGTGAATCGTCGTGCGCCGACTCGTGGGGCCGCGCCCTGTCCACCGGCGAGCCAAGCCTCTCGATCCCGTGTTTTGCAGAGCGACGTTACGGCGGCGTGCCCGATGACGAGATGTTGATGGCGCTTCGTCCCGGCCATCTCATGCAAGCCCTCGATGGCTTGGAAGCGCTCAGCCGCAACGGGCTGCGTTACCCAATTCCGCCCTACGGAATTCAAAGCGATGCCCGTGCCGGACTTGGGGCCAGTTACAGCTGACCATCCTTAGGCTGTGCCGGTGAAGGCCCACAGCGATCGCCACATCATCGCCTACCTGGCGTTCATCAGCTTTCTGCTGGCCTTTGGAATCGACACAGTTCTCCCGGCCTTCGACGAGATCCGCGCCGAGTTCGATCTCGCCGCAGGCTCAAGCGACGTGTCGAAAATCGTCACGCTCTATCTAGTTGGTGTCGCTCTTGGCCAACTGATCTGGGGACCGATCTCGGACCGCTTCGGACGGCTACCCACGCTAGTTGCCGGTATTTCCGTCTACGGCGGCGGCGCCCTTCTTGCGGCAGTCACACCAAGCTTCGCGTGGGTCCTGCTTGCTCGGTTCATCTGGGGACTCGGTGCCGCATCGACAATGGTGCTCTACACCGCCATCGCTCGCGACCTGTACGAGGGCGATCAGATGGCGCGGGTTCTACAAATCGTGACCGCCGTCTTCTTGATCGGACCGATGGTGGCCCCCGGCTTCGGTGAGGTCCTGTTGCTGACCGGCTCCTGGCGGATCATCTTCGCGTCCGCAGCCCTGCTCGCGCTGATCGCCATCGCCTGGAGTCGGGTGATCGGCGAGACGCTTGACCCTCGCAACAAACGTCCCCTCAACCCGCGCGCCACTGTCGCCGGGTTCCGGGCCGTCTTCGCTTCGAAGGCGACACGGGGATACACGCTCACCATGACTTTCACGACCGGCGGCTTCTACATCTACTTGGGTTCAGGCCAGCCAATCATCGATGAGATCTACGGGCACGGCGACATCTTTGCCCTCATCTTTGCCATCGGCGCAACCGTTATGGGGCTCGGTCTTCTCCTCTCCAGTCGGCTCACGGCCAGGATCGGCGCGCGAAAGGTTGTCCGCCTTGCAGTCTTCTCGATGACCGCAACATCGGGCTTCGGAATCATCCTCGCGGTCGCCGCCGACGGGGTGCCTTCGTTATGGCTTTGGGGTTCCGCCACAATCGTCTCGCTGACCTTCATGACCATTATGACGCCAACCGGAATGTCACTCGCACTTCGTCCGCTTGAGCACATGGCCGGCACGGCCGCGGCCGTAATCGGATTCGTGGTCCAGGGTGGCGGCGCCGCACTCGCAGCCGTAGTCAATGGACAGATCGATACAACTGTCACCGCAATGTCAGTTGGTGGCGTCGTGTACGGCGGACTGGCCATCACCTTCGCCACCAGCGCCATCCGCGCCGACCCACCAGCGATTAACTGACGCCGACTCCGAGGCCAGGCTGGCTGGCTGGGGTGACGGTGACCAGGCGTGGGATGTCAAGAATCTTGCGAATCGAGTGACTATCAGAGCAGCGATGTAACACTCTGTGTTAAAACTAGTCAGAAACTTGACACAAGATCGGACGAGTGTCCGATCTGTACAGCGGGCCTACGGGCCCAAGGGGGAAACAAACTATGTACACCGTTGCAGCTTTGCTCGTGATGGCGATTGCGCTTGGAGGCGTGATGGCTATTCTCGATTCTGTGCTCGATCTGGCTGGCGCTTCTGAAACAGTGCGGAAGCTGCCCTTGGTCGGAGGCCATCTTGACGTAGCAGTTGCTATCGGAATGGTCTGGCTGCTTGACATCCATATTGTCAACAGCTTCATTCCTATGCCCATGCGCGAGGAATGGATGAGCTTTGTCATCAACGGCATTGTCATCGTCGGCATGATCCCAGTGAAGGATGCAATCGTCGGAGCAATCGGAAAGGGCATGCGGGCCTAAGTCCGTATTGCTGATCTCGCCGCGGCCCCTAGCTCTTCGAGTTGGGGGCCGTTGCGCGTCCGGGATGCCAGACTGAGGTGTGACCGACCCACGCTCCCTCCCCAAGCGCACCCCTCCCCCACCATTTCGGCTTGTCGAGGTTGCGAGCCGAGCGGAACTCTCGCCCCGAATGTTGCGACTCGTTCTCGGTGGCGATGCACTCGCTGGCCTTGCCTCGGCCATGCCGGCGGCCAGTATTCGGCTCGTTGTGCCGTGGGCGGGCGACGAGTTTGAAATCCCGACGTGGACCGGTAACGAGTTCCTCCTCGCTGACGGACGCCGGCCGGCATTGCGCACGTTCACCCCGGTCGATTTCGATGCCAGCACCAACCAGCTAACCCTCGACATCGTTCGCCATCGTGGTGGAGAGATCTCCCAGTGGGCCGAAGCAGCACATCTTGGGGATGCCGCCGCGATCTCTGGTCCCGGACGGGGCGAGGCGATCGATCACGACGCTCATCACTACATCCTGCTCGGTGATGAGCCGGCAATCCCTGCGATCCGTCAGATGATCGACGCGATCCCCGATGCAACCCGCGTCACCGTGCACATCGAGACAGTTTCCCCGGATGCTCGGCTCGAACTCCCCGCCCATCCCCGGTTATCCATCACATGGCATAACGCAGAGGCTTCCGCTCCACCATGCAGCCAGATTCGAGAGGCGGTCAGGGGGCTCGGCATCGATGACTCGACCCGCGTTTGGGCGGCCGGAGAGGCCGCCGCCGTGCAGGCGATCCGAAAGTATTTGTTCAACGAGCGCTCCGTGCCGCGGCGCCACACATCGATTCGCGGTTACTGGAAAGTCCCGCGCTAAACGGCAGCGGTCACACCGAAGCGGATTCCAGAATATGGACTCCACATGCCGAGCCGAGGCCGATCACGTGGGCAAGACCCATGCGGGCCCCCTCGATCTGACGGCCGCCGGCTTCACCACGAAGGTGATGGCACACCTCCCAGACGTTGGCGATCCCGGTAGCGGCGATGGGATGGCCCTTCGACTCGAGCCCGCCGGACACGTTCACCGGCATGCTGCCGTTGCGGTTTGTGGCGCCCGACTCGAACAAGTCCACGGCGCCGCCCGGCTCGCAAAGCCCGAGGTTGTCGTAGTGGACCAACTCAGCCGTGGCGAAACAGTCGTGGAGTTCCACAAGGTCGAGATCCTCCGGGCCGATACCAGCAGCCTCGTAGGCCTGCTTGGCCGCGGCGCGAGTCAACGTGTTCACATCGCGAAGGACCTGGCAGGCCTCCTGCCACGGATCGCTCGTCAGCACTGAGGCACGCACCTTGATCGCTCGGGCCTGCTGCTCAGCGCTCAACGTGCGTAGCTTCTCTCCAGAGACAACCACAGCAGCGGCAGCTCCATCGCAGTTCGCCGAACACATCGAGCGAGGATTGGGATAGGCGATCATCACGTCACCCATGATCTGCTCGAGCGACATCTCCATGGTGTATGCAGCCAAAGGATTGAGCGTGGAGTGCGCATGGTTCTTCTGCGAAATGCGGGCAAACAGTTCGAACTCCGCACCGGTGTAGTCGTGGTTGTAGAGGTACTCCATACCGACCTGGGCGAACACACCCGGCATCGTGACGGTACCGATCCGCCCGTCGAGCGCAGCGACAGCGCCCTGACGACCACTGGGCTCATAGACGTTGTCGTCGGATGTCGCAGCGTTACCGGACAAGAGACCGGCACCAGCCAGCTTCTCGACACCGACGGCAAGCCCCATGTCGCACTCGCCGGCCTTGATGGCCATGATCGCGGTGCGAAGCGCCGTAGCTCCTGTGGCGCAAGCATTTGCAACGTTGAACACAGGGATCCCTGTCTGTCCAACCTGCTTCTGCAGCATCTGGCCGGTCGACGGGCCACGCAGATTGCCGAACGCAAGAATGCCCATGTCGCCCATGGTCACGCCGCCGTCGGCGAGCGCCGCCATGGTGGCTTCCGCGGCCAAATCAATCGTGTCGCGATCGGGGTGCTTCCCGAACTTGGTCATTCGGATCCCGAGGATCCAGATGTCGTCTGCGGCCATGTCAATCTCCTTCAACGGGTTCGAAGCCGAACCCAATCGCATCAGTGCCTTCGCTGTCGGTGCCAACCACGTGTGTGGCAAGGCGAACTTTCATCCCAAGACGCACGTGCTCGGGATCCGGCGGGGTATTGATGATGTTGCTCGTCACGCTCGTGCCGTCTACGTCAACGACGCCGGCCACAAACGGGGTCGGCACACCGGGAGCAGCGTGGGCGACGATCGTGAACGACCGCAACGTGCCTTCCGTGCCAACTGAGACACTGCGAAACTCGGTGCCGAAGCACCCTGCGCACGCGTTGCGCCGGTCGAAGTACCGGGCCGCGCACGACATGCATTCCTGCGCCACCAGGTGGGGGGCATCGCCCAGCTCCAGATAGTCAACCAATGGGATCTGCGACACTTTTACTCCATTCACACCATGGCCCACCAGGCCTGTGCGGACAGTACCAATCCAGCGGGCTCAACACCGAAACGAATGTGATTCGTCTTCGAGGTGACGCACAATCGGCCGCGTCCCGTTCGACGTGTTGGACAGGACTGTGTAACCCCTCCGGTCGTCGGGTCAAACGACGAACAGGCGCTAACCCCGGCATCCATACCTTCGAGGACAACCGCGTCACCCTCGGGCGCAAGCCAGAATCCACGGCCGTATCTCATCTGCTGGCCCGGCGCCTCGCTGACCGGTTCTATCATTGCCGCGGCCAGGTCGTTGCTGAGGAGTCGACCATCGAAGAGCGCTATCCAGAACGCCGACATGTCTTCGGCAGTGACATAGGCACCGCCATCGCCACCACCGATGACGGGCAGGTGAAACACGTTGGTACGCCCGCTCTTGACGTAACCAAATGCGGCGTTGGCCGGGAGATCATCGGACCGAGAGAACCCCGCCCCGGTCATTTTCGCCGGTTCAAATACTCTCTCTCGGACGGGATCGTGAAACCTCGCGCCAGTCGCTCGCTCCATCGCGATCGACAGCATGACGAAGCCACCATTGTTGTAGGCAAACCGTTCGCCGGGTGCGCTGACCTGCGGGTGGCTCGAGATCTGCGGCAGGTAGTCATCAGGCGTGGCAAGAGTGTGGGCCGAGACGTCGAGGATGAAGTCATCGATGTCGCCGAGTTGTTCTTCGTCGAGATAGTCGCCGACCCCAGACCGGGGCGCGAGCAGAGTCTCGATGGTCACCGCAGGATCGACGAGCAGTAGTTCATCGCCGACAAGGTCTCAGAGTCGAATGTCGAGAGCCAGCGCTCCGGACTCGACCAGAGACATGACGGCAACTGCGACGAATCCCTTGGTCATGCTCGCTATAGCGAACGCTGTGTCGCGTTGGTTGGCTCGCCGCTGGGCACGGTCAGCGAGTCCCGTCACGCTGTCTCCGCCGCGGCTGCTCCCTGAAGACCGAGGTCAGCGATCGACTTCTCGCGCATCTCGACCTTGCGAACCTTGCCCGTCACCGTCATCGGGAAATCGTTCACGAAGTGGATGTAGCGCGGGATCTTGAAGTGGGCGATCTTGCCGCAACAGAAGTCCTTGAGTTCATCGTCGGCGAGGTCCATGCCTTCAGCAAGCTGGACCCACGCCATGATCTCTTCGCCGTACTTCTCATCCGGGACGCCAATGACCTGGGCGTCAACAACACAGGGATGGGTATAAAGGAACTCCTCGATCTCTCGGGGGTACACGTTCTCGCCGCCGCGGATGATCATGTCCTTTATCCGACCGACGATGTTGACGTAGCCGTCCTCATCCATGGTGGCGAGATCTCCAGAGTGCATCCAACCGTCAGCGTCGATCGCCTCGGCGGTCTTGTCCGGATCGTTCCAATAGCCAAGCATCACATGGAAGCCACGGGTGCAGTACTCACCTTCACCACCACGCTCGACTGTTTCGCCAGTATCAGGATCGACGAGCTTCGACTCGACGTGCGGGAGCACTCGACCGACCGTGGTGACCCGATGCTCCACCGAGTCGGTTGTGCTGGTCTGGGTCGACACGGGCGACGTCTCGGTCATGCCATAGGCGATCGTGACGTCGCTCATGTTCATCTGATCGATGACCTTGCGCATGACCTCGATCGGGCACGGCGAACCCGCCATGATGCCGGTCCGAAGCGCCGAGAAGTCCTTGGCCGCCAGCGACTCGTGACCGATCTCGGCAACGAACATCGTCGGGACGCCATACAGCGACGTGCACCGCTCAGCCTCGACCGTGTCGAGCACAGCGGCGGGATCAAATGTCGGACACGGAATCACCATCGCTGCGCCATAGATCGAGCATGCGAGGTTGCCCATCACCATTCCGAAGCAGTGGTAGAAGGGAACCGGGATACAGACGCGGTCCTCCTCGGTGTAGGCGCATGACTGTCCAACCAGGAGAGCGTCGTTGAGGATGCCGCGATGGCTGAGCGTGGCGCCTTTAGGGAAGCCCGTGGTGCCCGACGTGTACTGAATATTGATGGCGTCGTTGGTGTCGAGCGACGCAGCACGCTCGGCCAGGTCAGCATCGCTGACCGAGTTTCCCGCGGCGATCAGG
The DNA here is from genome assembly GCA_009937405.1 of Actinomycetota bacterium. Classification (GTDB taxonomy): domain Bacteria; phylum Actinomycetota; class Acidimicrobiia; order Acidimicrobiales; family Aldehydirespiratoraceae; genus JAACCU01. The sequence continues at coordinate 6,823 of JAACCU010000027.1, forward strand.
GCGGCCCAGTCGTCCGTGTCGAAGTAGACGACATCGACAAGATCGGGAAGCCTGTCCTGTACCTCCTCAACCATCTCTCGATATGCCGACATCAGATACTCCGAGCGGGTGACCAGCATCCGGCAACCAGACTGCTTGAGCGCGTATTCGAGTTCGGTGGTGCGATACGCCGGATTGATGTTGACCTGGATGGCTCCAACCTTGGCTGTGGCGTATTGGATGTAGACCCATTCGGCGTAGTTCGGGCTCCACATCCCAACCCGGTCGCCTTTGGCTACGCCCGTTCCCATGAGACCCTTGGCGACAGCGTCGACCGTGGCCGAGAACTCGCTCCAAGTTTGACGAATGTCCTGGTGCGGCACAACGAGCGCTTCGCGATCCGGGAAACGGGCAACGGTGGCGTCCAGGTTGTCGCCGATCGTCTCTTCGAGAAGTGGCGTGTCGGTGGGGCCCTTAGCGATCGCTGCAGTCATGGAGGCGATCGTAGACCTCACCTCGCCGTAGGACTAGCGGGGGGCTTGGCCGTCATCGACGCGAATGACCGTACCGGTGACAGCGTCGGATGCCGGGGAGCAGAGATAGAGCAATGTCGAGTCCATCTGTGCCGGATCACCCAGCCGCTTTCGCGGCGTCCCCGCAGCGATGTCACCGACTCTTGCGATCATGCCATCCATCATTTCGGAGTGGAACGATCCTGGGGCGATGGCGTTGACATTGATGCCGTACCGGACCCACTCGACGGCGAGCACCTCGCTCATCCGAGCGATAGCGGCCTTCGTCACGGAATAGAGCGCAGCGCCGCCACCCGAGTAGTTGAACGCGGCACTGCTGCTGATATTGACCATCCGGCCGGGCAGTTCGGCGGCGATGAGTCGACGGGCCACCTCACAGCTCAGGATGTAGGGGCCACGAAGGTTGATCCCGAGCACCGAGTCGATGAGCTCAGTCGACATCTTGTGCGCTCGTTGCGCGTCGGGGATCCCTGCGTTGTTGATCAGGATCGTGACGGTCTTGCCAGTCGCAGACTCGGCCGCATCGACAGCGGTCACGATACTGTCGTCGTCCGTCATGTCGAGATGAACCGGGTGAGCGGTTCCCCCACTCTTGCTGATCTCCGCTGCAAGCGCTTCGAGGCGATCCATACGGCGAGCGGCAATCGCCACCTCGGCGCCACACGCAGCAAGTACACGGGCAAAGCGATGCCCGAGCCCCGAACTCGCCCCGGTGACGAGGGCGACCTGCCCGGTCAGGTCGGTCGTGGCATTGGGAAGCGGGTAGTCAGTCATCGCCGGATCGTAGATCCGACGATGACTGCGCCGCGAGTTGACCTACGAACGAACGAGGCGGAAGACGGGAATGACGCGGCCGGCCTCAGCGGCGCTGGACTCGTAATCCTTGAACTGCGGCATCATCGCGGCCTGGGCGTCGTACAGACGGGTGCGCTCGTCGCCCTCGGCGAGCTCGGCGTCGGCGGTCCACGTGTCGGTCCCGATCTCGACGGTGACGGTGGGGTTGGCAACCAGGTTGTGGTACCAGTTCGGGTGGTTCGGGGCGCCGCCCTTGGAAGCGATCACGATCACGTCATCGCCGTCCGTCGAGTAGACCAGCGGCGAGATGAGCTCGCGACCGCTCTTGGCACCGGTCATGGTGACCAGCACGACGGGAGCACCCTCCAGCCAACCACGGCAAGCGCCGCCATTCGCTCGGAACTCTTCGATTGCGATTCGGTTCACTTCTAGGATGTCCATCGCTACATCGTATGGTCGGGTTTCATGATCGAGTACGCCTCAACGGAGGCGACGTCGCCGTAGCGACCACACCCAATCGCTACGCTCGCACAACCGATAACAGATGGAGGCCCGACGTGCCCAAACACCAGATCACGAAGCTTGAGCAGTTGGCGGCGCTCTATCGGGCACCCTCGAAGCGGGTGAGCACCAAGCAAACCCAGACGATCGATGAGGTGACGGCCCGCTTCCTCCACGCCTCACCATTCTTCCTCCTCGCCACGGCCGATGAAGCCGGCCGTTGCGACGTATCACCACGAGGTGGCCCACCTGGTCAACTCGTCGTGCTCGATGAACGGCGCGTGGCATTTCCTGACCTCAATGGCAACAACCTGGTCGACTCTCTGCGCAACATCATCGCAAACCCGCACGCAGGGCTTCTCATCATCACACCGGGAAACGATGAGACCCTTCGCCTCAATGGCACTGCGACCCTCACTACCGATCCCGACGTGCTCTCACTCTGGGACGGCGAACTGCGGCGGCCTAAGCTCGCGATCGTCATCACACTCGAGGATGCCTTCTTCCACTGTGCCAAATCATTTCGGCGCGCTGAGCTGTGGGAACCCGAATCTTGGATGAGGTTCGCGGATCTCCCCGATCCGGTCACCATGCTCCAGGCGCACACCAACGGAGAAGACGACCCTGCCACAGCCCGGGCTGGGCTTGAGGACAGCTACCGAGCCGACCTCGAGCAGGACCAACCGCCCTCATAGACGGCCACCGGCTCGCCGTGTTCAATCGCCACGCCCAGACCGGGTCCACCTGTGGAACGCGTGAGGTAGCCATTCTCAATTCGAACGCCGTTGACCTCGCCGTCGTGGCTCTGGTTGTACGGGTGCGAGAGCCATGCCCCACGGTTGACATGAGGATCAAGCGTCGCGTCGCACGCATCATCCTCAGCCCATCGACCGGAGCGTCCTCAATCCGCTAGCCGTCGCTTTCGCCGTCGGGAGAACCTTGCAGCGCCGTCGTCGTGCGGAGTTCAAGCTCGGGCAGAAACAGTGTTGCCAGCGCCAGCAGTGCAAGAACTGGCACCGACACGACGAAGACCATGTTCGTACCGGCTGCTACCGCGCCCTCTATGAGCGAGCGCAGCGCTGGTTCCAGTTCCTTGATGTCTTCGGGCGTGGACAGCAGTTCAGCGGTATCGATCGAGGAGTCAAGCTTGCCTAGCTCTCTTCTGATGCTCCCAGTGAGGAGAGCACCGAAGGCACCAACACCAACCGTCTGACCGAGCGTGCGGAAGAAGTTGATCGCTGCGGTGCCCGCACCAAGGTCGGGAAGGTCAAGGCTGTTTTGGGTCGCAGTGGTCATCGTCGGGAACGCGATACCCATCGAAAATCCGAACACGACGAGCCACGGAACCGCCGACATCGGATCGGAGTTGCTGTCCAGAAAGGTGAAGGCGACCATCGACACGAGCGACAACCCCGGACCAAGCTGCACGATGCGCCGGTAGCGACCTGTGCCGGTCGTGATCTTTCCTGCCAGCCATGCCCCGATCACCACGGCGATACTCATCGAGGAGATGAGTAGTCCCGCTCGAGTGGGCGACTGACCCAACGACACCTGGAAGAACAGCGGGAAGAATGCGAGCGCACCCATGCCCGCCATCCCGTAGACGGCGTTGCCGAAGATCAGTATCCGAAACGTCGGGTTCCGAAAGAGTCGCATTGGAAGAATCGGCTCGCGGCTGCGAATCTCCCAGACGACAAACGAAACCGCCCCGAGTATGGCGGCAAGAAGAAGCCCTATAACGATGCTCGACGACCACGGTTGAGCATCACCGCCGAGCGCGAACCCAACCACAAGCGCCGTCACCGAAACAGTGAGGATCGCCGCCCCGACGATGTCGAGTACATGGTCACGACTTGGCAGACGAAAGACAAGGTGCCGTTGGACAACTACCGCAGCGAGTGCACCGAGCGGGATATTGATCAAAAAAATCCAACGCCACGAGGCAATGTCGAGAAAGACACCACCGATTACCGGACCAACAATTGAGGAGAACGTGAAGTTCATCGTGTAATACGCCATGTACCGGCCGCGCTCACGGGGCGAGAAAATATCGCCAATCACGATGAAACCCATCGCCATCAGACCGCCAGCCCCGATGCCCTGAATGCCGCGTGACACAACAAGCTGCCCCATCGTTTGGGAGAACGCGGCAAAGACTGACGAAGCCACAAAAATCCCGAGCGCCGCCTGGGTAAGGGCTCGCCGTCCATAAAGGTCACTCAGCTTCCCGTACAGCGGGGTGGCGGCCACCGAGCCGAGCAGGAACGCGGTCAGCACCCACGGCAGCTGGTCAATCCCGCCGAGCTCACCGGCGATGGTCGGCAGAGCAGTCGATACTGCTGTGCTGTCCAAAGATGCCAGAAACGTGGACAACATCATGCCGCCGAAGATCAGATGCGTTTGGCGCCGGGTGAGTCCCTCGCCAACTGGTGCTTCGGTAGTCATCGCTGCTCAACCTAGAGGTCGAATGGATACGAGACTGAACTTGGTCAGCGTTGCTGTGGCAAGCTCGGCACATGGCATCTACAGAAACGCTGACCGGAGAAACCGTCGAACTGCTACAGCAGATGATTCGAAATCAGTGCGTAAACGACGGGACACCCGAGTCGGGGCACGAAGAACGCAGTGCACGACTAATCCGCGATGAACTCGACGGGCTCGGACTCGACATCGAGACCATTGAAACCGAACCGGGTCGCACATCCCTGATCGCTCGCTACGAGGGCACCGATCCAGACGCTCCTGACCTGTGCCTGATGGGTCACACCGACGTTGTTCCCGTTAGCCCCGATGGATGGGTGAACGACCCCTTCGGCGGCGAGTTGATCACCTCTTCCGACGGCATCACAGAAGTCTGGGGCCGGGGCGCAGTCGACATGCTCAACCTCACGTCATCGATGCTGGTGGCCTTCCGCGATGTGGTGAAGCGTGGCGTCCGCTATCCGGGCGACATCGTCTACTTTGCGGTAGCCGACGAAGAGGCCGGCGGCATCCTCGGCGCCGAGCCACTGATCGAAAAACACTGGGACAAACTGCACTGCGACTATGTGCTTACCGAGTACGGGGGTACGCCATCAACGACGTCGGAGGGCACCACGGTCCTCCTGACAGCCGGCGAGAAGACCGGCGCTGCTCGCCGGATCACGGTGCACGGCACCCCAGGACACGGCTCGATGCCATACGCCACCGACAACGCCATGGTGAAGGCTGCTGAGATCGTGCGGAGGCTCTACGAGGGCGACGTGGCACCCCGGATCGACGAAATGTTCACCGAACGAGTCAAGGCCCTCGGTCTTTCGAGTGACATCGAGGCGAGACTCCTCGACCCGATTCAGGTGAAGGATGCTCTCGCTGAGCTCCCCGAAGGCCTGGCGCGCAACACCCACTCCTGTTGCCACATGACATTCAGCCCCAACGTCATGACCTCGGGCAACAAGCTCAATACGGTTCCCGATCGCGCCGTGATCGAAGTCGATATTCGTGCCCTGCCCGGCGACACGCTTGCCGACGTCGACCGAGTACTGCGCGAGGTGATCGGCGAAGACATGTTGCCCCACGTCGACATCGAGCCGTGGCGCGAGGACATGCCTGAAGGTTCGCCGATCTCGTCAACCGACACGCCGCTTTGGGATGCGCTCGCGGACTCGATACGCATCGCTTACCCCGATGCCCGAGTGATCCCCAGCATCGTCACCGGAGGTACCGACGCCCGCTTCTTCCGCCGCCATGGCGTACCCGGCTACGGGGCCGGCCTGCTCAGCAACAAGGTGCCGCTGTCGGAGTTCCTCAACCGATTCCACGGCCACAACGAACGCATCGACATCGAGTCGTTGGAGCTCACAACCCAACTCTGGGGCAACGTCCTCGATCGAATGTGGAAGTAACGCCGGGGATTGAGCACGCTTGGGTTGGACGGATCCATCGGTGCTCAGGGTCGGCTGAGACGGGCTCTACGAAGACCGACTAGCTTCCGACGAGTCAACGACCACGGGAGCAATGACCATGTACCCCGGCAATTACGCCAGCCAGCATCCGGACCGCGCCGCCTTCATCATGGCGGGGAGCGGCGAGACAGTGAGCTATCGAGAGCTCGAGGAGCGGGCCAACCGGTGCACTCACCTACTGCGCAACGCGGGGGTTGGTGTCGCCGGCCACTACTCGATCTTCATGGAGAACAATGCTCGCTATGTCGAGATGTGCAGCGCCGGCGACCGATCTGGGGCGTACTACACGTGTGTCAACTCCTATCTAACTGCCTCAGAGTTGGCCTACATCCTTGACAACTCCGAGTCGACGGTCCTGTTCACCTCCAAGGCTCGAGCCGCCGTGGCGAAGGAGGCCGTTCGCGAGTGCCCCAACCTGGTCAAGATCTATGTCGTCGATGGCGACATCGAGGGTTGGGACGACGATCGCGTCGAGGACTACCTCACCGCAGCTGATGCCTGCCCCCCATCCCCAATCGCTGACGAAGAGTCAGGCATGGCAATGCTCTACTCGTCGGGCACCACGGGCCGACCCAAGGGCATTATCCGTCCCTTGCTGCACACGTCTCCTGATGAGCTTCACCCACTGTTCGCGTTCCTGAGCAACCTTTGGCAGTACCGCGAAGACATGATCTATCTGTCGCCGGCACCCCTCTATCACTCGGCTCCCCAGGCTGCCGTGAACCTTGCCATCCGCAAGGGCGGCACGGTCATCATCATGGAACGCTTCGATCCGGTCGAGTACCTGAGCCTGATCGAGCAGTACTCGGCCACACACACGCAGCTTGTACCCACCATGTTCAGTCGCATGCTCAAACTGCCGGTCGAGGAACGAGAACGTTTCGATCGGTCGTCGCTCGAAATCGCTATCCATGCCGCCGCTCCCTGCCCAGTTCAGGTCAAGAAAGACATGATCGAGTGGTGGGGGCCGATCATCCACGAGTACTACGGCGCCACCGAAGGCCTCGGCTTTTCTGCATGCAACTCTGAGGAGTGGCTCGCTCACCCTGGCAGCGTTGGCAAGATCATCATGGGCGACTTGCATGTGCTCGATGACGACATGAATCCGCTACCCATGGGCGAGCCCGGCACCCTCTGGTTCGGGGGAGGCACCAACTCTCACTACCACAACGACCCTGAGAAGACTGCGGAGTCAAAGTCGCCCGATGGCACGCTCACCACTGTTGGCGATGTCGGCTATATCGATGAGGACGGCTTTCTTTATCTCACCGACCGCAAGATGTTCATGATCATTTCAGGTGGCGTCAACATCTATCCGCAGGAGACTGAGGACCTCCTCATCACGCACCCGAAGGTGTTCGACGCCGCGGTGATTGGCGTACCCAACACTGATCTCGGTGAAGAGGTGAAGGCAGTCATACAGGTGATGCCGGGCAATGTCGCCGACGATGCTCTCACGGCCGAACTCATCGCGTTCTGCGGCGAGCATCTGTCACGTCAGAAGATCCCGCGCACGATCGACTACCAAGCCGAACTCCCCCGCCTCCCCACCGGCAAGCTCTACAAGAAGGGCCTGCGCGACCGCTACTGGGCCGACGGCACTAACAAGATCATCTGACAACCAGCCCTAGGACAAAGCACGTTTGGGACAAAGCACGTTTGGGGTCTGTCCCCAGACGCGCTTTGCAGGGGTGGGGGTTGCCTTCTGGCCCGTCGAACTGGTCGAGGGGTTCGGTCGGTTTACGAGTCAGCTTCGACCGGTCGGGGTAGGTGCGAGCGAAGCTCCTTGAACGCGGCTCCACCCTCTTCGGTGCGGGTCCACGAGATGTAGTCGGGTCGGCCTCGCTGACGGAAGAAGGGATTGGAGAAGATTTCTGCCCACTCAGCGACGGGCTTGATAGCGGCGACCATTGCGGCGTCGTAGCCGTTCCAACGCTTGGCGTGTTCTTCCGACCGGAAGAGGTTCATGTTCGCTCATCTGAATGGTCGGCTATCGGCCGCCCCTCCAATCTCGGCGCTGGTATAGCCGACCATCGGTTCAGGATCGACGCTGACGATTTCCTCATCACACATCTCGAGCACCATCGACTCGCCGCAGCAAAGGCACGGTGCCTCGATGCGAACGGTCTTGCCCGGCACCAGCCAGCGCATGGCGGTGGCTTCCAACCCGCACTGGGCGTACCAGCCGCTTTGACCGTCGATCGTGACGTGGTACTGGGTGGGCTGCATGTTGAATGGCGGGAACGAGGCAAGGAGGTCAGTGCCGGGGTGAACCCAACCCGGGGTCATCCCCACCAACTCGTGCATTAGTTCTCTCGCCGCATCGATTTCGATATCGAGGTCGGCAGCCAATTCAGTGAAATGCGGCGCGCGCCCACAATCCACCACCTCAGCCATGATCGCCGAGTAGCCCCGGTCGAGTAGTTCAAGATCAGCCATCGAGTTCCTTTCCTAGATGGGCTCATTCATGCCCCATCACACAGTTCTAGTCGTCGGCCGCCGGCCCATCTTCACGCCGGGCGATGATCGTGCATCGATCGGTGATGCCGTGCGGTGGCATCTGGGCAGAAACGACCTGCAGAATTGGGCAGTTCACGCCGTACAGGACCTCGGCAACAATGACCCCGGCGATGAGATTGACATCGGCTTTGGTGACGACGAGAGCGGCTGGTCCTACCCCGAGACGCAATGCCTCCCCAAGCACTCCTGGCGTTCCCGAGGAGCCTCGCGAGCCTGGCATCGCCACAACCCGACCGGCCAGTGACTGCCCGACTTCGGGGTGGCTTTGGTCGATGATCATGCCGGTCTTCGGGTCGAGGCCTCCCCAAAAGCTGAGCGGTTCGCGAAGGACGAGTAGGTCACCCTCACCATGACCCGGGTGCAGCGTACGGCCCTCGATATTCACGCCGAGACCTCGTCGCTCAGCCTGATCTCGGCTGCGATCGCCGAGGCCACACAGTCCGCCAAGCTGGCAAATACCACCTCGACATCGAGCATCCCGGGGGCGTAATAGGCCCACTTGGCGGAGTTGGTCATCACCGTGCCGGTCACGCCCGTCGCCCGGGGCAGGTAGTAGGTGCACGTGTCGAGCACCACCTGGATCCCTGCTGCTCCAAGGAGCATGTCCCAACCGCGCAGCTGAACCTCGGCCCACACCGAGCGACTGGTGGTGACGATGACTGTCACGCTCGGGTGAGTGTGCGCCTCACCCAATGTCCCAACCAGCTCACTGAACTCAGCGACAGAGAAGTGTGGGGTGCCAAGGCAAACGGCAGAGACCGACTCGGCAGTACAAGTCGACAACGAAGCCAACATCGACGCAACCAGTTGAGAGTCGACCACCGTGGTTCGACTCGGCCCCCGACCACCGGTGGCGTCATCCAGCGTCGGCGCCTCCGGTGTGATCCCGACAACGTGGAACATCTCAACGGCCCCCGCGGTGGCTGCAGCTGCCGCGATGGCCTTGAGGTCGTCCTCCTCGGCGGCGGGGAGACCCATGATCACTGGGACTGCAGTATTGGCCTCCCGGCCAAGGATCAGACCGAGAACGTGGGGCAGCCTCGGATCAATCAGCAGCTCGTCGGGTAGGCGAATCTCAAAAAGATGGGTGGCCAAGCGACCCTCGTCGGTGTGAAGGCCGACGAAGGGAACTCGCCCGATGATGGCCGCGCTGATGTCAAGCAGGTCGCCGTACTTATTGGTGCGAGCCCCGAGGACTGAGTTGAAAAAACCGACCGCGTTGGACTCTGACCCTGCGATTTGTTGACCCAGTGCCGGCCGGCCATCGGTCTGCTGGTAGGGGGCACAGCTCCACATCGGAGTGCATCCGAGCTGCTCATAGATGTCCATCAGCCGGTGCGCTCCGGCAACTTCCTCTGGAAAATCGCTGTCCGGGCGAAGGCCTGGCGTCGCCCGGTCGATGAGACTGGCGTTGGTGTGCGTCGGCACCGACAGCTGCGCCCCCTCGGCCAGAAGGAACTCAGCAAAGTCGAGCGAAAGCTTCCCCGAGTAGTGACACGAGTTGATGTGGGCGAAGTCGATCGGCACAAGTTCGAGAGCGCCGCTCGCTTCCGCAGCGGCGACAATCAGTCGCATCGCCAGCTGCTGGGCTTTGCCTTCACCGCCGGACAACCAATGCGCTTCGGCATCAGTGAGCTTCATCACTGCAGCCGATCAGGACCGCGGGTAGAGGGTCTCGGTGTTACCGGCGACGCCAATGATTTGGCCGGAGATATGGCGCGCATAGTCGCTACATAGATAGACGATCAGATCGGCAATCTCTTCAGGGTCGACGTAGCACTGCATCGACGTGCCAATCGCGTACATGCGCCGGACGGCATCGGGATCAAGCCCATCGGCCTCGGCATGGGCGTTGATCACTCGTTCCATCCGCTCGCCGCTTACGTTGCCCGGCACAATTCCGTTGACGCGAATGTTGTCCGGGCCGAGCTCCATCGCCAGCGTTTCGGTAAACCCCGTGACTGCCCATTTTGCGGCAACGTACGGCGAGCGCGTTGGGTAGCCGAGGATGCCGGCCGCGGAGACCAGGTTGATAATCGTGCCGTGCTGCTGCGCTTTGAATACCGGGGCAACACGTCGAACGCAGAAGAACTGAGCATCAACACAGACCGCCATCGTGTGGCGCCACTCCTCGTCAGTCACATCTTCGACCAGCTTTGTTGGCCCCGACACGCCGGCGTTGTTGACCATGATGTCGAGCCCACCCGGGAGGATCTCATCGAAGATTGCGTCGAGTTCGCTCGACTGGGTGACATCACACGTCCACGTCGTGATTGAGTCGGGCAAGGTTTCCAAGCCTGCGGGCTCGATGTCGCAAGTGAACACCTCGGCACCGAGTCGGTCCATGGCGATCGCCGTTGCCCGGCCCATGCCGGCGCCGCCGGCGGTGATGAAGGCGCGCTTGCCTGTGAGTGAGATCTCCACGGACTACTCCTGTACGGGGTGGGTTGGTGCCGGCGTGAACCGGTGGCGGTGCAGCTCATCAAAGAACGGGAGACTGCGTTCGTAGAACTCGTACCAACGCTGGTCGTCTTCGAGCGGCGGATACTCGGTCGTCGGCTTCTGGATCCCCGTACTCGCCCGGAGGTTGTCATGCCACGGGCCGGTGCCTTCGCCGTACCAGCTGACCTCGCTGCGGTCACCGGCCTCCCAGTCGAGTGCCTCAGGCTTGTAGGCAATGCCGACAGCATCGCAATAGGCGCTCGTTGTGCCTTCGGGGTCGGTGAGGAGGTCGCCTGAGTACATCACGGGCGGCGGCGTGCCATTGAGGTCGGTCAGCCGGACAAAGAGACGGTGCAGCGACTCAAAACCGACTTCATCAAATGTGCAGTCGGGCCAGTGCTTGGCGAGACCTTGGATAACCCGCTTCGGGTCACGGATGAGGAAGCTGTGAGTCATGCCCGCAAGGCGTGCATCGCTCAGCGTGTGCTCCACCGAGTAGGCAAAGTCTTTGACGAACACATTGGCGCCTGCAGCGTCTTGGCTGGCATTGAGTTCGTCCCAGGTTGAGGCAAAGTTGTGGCCACGTTTGGCTGTCACCTCAGCGTTACGGTCGCTCTGCCGGTCCTCACCGTAGTAGTAGGCCTCGTTCCACGGTTCGTGAACGCAGGTGAAGTCACCGCGCTGACGCATCATCCATTCGAAAGCCGTCGACGTAGATCGAGGTGTCGCCCACAAGGTGAGAAACATCTACTGGGGTCCTTGTAGCGAGCTGAGCAACGAGCCGTGGCGTCCCAGCGGAGCGACACCCAGCGTCCGGAAGATCTGCCAGTAGAGCGTGATGTCAGCGGCCAGAACCGGCGTACCGATGTCCGCCTCGATATCGGCGGCCAATGAGACAAGGCGCTGTGGGAGCCCCGTCGCGTCGCGATAGTTCGACATCCCGTTGACCAGGACAGCATCGACATCCGGCGCCCGCTCGCACGTGTACCGCATCGAGTCACGCGCAAGTTCGCCGGGGAAAATCCAAGTGTGATCGTTCACCTCTTGCTGCGTCTTGTACCAACCCTGGTCAACGAAGTTGCCGTACCAGACCACGTCGATGTCGGCGCTGCGAAGAAAGCGTACAACTCCATCTCGCCAGTCGGGCCAAAAATAGACCGAGTTCAACGCCACACGTTCGTAGCCGTTGGCTTCACATGCCTCCACAAGTGTCAACCCGGCCATATGGAACGGCGTTTCGTAGCGCTCACTGACCTCTGCCACAAAGGCTCGTATGTCGTGGACGTCGGTGCCGTTGGCGTGAACCCAGTTGGTTCCCACCTGCCCAACAACGTCAGCCCCGCTATTACTCATCGCGTGCACCACCTCTTCGAGGAGATGGAAGTTGTCGGCACGCTGATCAAGCTGGTGGGCATAGCCGGGAGCATGGAGCAGTCGGCCATGCACGCCGACTATTTCCGGGGCGATCCGCAGGAAGTCGCTCGGAGCTGCGTCGAAGTCCATTGGGGGCGCCGTGAACCCCACCTGATACGGGAACAGCTTGTTGGCCGGATCCGACCATCTCTCGGGTTTCGACATCAGTCAACGAGCCCGTCCACCACGACACTGGCTCGCTCATAATGGAGATCGGTTGCCCGGCCGTAGATGGTTTCGGAATGAAATGGTCGATTCATGCGGTACGGATCGTGCACATAGGTGGGGAGGCCGATGAAACGCGTCGTCGCCCCCGTATTCGGCGTGACGCGGTGCATGGAGTAGCGACCAGCAAAGAGTTGGAGATCGCCGGGCTGGAGATCCAGTTCGTGCACGCCCTCGCGTCCCCCATTGAGCACATGGCCAACCCGCTCATAATTCTCTTCCCGCGGGTTACGGATGTTGGGCACATACTCAAAGATGCCGCCCTCATCGGCGCGCTGCACAAGGACGCTGACCGTGAACTCGTTGCCATCGAAGTGCCACGGAAATGTGCAGCCAGGGTCCGTCACGCCGTACGGGTTGCGGCCCAACGGATCGGCCCATCGGTAAATGGGCCGCGCAACGCCGAGGCACTCCCATATGAAATGCAGAAAAACGTCCGAGTCGTAGAGCTTCCGCAGAATCGAACCCTGGGTGAGGACGTCTGAATTGATGAAGCCGCTCTTGCGTTGTTGCATCGTTCGGCGCGGGTGGCCATGCGGGAAGGTGTCGTCATCGGGCGAGAAGTACGGGTTGTGCTTCTCCTCGGTCCTGAACGTCAGGTCGTGCAGCGAGTTCGCCTCGGCCGCCAACGCCTCGACTGCATCGGGCCGTATGAAGTCCGAGATCCGACAGCATCCACGCGCCCCCATGTCGTCGCGAGCTGAAGCGACCAGATCGGATCGTGCCAAACCGCCTACGTCGTGGATCGGGAACGTGTCGAGCTCAATCATCTCCTCGAGATCAATTTCTGCTGCGGCGAAAGCCGTTGGCACACAAGCCTCCCCATAAGGCACTGAACGTTCGTTCAGTCCACAACGTAGATCGAGAACTCGGCAGTGTCCACAACCCGATTGGTTGTCCGCGTTGCGCCCCGGCGACGCTCTCAGTGCAATGATGCCCCCATGCCTGTCGACGTCGAAAACCGCGGCCCCGTGGCCATCATCACCCTGGCCCGCACCGAGAAGCGAAACGCCGTCAACAGCGAGATGACTTGCGCAATTGATGCCGCGCTCAACGACTTCGAAGACGACGACAATCTCCGAGTGGCCGTCCTCACCGGCGGATCTCAAGTGTTCTGTGCCGGGACCGACATCGCCGAAGGTTCCGGCACACCGACTGAACGGGGCGGCCTTTACGGTGTCATCGGCCGGAAGAGCCCGAAGCCGATCATCGCCGCGGTCGAAGGCTTCGCGTTCGGCGGTGGTCTTGAGATCGCGCTGGCCTGCGACCTCATCGTGGCCGCGCGGACGGCGCAGTTCGGTCTGCCCGAGGTCCGCCGAGGGTTGGTGGCCACAAGCGGCGGGCTGTTCCGCGCCCCAAGAGCGCTCCCGCTCAACATCGCCCGCGAGTTGTTGTTGACCGGTGATTCGATCTCGGCCGACCGAGCGGAACGACTCGGACTCGTCAACCAGTTGACCGAACCCGGCGGCGCGCTCGATGGAGCACTCGCTCTGGCTGAACGGATTGTGCTCAACGCTCCAACATCGATCCGGGAGACGCTCGGCGCCCTCGAGGCGATCGTTGCTCACAGCGATGATCGCGGCTGGCAAGCCACCAACACGGCTCGCGAGGTGATCTACGCCAGCGAAGATCGCAAGGAAGGCGTGTCAGCCTTCTTTGAGCGCCGGACCCCGATCTGGCCAGGCCGCTAAGTCGAGCGTGGCTTATCCCCTCAGCTCACCGACAATCAGCGGTTGGGAGAATGGATCTGAGGCAAGGACGAAACCTGCTCCATCCGCAGTTCGACGCCGGTTTCTTCGCCAGACTCGGTCAGGGCCGCACGGGTGGAGGTGTCGAGCTCCCAGACCCACGCCTCGATCTCGTCGAGCCATTCGCCGTAGGCCAATGCTTCGTTGATCCGCTTCAACACGAAGCGAGCCGCGTCGACGGTCGCCATGGGCACATCGATTACGCGTTCGCTGGCAATCCGATTCGGCGAATCGGCGACTTCGGGGGCGAGCTGCAGCGCACGCTCGACAGCGGTGTTGGCGAGGGCGTTCAGCTGCGAGGCCCCCGCCGTTTCCGCCACCTTCTTGGCGCGACGACGAGCCTTCTTCCGCTCAGATTTCGATAGCGCCTGGGGCTCTTCCATGGGCGAACGCTACCGGCGTCAACCGCTGACCTAGAGCTCGAGTGATTTCGTGGTGAAGCGACCCGCGGTCTTGCGTGCTTAGCTGAGGTGCGTACGGACGAGCCGTGGCACCTGAACGAAAGACGCGATTTTGCGACGAGGCACCGACTATCTGAGTTCTTTGAACGACGGACGCAAGGTGATGGTCGACGGTGAGGCCATCGAGAATGTCACCGACCACCCCGCCTTCGCGGGCGTGGCCCGATCTGCGGCTCGGTTGTTCGATGCCGCCGACGACGATCCCGAGATGCAACACATCGATCCGCGACTCGGCCCCGATCCGGTCAATCGGGTTTACGCGCTGCCGCTCACCCAGGAAGGTTTGGCCGGGCGACGTAAGTCGATCGCCAAGTGGGCCGAACTGACCCACGGGTTCCTGGGCCGAACCCCCGATCACGTCGGAGGCATCTTCGCGGCCTATGACCTCGGTGCAGATGTGTTCGCTCGCGGCGGTCAGGGCTACGCCGACAATGTGCGGCGGTTCCGCAAACGCATCGCCAACGAGAGCCTCTACCTCACGTACACAATCATCCCGCCCCAAGACGACCGTTCCAAGATCGGCAACGAACACGCGGAACCCAAGCAAGTCCACGTCGTCGAGGAACGTGACGACGGCATCGTCTTACGCGGTGCCCAGATGCTCGGCACCAGTGCCGCTATCGCCGACTACGTCTACATGACCTGCTTGTTGCCACTGAACCCTGGCGACGAAGACTTTGCCATCTCATGTGTCGTGCCTTGCGGCGCCCCAGGACTCAGGTGGTACAGCCGGACCCCCTACGCCGTTGGCAAGCCATCCGTCTGGGACTACCCACTTTCGACCCGGCTCGACGAAACCGACTCGCTCGCGGTGCTCGACAACGTGTTCGTTCCGTGGGAAGACGTCTTCGTCTACCGAGATATCGACATCTTGCGAGCCCAAACGTCTGAAACCGAGTTCCGCACGTACGGCAACTCGCAGGCCCAGATCCGTCTGGCAGCCAAGCTCAAGTTCCTGATCGGTTTGGCATACCGGATGGTCGAGTCCAACAACGTCGTCCATCTACCGGGCGTCCAAGAGAAGCTCGGTGAAATTGCCGCCCTGGCCGCCATGGTCGAAGGCATGGTCCATGCCGCCGAGGCCAACGCCATCGTGATTGACGGGGCCTACGTCCCCGCCGCACGATTCATCCATGCCCCCATGGCGCTGCAGGCCGATACTTATCCGCGGGTGCTTAACATCATTCGTGACCTGGCTGGTGCCGGAATGATCCAGACGCCTTCGAGTGTCCATGACTTCACCAGCCTTGAGACCGCGGACGACGTTGCCCGCTACTACTCCGGCGCCAACTCCGACGCCGTCGACCGGGTAAAGCTGTTCAAGTTGGCCTGGGACGCGATCGGCAGCGAGCTCGCCGGCCGCCATCACCAGTACGAGATTTTCTACTCTGGGCCTCCATTTGCGATGAAGATGCTCAACGCACAGAAGTACGGTTACGAGGAAGCCACCGCTCTGGTCGACGGCTTCCTCGACACCTACGACATGGACACCACGGTGATGGACCGATGAGCGCCGGGCTCCCCGAATCGTGGATGCTTGTAGTGAACGCCAGTGTCGACCCCGCTGTCGAAGACGACTGGAACCGCTGGTACGACGAGGTCCATCTCCCCGAGATCGCCGAATGCCCTGGCTTCATCGAGGCCGCTCGCTATGTCACCGCCGATGATGGTGGCCAGCGCCACTACCAAACCATCTACCGACTGGAGTCGCCCGAAGCTATCCACACGGTGGAGTTCAGTGAGCGGCGGGGCTGGTATCAGTTCGACCAGCATGTCAACGCCAACGTCCGCCTGTTTCAGCGAACCGGGGCCACCAATGACTGATACCGCCGACAGTTGGTACTGGGAACGCAACTGGAACGACTATCGGCGAGGATCCACCCGGGTTCGCGTGCGCTGGGAAGGCGGCGAAGCTGAAGCACTCATCTTCGACGAAGGCGTGCCCATCACTTCCCGAGCCTTCCTCGACCGATTGCCGATTGAGGTTCCCGTCGTCCACGTTGCCTGGAGCGGCGAGATGGTGATGAGCACAGGGGGGCACGCCCTCGGTGTCGCCGAGCAAGAAAACCGTGTTCGTCTTGTGCGTGTCGGCGACCTGGCATTCGACCCGAAGTTTGATGAGATCACCCTCACGTACGGCACTGCAGAAGCGCGGCTCCCCGACGGACCCAACGTGTTGACCGTGTTCGGCCAGATCGTCGAAGGCGTCGACGCCGCAGCAGCCTTTGGCCGCCGCACCCGCTTCGAAGGCATGCAGACGATCATCTTCGAGGCTCTCGACGCATTCGACGAGGAGCGACAGGCCAACGTCTAGGTGCCTCCGGTGAACGGCGCTGCCGATGCTCCTCGCTCAATGCGGGCATCGAACCGCCGGATGATCACCGATTCGAATAAACCGGCGCAGTTGTAGGGCTCAGCTGCAATGAACGCGGCCGCCGCCGAGCGATCGGCGAAATCACCGATGATAAGACTGCCGATAATGTCGCCGCCGTCGTTCGTAAGTGGGCCACCGACATACATAACGTCAGTGTGCTCGCCAACCCAGGCCGAATGAGCGGGCGCGGTGGCAGCCCGGATCTCTCGTCCGTCGGCGCGGTCGTGCATGACAAAGGCATAAAGCATCAGAGTCGCTCTCGGTAGCGGGCAAGCGTGGCGCGAGGGGCAAGGAACGAACGCAATGTGTCGTTGAACTGAGCTGGTCGCTCAAGGTTGCTGAGATGACCGGCACCCTCAAGCACCTCAAGTCGTGCGTCAGTGATCAGGTCGACCATCTCTTCGCCGATCGAGGGCGGACTGAGTCGATCGTGTTCACCAAAGATCAACTGGACGGGCACGTTGATCTCTTCCATTGCCGCATACGCATCAAAGACTGTGGTGGCCATCAACGTTTTGAGGTAAGGCTCAACGCGGAGCATGACGATGCTGTCATAGAGTTCGGCGGCAATCTCGGGCGGACAATCCGGCGACACCCACGACTCCACGAGCGCAGGTGCCAGGTCCGCGAATGTCTTTCCCTCGCGAAGCGGCTTCTCTCGCAGCGCCATGAAGTCGCTGCGCTTCTCGTCACTCATTGCATTGAACCCGTAGAAACAGTCGCAGAGCGTAAGGGTGGCGACGCGCTCCGCATGGAGTGGGAAGAAGGTCAGCAGGATGCGCGCTCCCATCGACAGGCCGACGAGATGAGCTTTCTCGATGTTTTGCTGATCGAGTAGCCGAGCGAGATCGTCGGCAAAGTGGCTGAAACGTCGCTCCCCGGCCACATCTGCGGAATCTCCGTAGCCGCGGGCGTCCCATGCCATCGTGCTGAACTCGTCTTCGAGGGCGAGCAGTTGCCGGGTCCAGTTGGTGCGATTCCCGCCGATGCCGTGCAGAAACACAACGGGGGGACCATCGCCAACGAGGTCACAGGCAAGCTCAGGGACTCCGGAGATCCGAATCGTTTCCATCACCCGTTCTCCGATCCGGCCAAACTCCCACGGCCATCATCTCGCAGAATTGTTGCTGCGTCACTCTGACCGCGGCGTCGTCATCTAAGCCGCCGGTCACCTGTTCGACACCGGGACCGAACCCGACGATAGCTGCCCTGTTCATCGACCAGGTCCATGCGCTCACACCCGAGTCCAGCGCCAACACACTCGAGGCGTGAGTGGGTGAGTGGGTCAAAGGGCGAGGGGATCCGTGGCCGACGGCGCTACTGCGAGGACTCCGGGTCGTGGTGGACAATGATGCATGGAACATCCACTCGGCGTGCGAGCCCGGCCGGCACATTGGCCTTGAGCCACCGCGACGCGGAGGGAGCAAGGGTCGACAGATAGATCCCTTCCACAGCCTCACGTTCTATGGCGACCTTGATTGCGGTGACGGGGTCGGCATCACCGATCTCGCCGTTCGCCGCTGCGCCGAGTTCAGCAATCAGACCCAACTGCTCTTCGAGTCGGACACGGGCCTGACTTAGATCGCCTCCCGCTCGAAGCGGCACCACGACATGGAACCGAGCCTGACGCGTCCTTGCAACAAGCTCGGTCAACTCAGCCATGAGTGCTTCACCGCCGAGGGATTCGTTGCCCACAACGAGATAGAGGGGGCCTACTGGGTCACGGCGCTGAAGCACCGGGGCAAGCCATCCCGGTTCGAGGCGCTCAAGCGCCAGTTCGTCGCTTCGAGAACGCACGATGTCGGCTCGGGTACAGATTCCGACCAGCAATCCGTCCTCGACAACTGGGAGGTGGGTGAGTCCCTCCTCGGCCATCACCCGCATGGCGTCGACCAGGCTGGCGTTGGGGTCGATACTCACCAGATCCGACGATGCAACATCGCCTACCAAGGCCTCACGCTGGAGGTTTTGGCTTATGAGGTCGCGGCGCGTCACCATTCCAACACAGCGGCCGTCATCATCGATGATCGGGAACGCGCCACGCTCTCCTCGAGCGACCCGGTCGGCGACTTCTCCGACGGTGTCCTCACGACTAATCGTGTCCACGACACGGTTCATGACGTCGACCACTGCGGTGGTTCGCAGCGAGTCGGCGACGAGTTCGCTACCCACTCGGATGCCGCGACGCGACAGTTTTTCGGTGTACATGCTCTCGCTCGACAAGGTGCTGAACACCAGGGCCGAGATCACACTCGCCAGCATCAACGGCAAGATCACGTCAAAGTCTTGGGTCACTTCAAACACGAACACGATCGCAGTGAGAGGAACGCGGGCCGCAGCCCCGAAAACTGCCGCCATGGCCACAACCGCGATCGCGCCTTCGGAGATATCGAGGCCGGGTGCCACTTTCGCGGTGACCGCAGCAAAGACCCCGCCGAACGTAGCGCCCATCAGTAGCACGGGGGCCAGCGTGCCCCCGGACGTGCCCGATCCGAGCGCGATCCACCAGGCCACCATCTTGGCCACCAGCACCGCAACGAGCGTCGTCAAGGCCAACTCGCCGGCGAGGACATCGTCGATGACGTCATAGCCGACGCCCAACGACCGCGGCACAAGCAAACCAATGCTGGCAAACGCCAACGCGCCGAGCGCCGGGTGCCAGAAAATTGGCAATCTCAGCGAACGGAATCTCCGCTCTGCCGCGAAGAGTCCCTGCGCAATGACAACGGCCACCAGCCCGCTTGCTAGCCCGACAACGGCAAAGAGAGGGAGTGCCCCGAGACCGGCGTATTCATGGTCGGGGGCGGTGAAGAGCGGACCGCTGCCAAACAGTGCGGCATGGGCACCACCACCGATTGATGTTGCCACAACGAGGGGGATCAGTGACCGCATCGACAACTCGAACAGCAACAACTCGACCGCGAGAAGCAAGGCTGCCAGCGGCGCTCCGAAGGTGGCGGCCATTCCGGCGGCCGCTCCAGAGGCAAGCAGGATCTTTCGTTCTGACGGGGTTACACGCACGATCTGGCCCACCATCGAGCCGAGCGCCGCGCCGGTCACGATGATCGGACCCTCCGCGCCAAAGGGGCCGCCGGTACCGATGGCGATCGCCGCTGACAACGGCTTGGCCACCGCTGTGCGTGGAGCGATCCGACTCTGTCGACGAAGCACCGCCTCCATGGCTTCTGGGATGCCGTGGCCGCGGATGATCGGCACACCTCGGGCAATCACCGCAATCACCAGGGCGCCGATGACGGCAGCTATAGGAAGTCGTGGCGAGGGTTCCAGGTGGGATAGTGACGGAATCTCACCCCAATGCCACTCGCCCAACAAGGCGACACTCGTGATCAAGCTGATCGTGCGGATCAACAAGTAGGCGGCTCCGCCGGCGATCGCCGCAACCACGCCCGCCAGGCCGGAGAGGAAAAGGAGTCGCCGCGCCGAGGCAGAAACGCCGGCGACCATCATCTGTTTCTCTTGTGGAGACAAGAGGCGCGCCGTGCACTCACTCCGCTGGCCTCCAACACTCCGACGCTCATCGCCAGAATGTAGACCATCGGCCATAGAAACAACGCAGGGGCCGTGGTCGCGGCCTGGACGGGCCCCCGCACCGCCTTGCTGACCGCATCCATTTGGTGGTTTCGCCCCGTAAGAGGAACGATGATCCGAACACAGAAGTGTCTCGACTCAACGGCAGGTAACTAATGACCAAGCAGAAACAGAGCCGTGTCTCTATCGCAGGCATCGTCGTAGCGCTCGTAATCGGCGCAGGGATCACGGTGGCCGGATCATCTGGCAGCCTCGAAGCCGGAGGCACCTCGGTGTTCGCAATCGCGGCCATCCTGGCTTTGGTCATCAACTGGGCCGTCTTCGTGCCTTCGTACCTTTGGCGAACCGAGGCCTACTTTGATCTCACTGGATCTCTGACGTACATCAGCGTGATCGCACTGTCAGTCCTTGCCTCCGACAACCTCGACACGCGTGCACTGGTCGTTGCCGGCGCTGTCATCGTCTGGGCCGCTCGTCTCGGCTCGTTCCTCTTTCGACGGGTCCGGCGCGACGGCGGCGATGGCCGCTTCGACTGGATCAAAACCAATTTCCTCCGCTTCCTCATGACATGGACGCTCCAGGGCCTCTGGGTACTCCTCACCTTGGCCACGGCACTCGCCGTGATCACCGCAAAAGACCGCGCCGACATCGATGTGTTCCTGATCGTTGGCATGAGTGTCTGGCTCGCCGGCTTCGTCATCGAGGTCATCGCCGATCGTCAAAAGAGCGCCTTTCGGGCCAACCCCGCCAACAAGGGTCGGTTCATAACCAGCGGCCTTTGGGCCTGGTCGCGTCACCCCAACTACTTGGGCGAAATTGTGCTCTGGACCGGAATAGCCTTCGCAGCCATTCCCGTCCTGTCGGGCTGGCGATGGCTGATGCTCATCTCGCCGATCTTCGTGTTCGTGCTACTCACCCGGATTAGTGGAATCCCGATGCTTGAACACCGCGCCGAAAAGCGCTGGGGCGCCGACCCCGAGTTCCGTTCCTACATCGACTCCACACCGGCGTTAATTCCTCGTCCGTTTCGCTGACCCGATCCTCTGAGGTCGCCTACGTATTGGCAGGATTTATATACGTCGTTGCTCCCGGACGGTGCGAGCCGACGAGGCTGGCCCCATGCGATGATGTCACCAATGACCCAGATCGATGATTCTCGACCGACGGGTTCGCGTTCCCCGTCGTTTGTAATCACTGCAGCATGTTTGCTCTCGGGCGGGCTGGGCACAATTCACGCATTCAGCGTTCTCATCTCTTCCTTCGAGACCCGACTCAACCTCGGTCGGGCCACGGTTAGCGCTGTCTATTCGGTTGCACTCGTCTCTTTCACAGCTTCCGTGCTGCTCTATGGACTTTCCAGTTCAAGCCGCCGCCACTCGCCTCGTGTACCACTCGGGGTGGGGGTATTCGGCGCCATAGGCCTTGTGCTCGCCGAGAACGGTGCTTCGTTGCTACCCGTGCTCATCGGCTTCGGAGTCATCTTCGGCGTGGCCAACGGTGTTGGCTACGCCTACACCCTCGAGATCGCCGCCCGGGAGCTGCCACAACGACAGGGCATGGCAATGGGAGCGGTTACCGCGGCGTACGCACTTGGCGCAACGATGGCGGCAGTCGTATTTGAAACACTGATCGATCGTGGCGCCGACCGCGGCCTGACTCACTCGCTTCGAAGCCTTGCCGGCGCCCTGATCATCGTCGGCGCAGTCACGACCATCATGCTGCGTCGACACAGCGGGCACTCAACGGTTTCTTGCGCCCCTGTTCAGAACGGATCAGGGCGAACCCATATCGTCGGCCGACACTGGGTTACCTATGGCTTAGCGGTGTTCGCAGGCTTGATGGCGCTCGGCCACGCCGCCGAAATCGTGTCGTCGTCGGGCGGCTCCAGCTTCCATCGAACCCTCGGCATCGTCGTCGTTGCTGGCGGAAACGCCACCGGCGGCCTGGCTGCCGCGCTTGCCGCCGACCGGATAGACCCCGCTCGGGCGATTCGATTTCTGGCATCGGCGACGGTGGCGGCACTGCTGCTCACCAGCCTCGGTTCAACAACATCTGTGCTGCTCGGTCTGGCAGGTGTCGGGTTTTCGTATGGCGCAACGATTGCCCTGTACCCGTTCGTCGTACTCAAAGAAGTGGGGTCTGTGCGGTACCCCAAGATCTACGGCCAAATATTCACCGCCTGGGGAGTTGCCGGACTGACTGCACCAGTTCTCGCCGGCGCCCTCTTCGACGCGACAGGCGGATATGTCACCTCATTGTTTGTTGCGGCCGCTCTTGCCGGCGCCTGTGCGCTCGTGAGCCGGTCGCAGAGTTTCTAGGCCAGCTTCGAAAACCGCGGACCACTCGTTTAACATCTGCGGCGTGAAGGCCAGCCACGGTGTCCTTTGCTTCAGCGAATTCTGGGAATTTTCTGCGCTACGCCGACTTCTTCGACGCCCATCTACCCGCCTGGTCGAGGTTTAGGGGTGACCGGTCGTCCCGTCCAGATTCGCCCCGCGGCGCTTCGCATGGGTCAGGTCCGCGCCGCTCAGGTCCGCTCTGGTCAGATCCGCACGGCGCAGGTCGGTCTGGCGGAGGTTTGCTCTGGTCAGGTCCGCATCGGTCAGGTTCGCGTAGCGCAGGTCTGCCCCGGTCAGGTCCGCCCCGGACAGGTTCACCGCCGAAACATCTGCACTGGCCAGGCTGGCTAGGACCAGGTACGCCCCGGTCAGGTTCGCCCCAGACAGGACCGCACCAGACAAATCCGCCCCAGACAGGACCGCACCAGACAGGTTCATGTTGGACAGATCCGTCCCCGGCAGGGTCGGGTTGGACAGATCCGCACCAGACAAATCCGCACCGAGCGCCTTCGCACCAGACAGATCGGCAGCGGACATAGACGCACCAGACAAATCCGCTCTGACCAGGCGCGCACCGAGCACCTTCGCGCTGCGGAGGTCTGCACCCCTCAGATCCGCGTTGGACAGATCCGTCTTGGACAGATCCGCACCAGACAAATCCGCAC
>JAACCU010000260.1 GCA_009937405.1 Actinomycetota bacterium
CCGACGCGCTCATCAGCGATCGTTCACCCGTGTTGCGCCGCGCCTTCCTCGGTTTCGACAAAGGCCTCCCCGGGCTCGAGCGGGTGGATGATCAGATCGATTCCGACCCAGAGCGTCTTGGCGATGGGGTGAAACAGTACGGGCACCGCAGTGGCAATACCGACGGTGACAGAGGCGAGCGGGATGAACTTCACATCGGGCCACATCAACAAGATGCCGGCCACGAGCGTGATGGCGATCAGAGCGAACGTGAAGATTGTGTTTATGCCGACGGCGCCGACGAAGTGACCGGCCTTGCGCTCAAAGACGTAGCCGCACCGGGGGCACTGCGCGCACAACCGCAGGAACCTGTCGGTCAGGCCACGTTGGCCGCAAACAGCGCAGCGACGCGTGAAGCCGCGCAAGATCAGGTGGAGGTTGCTGGGCGTCACAGTCACGCAGAGGAGCCTAAGGCCGGTCAACTCCGGCTGGCCGTCTGAAACTTGCGCTGACCGATGTGGCTCACGCATGTACGCGCAACGCTTCCTCACGTTCGGCCGGGCCCGAATTTCTTCGCCCTTGTGGCCGGCTTGGCCGTGTTCGGTTGGCTCCTTGACAGGACTGAGCCGTTCAGTGCGACGCCATGGATGTTCGTGTTCGTCGTGTGGGGTTGGGTGCTGAGTCTTGTGCTCCACGAGTTCGGCCATGCATTTGTTGCGTTTGCCGCCGGTGACTACTCGGTGCGAGAGAAGGGCTACCTCACCCTTGATGTGACGCGTTACGTCCATCCCGTGATGAGCATCCTGCTTCCAATCGTGATTCTTGTCGCAGGGGGCATCGCTCTTCCCGGCGGAGCGGTCTGGGTGCAACCGATGGCGATGCGATCGCGGGCGTGGCGAACGGCGGTCTCGCTCGCGGGACCAGCGATGAACCTGTTGTTCGCCGTCCTTCTGCTCGTGCCGGTGCGACTCGGCTGGATTGGTGGCAACAACATCGAAATCACCGCTGGAATCGTGTTGATTGCGTGGTTCCAGATCGTTGCTATCGTGCTCAATCTGCTTCCGATCCCGGGGCTCGATGGGTTCGGGGCGATCGAACCCTGGCTGAGTTCGGCCGCCCTGCGCAGGGCCCACCGGATCCGGCCCTACTCGTTCATGGTGTTGATCGCGATCCTCATTGGTGTGCCGGATGTAGCTGAGTCGCTGTTTGGCATTGCCGATCGGTTCGCTGGCGTACAAGACCTGCCCGGCGAGGTGTGGGCGAGTTATGCCTTGAGCCAGTTTGAGTTCTGGAATTGATTAAGGGCCTTGGTTGGCTAAGTTCTGAGTATGCAATTGCGTTTGAGTCCGGCAGCCCGGTTTGTTCTCGGTGGACTTTCCGTGCTTCTTGGTTTCCTCGTGGTTCTCATTGTTCAGTCGCCGCCAACGGGCGAGGGTGAGCGGCTGTCGGACGCCGCGACAGCAGACGAAACGACCTCAACGTCGACCTCGACTACGACTACGACTACGAGTACGCCGATTGGCGCAACAACCACGACCACTGATGCGCCCATCAATGGCTGGGCCGATCCAGATTCTTCGGGCGAGCCATGGGGCGACACCGTCGAGGGTTTGCTGACCTTTCGTGGCAACCCCACCCGCTCTTTTTACGGCGAAGGGCCGGTGCCGAGCGACCCGGAAATCCTGTGGCGGTTCCCAGATCAGGCGATGTGTTCGAACTCAACAGCGGGAGGAGAGGTCAGAAACTGGTGCGGGTCGGGATGGACGGGTCAGCCGGCAATCTTTGAGCGTGACGGGCAGACTTGGCTAACGTTTGGCGCGTTTAGCCGCAATGTTCACTTCCTCAATGCCGACACCGGCGAACGTCTACTCGACGACTTCCCGACAGGTGACATCATCAAGGGTTCGGTCACGATCGACCCGGACGGTTACCCGCTGCTCTACACCGGCAGCCGTGACAACTTCTACCGGGTGGTGGCCTTCGACGGTGACGGACCCCGCGAGTTGTGGTCGCTCTCTGCCACTGACGTGTCGCCGACGAAATGGAACGACGACTGGGATGGCTCCAGCCTGGTCATCGACGATTATTTGTTTGTGGGCGGCGAAAACAGTCAGTTCCACATCGTCAAGCTCAATCGGGGCTACGGCGGAGATGGTTTGGTCACGGTTGACCCTGAGCTGGTCTTCAACACGCCAGGTTGGGACGATGAGTTGATCGCCGAGGTGGGCGGCAATGTGTCGATCGAAAACTCGGTGGCGGTCTTCGGCAATGTCGTCTACTTCGCTAATTCTGGTGGGCTGATCCAGGGCTGGGACATCAGCGGGCTGAAGTCCGGGATTGACCCGACGCGGGTCTTTCGTTTCTGGACCGGCGACGACACCGACGCCACGCTTGTGATCGACGACGAAGGCATGATCTACGCTGGGGTCGAATACGAGCGGGGCAACGCTCGCAGCCAAGAAGTCGGTCAGATCATCAAGCTCGATCCTTCGAAGCCCGACGATCCCCAGGTGTGGGGGGTGGCGCAGCGACCCCGCCTCGACTCTGGCATCTGGGCCACGCCGGGCCTCTACGAAGATTTGCTCATCGTGCCGACTAACTCAGGCGATGTGCTCGGGCTCGACACTGCCACTGGTGAGGAGCGCTGGCGGGTGGAGCTCGTCGGCCCGACCTGGTCGTCGCCGGTGATTGTCGACGGCATCTGGATCCAAGGCGATTGTGATGGCGTGCTCTACGCCTTTGACATCACGGACACGAAGGCTGAACCCGTCCCTCTTTGGGAGATCGAACTCGGTGGCTGCATCGAGTCCACGCCCGCTCTGTGGAGGGGCCAGATCGTGGTTGGTACCCGAGCCGGCTTTATCTACGCCCTGGGCTAGAGGTCGTTGGCGGCCAGCGAAACAAGTCGGCTTCGTCGCTCGTCGTGCCGCTGTGCTTCGAATGGAATGGCTGAGCTGCGGCGGCTGATTAGGTTTGAGGAATGTCATCGCGCTCGAGTCGAGCAATCCGTTTCGCCGTCGGTGGACTCTCGCTTTTGTTCGTGCTGCTCGTCGTTCTCATCGCCAAGCCGCCGCCGACGGGGGAGAGCGAGCGGCTGGCGGGGGAACCGTTTGCCGAAGCGCCGATGTCAACCACGTCGACCACCAGTAGCTCGACCTCAACCACCACGACCACGGAGCCGCCCTATGAGGGTTGGGTCGATCCAGAGTCTTCGGGCGAGCCGTGGGGCGACACCGTTGAAGGTTTGCTGACCTTTCGTGGCAACCCCACCCGCTCTTTTTACGGCGAAGGGCCGGTGCCCACGGACCCTGAGATCCGGTGGAGATTCCCCGACCAGGCGATGTGCTCCAACTCGTCGGTGGGCCAGGAGGTCATCAACTGGTGCGGGTCGGGATGGACGGGTCAGCCGGCAATCTTCGAGCGTGACGGGCAGACGTGGGTAACGCTCGGCTCCTACAGCCGCAATGTTCATTTTCTCGATGCGGACACCGGTGAACGCCTGCTCGATGACTTCCCGACAGGTGACATCATCAAGGGCTCGGTCACGATCGACCCGGACGGCTACCCGCTGCTCTACACCGGCAGTCGTGACAACTTCTACCGGGTGGTGGCCTTCGACGGGGATGCGCCGCGCGAGCTCTGGGCGCTTGCCGCCACTGACGTGTCGCCGACGAAATGGAACAATGACTGGGATGGCGCAGGGCTGATCATCGACGATTATTTGTTTATTGGTGGCGAAAACAGTCAGTTCCACATCGTCAAGCTCAATCGGGGCTACGGCGGGGACGGTTTGGTTACCGTTGACCCTGAGCTCGTTTTCGACACGCCGGGTTGGGACGATGAGTTGCTCGCCGAGATGGGCGGCAATGTGTCGATCGAAAACTCGGTGGCGATCTCCGGCAATGTCGTCTACTTCGCTAATTCTGGTGGGCTGATCCAGGGCTGGGACATCAGCGGGCTGAAGTTTGGGATCGATCCGACGCGGGTCTTTCGCTATTGGGCCGGCGACGACGTCGATGCCACGCTTGTGATCGACGATGAGGGAATGATCTACGCCGGGGTCGAGTACGAACGGGGGAACGCTCGCAGCCAAGAAGTCGGTCAGATAATCAAGCTCGATCCCTCGAAGCCAGACGATCCACTGGTGTGGGGAGTTCAGGAGAGACCTCGCCTCGACTCCGGAGTTTGGGCCACACCCGGTTTGTATGAGGACCTGCTCATTGTGCCTACCGATACCGGGGCGGTGCTCGGGCTCGACACTGCCACGGGCGAGGAGCGATGGAGGCTCGAGCTTTCCGGCCCCACGTGGTCGTCGCCGGTGATTGTCGACGGCATCTGGATCCAGGGCGACTGCGCCGGTGTTCTCCATGGGTTTGACATCAGAGACACCACTGCAGAGCCGGTGCCCCTGTGGGAGGTAGAGCTCAGCGGATGTATCGAGTCGACGCCGGCTGTGTGGCGAGGCCACATTGTTGTGGGCACTCGAAGCGGGTTTATTTACAGCATCGGTTGAGTTCTCGTTCGCTCGTAGTGAGCGACACCGAGGGCCCTACCCGAGACATTTGATGTATCGCGACCTGAGTAGGTAATGCTCAGATGGTCGGGATCCTTGTATTGCCTCAGGAACGGTGCCACACCGATCCGTTGGCGGTGTCCTCGACAACGATTCCTCGGCCGATGAGTTCATGACGGATGCGGTCTGCCTCGGCGAAGTCCTTGTTTGCGCGTGCCTTAGTGCGGGCCTCGACATACGCATCAATCTCGGCGTCGTGGTCGCTGGCATTATCGTGGCTGGTGGGCGCCCCGGCTCCGACCACGACGCCGAGGGCGCCGGCGAGGTCGACCGTGGTCGCAACTAGTGCAGAAGCACCAGCGTCGCCCGCGTCGAGGGCGGCGTTTGCGCGGCGAGCGAGTGCGAACACCACGGCCATCGCCTCGGGGGTGGCCAAATCGTCGTCCATCGCTGCGGTGAACTCGTCGACCGCTTGCTGGTCGCGGGCATCGTCATCGAGGGTGACGCCGGCTGCGCCTGCCTTGCGGGCCATTGCATCGAGACGTTCGATGGCAGCGCGCCCTTGGGCGATCACGTCGGCGTTGAGTTCCATTGTCTTGCGGTAATGCGTCTGCAGAAGCAGGAGGCGCAGGGCGCGGGCGTTAAGCGGGTGTTCGTCGAGCAACGCCTGGATGGTGGTGAAGTTGCCAAGCGACTTCGACATTTTTTCGCCACCGATGTTGAGCATGGCGTTGTGCATCCAGTGCGTGGCGAACCCGCGGCCCGCGGCGATGGCCTCGGCGCGTTCATTTGTGTGATGAGGGAAGACAAGGTCGCTGCCGCCGCCGTGCAGGTCGAAGCCGTCGCCCAGAATGCCGAGACTCATGGCCACGCATTCGATGTGCCAACCGGGGCGGCCGGCACCCCAGGGACTTGCCCAGGTGGGCTCACCGGGTTTGGCCGCCTTCCAGAGGGCGAAGTCGAGTGGATCTTCCTTGTTGTCGTCGACTTCGATGCGCGCACCGGCACCTTCACGAAGGTCATCGAGTGACCGATGTACGAGGTCGCCGTAGCCGTCCACTTTGTGAACTCTCAGGTAGACGCCGCTTTCGTTGGCGTAGGCCGAGCCGTTGTCCATCAACGTCTGGACGAACTCCACCATCTCGTCGACATAGTCGGTGGCGTGGGGGCGTTGGTGGGGATGGAGAATGTCGAGCGCATCCATTGCTTCGACATAGACGCCCTCCCAATGAACGGCGACTTCAGGCTCGGTGAGACCCTCACGGGTGGCTCGGTTGATGATGTTGTCGTCGATGTCGGTGACGTTGGCGACATGTGTCACTTCGACGCCGCGCCACTCGAGATATCGGCGGATGATGTCGTAGGTCATTGCCTGGCGAGCGTGGCCGAGGTGGGGGTGGTCATAGACGGTCGGACCGCAGGCGTACAACGACACCTTGCCCTCGTCGCGTTGAGCGAGAGGGCGCACGTCACCGGTGAGTGTGTCGTACAAGCGGATCACGGGAGTCAACCTTTTTGTTTCAACGGGGCTGGATCGGTCGGGGAGAGCTGACTTAGCTGAGCGGAGTCACGGGCGAAGTCAGTTCGACACCGCACAGAGCAGCAAGCTCCCGCAAAATGGTAGGCGCCGACTCGTCAGATCCGCCGTGGTGTATGCCATCGGCCAGGGCGCTGAGGGCGGCGAGGGCGGCGGGGGCGTCGAGATCGTTGTCGAGAGCCGCTCGCAAACGTTGTGCATACGGTGCAGGGTCCGGCCCGTTCGCGGCGGCGGCGGCGGCGTGGAGCCGGTCGAGGACTTCGGTAGCAGCGTCGATATCGCCGTCGAACCATTCCCAATCCGTGCGGTAGTGGTGGCGCATCAGGGCGAGGCGTATCGCTCGTGGATCGGCGGTCTTGGAAAGCTCGCTGACGAACCCGAGGTTGCCAAGTGACTTCGACATCTTGGTGCCCTCGTAGGCGACCATGGCGCAGTGCATCCAGTGGGTGACGAATGGGGTGCCGTTGGCGGCCTCGCTCTGGGCTCGCTCACATTCGTGGTGTGGGAAGATCAGATCTGAGCCGCCACCATGAAGGTCGATTGTTTCGCCGATGGTCCCTTTGGCCATGGCGCTGCACTCGATGTGCCAGCCGGGTCGTCCGTCGCCCCATGGGCTCGGCCAGCGTGGTTCATCGTCGAGTGATGGCTGCCAGAGGATGAAGTCGAGCGGATTGCGTTGACGGGGATCGTCAGGATGCCCGCCGCGCTCGGCGGCGTATTCGATCATTGTCGCCTCGTCGTAGCCGCTAACCGCGCCGAAAGAGTCGAAGGTCGACACGTCGAAGAACACGGTGCCATCGACGTTGTAGGCGTGGCCCTTGTCGTCGAGCGTCTTCACCATCTCGACCATCTCGGCAACCCACTGGGTGGCGTGCGGCTCGTTGAAGACGGGTCGGGTGTTGAGGGCAACCATGTCGCCGTGGAAGCGAGTGGTCTCGGCTGCAGCAAGCTCAAGAAAGTCGATACCAAGTTCACGAGCCTTCGGGAGGATCGAATCGTCGACGTCGGTGATGTTGCGAACAAGCTTCACCGTGTGGCCGAGGTCTTCAAGCCGCCGGATCAACAAGTCGTAGGTGAGGTAAGTGTTGGCGTGTCCGAGGTGGGTCGAGTCGTAGGGCGTGATGCC
>JAACCU010000261.1 GCA_009937405.1 Actinomycetota bacterium
AAAGGTCAGTAGTCGCGTCCACTCGCTAAGGTCACGGCCATCTCGCTGCTCGACCACACCCCGACCAGTACCGACGAAGACGATCTACTCATCGCGTTTCTGGAGTGGGCTGACAGCGCCGGACTCGAGCTCTACCCCCACCAGGAAGAGTCGATCGTTTCCCTCCTGAGCGGCGACAACGTCGTGCTCGCCACACCCACGGGATCCGGCAAGTCGCTCGTAGCGGTGGCCGGAGCCTGGGCCAATCTCGCCAAAGGCAGGCGCACCGTCTACACCGCTCCGATCAAGGCGCTGGTGTCGGAGAAATTCTTCGAGATGAGCGCGGCTCTCGGCGCCGACAATGTCGGCATGGTCACCGGCGACGCGGCCGTCAATGCTGGCGCGCCGGTCATCGTTTGCACTGCAGAGATCTTGGCCAATCGGTCGCTACGAGAGGGCAACAACACCGACGTCGACCTCGTGGTGATGGACGAGTTCCATTACTACGGCGATCGTGACCGAGGGTGGGCGTGGCAGGTGCCTCTGCTCGAACTTCCGTATACCCAGTTCCTGTTGATGTCCGCCACGCTCGGCGACACCGAAGAGTTGCGCGAGGATCTCAGCCGCCGCACCGATCGACCCACCACACTGGTATCGGGGGCTGAACGACCCGTACCCCTCGACTTCGAGTACCGCGAAACTCCCCTGCTCGACACGATTGGCGATTTGCTCGACGACGGCCGCCAGCCCGTCTACATCGTTCATTTCACGCAGAAGGAAGCCACTGCTCGCGCTCAGAGTCTCACCAGTCTCAACATCCTCACCAAGGAAGAAAAAGAGGAGATCAAGACTGCCATCGGCGGCTTTCGTTTCGACACCCCGGTCGGCAAGGATCTCAAACGCTTCGTATCGGCAGGCATCGGCGTGCACCACGCCGGTCTCCTCCCCAAATACCGCCTCCTCGTTGAGAAGCTCGCCCAACAGGGCCTTCTCAAGCTCATCTGCGGCACCGACACACTCGGAGTCGGTGTCAACGTGCCAATCCGAACCGTGCTTTTCACGCAGCTATGCAAGTTCGATGGCCGCCGAGTGCGGGTCCTGACGGTCCGCGACTTTCAGCAAATCGCTGGCCGCGCGGGCCGCAAGGGGTTCGACATCGCCGGGTCTGTGGTGGTGCAAGCCCCAGAGCACGTCGTTGAAAACAAAGTCGCTGCAGCCAAGGCCGCCAACGATGCAAAGAAGCGCAAGAAGTTGGTCAAGCGCAAGCCTCCCGAGCGGGGCTACACCCACTGGGATGGCGACACGCTCGCTCGCCTCAGCGGCGGACAACCCGAGACCCTCTCGTCGAGCTTCGGTATCAGTCACTCGATGATGCTGAACGTGCTCGATCGTTCCGGTGATGGCTGCGCCGCCATGAAGACCCTGTTGACCGAAAACCACGAGCCAAGTAAACGCCAGCGCGACCACATCCGCCGATCAATCTCAATCTTCCGATCACTTGTCGACGCCGAGATCCTGGAAATCCTTGATCAGCCCGACGATCTCGGCCGCCCGGTACGCGTCGGTCTCGACCTACAGGACGACTTCCGGCTCAACCAGCCCCTCTCGCTGTTTGCCATCGAGGCAATCGAAGCACTCGACATGGAGGCGCCGGACTACGCCTGGCAGGTCTTGAGTGTGGTGGAGAGCACACTCGAAGACCCAAAGGTCGTGCTCATGGCCCAACTCGACAAGATCAAGGACAACTTGATCTCTGATCTCAAGCGTGAGGGCGTCGAGTTCGACGAACGCATGGAGCAGTTGGACAAGGCCACGTGGCCAAAACCGGAAGCCGAGTTCCTCGAACCAGCATTCGAGATCTTCGCCCGCCGCCACCCATGGGTCGGCCGTCATCGGGTCAGCCCGAAATCAATCGTACGAGACATGCTCGAGCACGCCGAGACGTTCAACCAGTACGTCGCCCGGTACGGACTCAAGCGGTCCGAGGGACTGCTTCTCCGCTACCTCACTGATTGTTACAAGGCGCTCGCACAAACAGTGCCCATGGACCAGGTCAACGACGAACTCGACGACC
Organism: Actinomycetota bacterium; assembly: GCA_009937405.1. Lineage (GTDB taxonomy): Bacteria > Actinomycetota > Acidimicrobiia > Acidimicrobiales > Aldehydirespiratoraceae > JAACCU01. The sequence goes on from JAACCU010000261.1 coordinate 2,054, forward strand.
TGACCGAATGGCTCGGCGCAATGATTCGCCGCGTCGACTCCAGCCTGATCGACGAGTGGGAGAAGCTCCGCAACCCAGAAGAGGTGGGTGACGAGCCGGCACCGCCCACCGAGCCACTTGCGTTGACTGCCAACCGGCGGGCATTCACCGTGATGGTGCGCAACGAGCTGTTCAATCTGGTGACCCAGATCGCGCTACGGCGCACCAACACCCTGGCCGAAGACCTAGCCGACTACTGGGAAGTCCACGACCACATCCACATCGACGCAGGGGCACGGGCCGCAGAGTGGTTCGAGATCGACCTCGATGCCGGCACAGTCGCTCAGACGCTGTGTGACCCTGAAGGGTTCAACGAGTGGGTGCTTGAAGCCGAGATCGACCTCAAGGCCAGCGACGCCGAAGAGCGGGCCGTGGTGCGGCCGCTGCGGATTCGACGGCGCTGATCAGCCAACCGGACCGGCAAACACCAAACGCAGGAGCCCTGTGGCCGCCAGCTTCGCGTCAGCCACCGACCGCTAGCACAAGCTCCGGTGGAAGCAAGAAGCTCCCGTCGGCGCCGGGCATCATCTCGAATTCACCGAGCACCGCTTCCGGGGTCAACGCCGCGTAAAGATGCGGGAAGTGCTCGTTGGTTCCCGTGCCCGGCTCCCACACAAGCGCAGGGCCAAGGAAGTGGGTGTCGATGACCAGCGCCACAAGATCGGTGCGACCTGCGTAGAAGCGGTTGGCCGGCGTCAGCAACTGATGAAGCGAGGACAGGTGAGTGAACCCGTCAGCAGTGAATGCGCCCGGCAAATAGCTCCCGGTCGAACGAGCCGCTTCCCACTCCCCTCGCTCGGCTAGGTGAACAATACGCGCGGGTACCACGTCCCAGCCGGAGCGAACGCGCGCCGCCAAGGCGGCTCTTTCTTCATCCGGCAAGAATGCTCCAAGGGCCGCCCGCTCCATGCTCTGAGCCAGATCGTATCGAGTGAAGCCGTGGTGCTCGACCGCAAGCTCAAGCTCACGCCGAGCGCTCGTCGTTGTGATCGCACGATCGTCGGGATTCAGCGTGACCCGGAACCCCGCATCGCGCAGCAGGCGCACCGGGTGCTCAGCTACCGGCATCCCCAGACAGGCGTTCGAGGTGAGACAGATCTCAAGCGGCGCACCCGATGCTCGCAGCGCCGTGGCCGTCGGACCAAGCGCCGCGATTCGATTGTCCTCGATGACACAGTCATCGATAATTCGCCATCCGTGGCCGATTCGATCAGGTGCACATGTATCGAGGGCCGACGCGACCTGATGGGCGCCATCCATTTCACCCGCATGGATCGTGACACTCAGCCCGGCCCTGTGGGCGAGCGAGAAGGCCGCAGCGTGGTTCTCGGCCGGGTGCCCGACTTCGCCACCGGCAAGATCAACGCCAACCACTCGGTCGCACCCGGAATCGATCGCGGACTGGATGGCCTGGAGAGAGACGTCCTCAGGCTGATCACGCATCGCGCAGACGATGATGAGGGCATCGAGTCCGGTCGTGGCCGCAGCGTCGGCCAATCCTGCGTCGACCGCGTCGATGGCCCCCACCGGGGTCATCCCCTGAAGCGTGTGCAGCATCGGAGCGAAGCGAAGCTCGGCATGGATCACCCCATCAGCGGCAAGATCCTCCACTGCCTCGCGAGCAACTCGCGCCAGCGCCTCAGGGGTCTGCAAGACAGCCCCGACAAGATCGAAACGAGAGAATGCCTCAACAAACGGCATCCCCGGCGTGATCGTGAACCACTCGGCCAACTCGTCGACATCCGTGGCCGGCACCTCGACGCCGTGCTCGGCGGCAAGATCAAGGACAGTCTGGGGACGAACTCCGCCATCCAAGTGGTCGTGAAGAACGACGATTGGTCCGCCGACCGCGGTCGCGTTCATTGGCTCAGGCGCCCAGACGATTCGAGTAATTGGGTAATCCCCGGATACTCCTCGAGCGGATCGAGTTTGCGATCGATGTATACGAGCGCCCCTGTGATCGCGATGAACGACATTACGAAGTTCACCCCAGTGCGAGTCAAGAAGAAGAGATTCAAACCGGCATTGTTGAACAGCCAGATGTCCCACGTTGCCGACACCCACTCGAATGCAACGATCAGCCAGGTGACGTTGACCATGGCACGGGTGTAGGCACGACTCTCGATCACGCTGGGGGCCAAGTCGACAACCTTCGGGATCACCCAGGCGACAAACGGCTTGCCGACGATGATCGTCACTGCGAAGCCAAGGCCAACAAGAAATTTAGTGACAAAACCAATCCCGAAATACACGGCTTCACTACTGATCCCGAAATCAACAATTTCCTCATCAACGAGGATCGTCACGCCAGAGCGAAGGATCAAATAGACGGTGACACTCGGAAGCCACCAGCCAATCTCGAGACCGGCCCGTCGGCGGCTGACCGTCGCCTTGATCGACCACAGAGTCGACGCGATCACTGCTGCTTTGATGTTGACCAGGTTGTACAGCGCGAAGAACAAGAGCACCGGCATGTACTGGTCAAGGGTCGACCCGCTGCCCTTTCGACGAGGTTCGTGTGAAGAGATCTCGACCTCGTTCACATCACCTGAGTCCATCCGACCAGTTTGGCGCACCGGGACGGCCATCGTGCGCCAGACCCGCGGGTATTCGGGCGTGCAAGCCTGCCGCGGCCTCAGCCGACGATGCCGTCGCCCTCGCCTCTGGCGCCTACCGCCGTGCGGGCCGCGACCTCTTCCAGACCTTCTTCGCTCACGCCGAAGGCCTCACCAACACCAGCTTCCACCAGCTTCTTCGGGATCGCCCGGATGACATAGTCCTCGGCTAGCGGTGCAGGATCTGCCCCCCGACGGGCCATGGCCGCCTCGATGATTGCTTTCCACGACGCCGCCTTAGCCTCCGCGTTGGCTTCCTCGCGTTCCTTGAACGCAGGCATCACCTCAGTACCGAAAAGTTCGAGCGACGACATGATGTCTTCATGGCGATTCCTTCCCGCCTGCATCACGAAAATGATCTGATCGACTCCCGCGGCCTCGTAACGCTCGAGATACTCCCGGACTTGATCGGGCGTGCCGATGGCACCTCGCAGTCCGGCATGATCGCCGGCCGAGATCTTCGCCCCAAGCTTTTCCTGCTCAAGCGCGAGCTGAACCGCTGGATCGAACCCCTGCTCGGCTCGCTTCTCCTGAAACTCCTGCCACACATCGGTACGGCCCGGATGATGATCGCCGAAGACATAGAAGTGAGCCAATGAGTAGCCAAAGAAGTTGCCTCCCTCGAGTCCCATCTCCAAAGCCTGACGCACATCTGGATGACACATCATCGAGGTAACACAGGCCAGGTTGGGATTGACAGCCTTGCCAACGGGTACACACTTTTCGGCCATCGTCTGGCGATAGTCGTCGACCCAACCCGCTGCGTCCTCAGGATCGATGAAAGCGAACGTCAGCGCTCCCATCCCCTTCTCGGCGGCGAGCAGAATCGTGTCATGACGGGAGCACGCGACCCATAACGGCGGGTGCGGTGACTGCAACGGCTTGGGAACGACATTGCGAGGCGGCATCGACACAAACTCGCCCTCATACCCTGAGAACGGCTCTTCGGTCATCGACCGGATTGCTACCTCCAGGCCTTCGAGCCAGGCATCGCGCTTTCGCTCGTAGGGCACACCGAATCCACCGAGCTCGGCCTCCGACGACGACTCTCCCGAACCAAATTCAACGCGACCACCAGACAACAGGTCGAGCATGCCGATTCGCTCGGCCACACGGGCCGGGTGGTTGAACTGGGGCGCGGTCAGACAGACGCCATGCCCGAGACGGATGTTCTTGGTCCGCTGCGATACCGCAGCCAGGAAAACCTCAGGAGCCGACGAATGAGAGTACTCCTCCAAGAAATGGTGCTCGACTTCCCAAACACAGTCGAAGCCCAGTCGGTCGGCGAGTTCGATCTCATCGAGTGCATCGTCAAGAAGTTGCTTCTCCGACCGTTCGTCCCACGGGCGCGGGAGTTGGTGTTCATAGAAGATGCCGAACTTCATTGGATGGCTCCTCTTTCGCGCTGGTTACCAGGCGAGATCGATGACGAGGCCGTAGTGGGCACCAGTGGCGACCACCACGAAAACATGCCAGATTTCGTGGTATCCGAACACATCCGTCCACGGATCGGGGTGGCGAGAACCCACGATGAAGGCGCCGACGGCGAAAGTGAGAAGGCCAGCCAGGAACCAGATTCCCTGCCCAAGAGTGAACGCCTCAATGAGCCACGGCGAGAACACGGGCACGACGCCGCCAAAGCCAAAGAAGAGAGCGTTGACCGCGCCCGCCGGCGGATGAAACGGTGCCCATTCGAGAATGATGCAGACCGTTGCCCCGACCCATGTGGCAACGATCAACCCGATCGAAGGCCGACCGTCGAGTGCCAGCAACGCGATCGGCGTCGCCGTCGTGGCGTAGGTGAGGAAGATGGCGGAGTGATCGAAGCGAACGAGAGATTCGACCCGCTCGATCGGCCAATCGCGGCAATGGACGACGGCACTTGTGCCGAGCATGGCGAGGACTCCCAGAGCGAAGATAGAACACGCAAGTTTTGCGCGTGTCCCATCCGCTCCGATGACAAGCACCGCTCCGGCAGGAATTGACGCCAGCGCCGCCCACCGGTGAAGAATCCCGCGATAACGCGGCCGGGGTCGACGCAAAAGCCGCCGAGCGGACGGCGACAAAGAGTCGGCCTTTGGATCATCCAGCATCTCCTGCGACATTGGACCCAGGATACGCGTCTCGCGGGCAGGAGTCGTAACTGCCGTAGCATCATCGGCCGTGACTACCTTGACCGAGGAACTTCACTGCAGCGATGCAGAACTCGCCGTGCTACGCGAGCCGCGCAACGACGTAGTCGGTGAGGCACGATCCGGGGAAGACGACTTCGCCCTTGAGCACGGCCCATTTCGGACCTACCGCCGCACACTTCGCGTCGAGTCGGCCGCTGAAGGCACGTGGAAGGTCCAACAAACCACCCGTTACGCGCTGGCTGTTCCCGTCTGGGGTTGGCTGTTCTGGTTCCCGATTCGCCAGGCCATGCGGCGCCGCCAACCCTCGTTTTCGTATTGGTGGGCGCCCCCAGACAGGCTCGATAGCCATGCCGCCACGGTGCTCGGCCTGTTATGTGGCGTACAGATCGTCGACGGGTATCTCGGAACAGTTCTCACCCAGACGCTCACCTTTGCTGCCAAAGAGTTCGACCACGGCAACACCGCACAAGGCATCGTCTTCGGTGTTGTGCGAGTAGGCGTCCTGCTAGCGCTCGCAGCTCTCGCCCTCTCGGACCGCAAGGGGCGACGCACGCTCCTGATCGCCACCGGCATGTCCAGTAGTGCACTCACCTTCCTGGGTGGACTTGCACCCAACTTGTGGTGGTTGGGGGGAAGTCAACTTTTTGCCCGTGGGCTCTCAACAGCACTCGGAATCCTGATCGCCGTGATGGCAACCGAGGAGATGCCTGCTCGCACCCGAGCGTGGGCCGCGTCGGTGCTGGCACTCAGCGCTGGCCTTGGTTCTGGCATGGCTGTCTGGGTTCTGCCAATCGCCGACACCAGCATCCGCGGTTGGCGCGCCGTCTACCTCCTCGGTGCTGTCGGGATCGCTGTCATCTATTGGGCCGGCCGTCGTCTGCCCGAGACACGCAGGTTCGAGGAAGGGTTGAGCCACCGCCCCGATCTCGATGAGGAGGCCAAGCAACGTCGCCGAGACCGCCTTGTGCTCCTTGCGATTTCAGCCTTTCTCGTCGCCATGTTTGTGGCGCCGGCATCGAGTTTCCAAAACGATTTTCTGAAGGATGAGCGAGGGTTCAGCGCTACTGACGTCTCACTGTTCACCGTGGTGACATCCACGCCCATCGGACTCGGCGTACTCCTCGGCGGCTATCTCGCCGAGACCCGGGGCCGCAAGCGCGTCGGCGCGCTCGGCCTCGTCCTCGGCACCGCGTGTCGGGCCTCATCGTTCTTCCTCAGCGGGCCGATGCTCTGGGTGATCACGCTGGCAGGCGGCATTCTTGGAGGCATCGCCGTACCCGCCCTCGCCGTGTACGGCCCGGAACTCTTCGGCACCCACGACCGGGGTCGAGCGAACGGGCTCATCGTTACCATCGGCGTTGCTGGCAGTGCGGTTGGTCTTTTGGCCGCTGGACTCCTGTCAGATCAGTGGGGAAGCGAACTGGGACCACCAATGGCGCTCCTGGCCATCGGCCCACTCATCGTCGCAGGCCTCATTCTGACGAAGTTTCCCGAGACCGCGGGCAAGGAACTCGAGGAGCTCAATCCCGAAGATGGCTAGGCCTGTCGCCACTCGGAGACACTGGACCGGTAACTTCGTAGCAATGGAACGCCGCCGATTCCTGCTCAGCGCAGGTGCACTCACCCTGACCGCATGTGCACAACCCGAACGTGACCTTGTTGCCCGCTACAACAACGTCGATATTCAGCTGGAGCCCGCGGATCCGGCGACTCTCTCACTCAACGGCGACAGTCAGGTCACCGAAACCACAGCCGACGAGGCCTATCCGGTGCAAGTCCTCGAGGAAGACCTGCCCGGCATCGTCTTCGTCGCCCAAGCACTCGTGCCGACCATCGTGGCCAGCCAAACGCTCGGCAGCGGTGAGGTCGACTGGGAATTCACCAACCCAATTTCCTCCGGGGGTCCACTGGTGTTCGTGGTCGAAGAGTTCGATGGCCTCAACAACCTTCGGGTCCTGTTGCCCACGCGTCCCAACGGCTCGTTCGGCTGGATCTCTGCCAACGACGTTCAACTCGCCCGCCATAACTTCCGACTCCAGGTGAACCTGGATGCTTTCCAGCTCACTCTCTTCGAATACGAGGAAGAAATCTGGCAGGCCACTGTCGGAGTGGCGCGAGAAAATGCCCCGACACCGCTTGGCCGCTACTACACCACAGAGCTACTCCGCCCGGCCACGCCTCATTCCGTCTATGGCTCGTTCGCCTACGGTCTCTCGGGCTTCAGCGATGTCTTCACAGAATTCGCTGGGGGCCCCGGCCAGCTCGGCATTCACGGCACAAACGATCCAGACACACTCGGTTCCAACGTGTCGAGCGGATGTATCCGCCTCCACAACGATGATATTTCCTACCTGGTTGAATCGATCCGACTGCCGTTGGGCGTGCCGGTCGACGTCATCTGACGCCGTTCACGCTGACTCAGTCGAGGGCGTCGAGGGCCGCTTCGTCGACGTCTTCCATCATCAGCCGCAGCCGCGGGTGCAGCAGTGTGAACAGTGCAAGCAATAAGGCGGCAATGCCAATCGGCACGAGGGCATCGCCATCACCGGTGTAGGTCGGGTAGAGCGCGAAGGCCGACAGCAAGGCAGTCCACAGCCACAAAATGAAGACGGCCCGGCGGTGTCCGTGGCCAAGATTCATGAGGCGATGGTGGAGGTGCTTCTTGTCGGGCGCCGACATGCTGCTGCCCCGGGCTGCCCGACGCAAGATGGCCCACACCGTGTCGAGGATCGGGACGCCGAGGATCACCAGCGGGATGAAGATTGGGGCAAAGAAGAAAAACGCCTGCCCGGAGAACTCCGCCGACGAGCGTCCTCCGACACTCATGGTGCTGGCCGCCATCATTATCCCGAGCAGAAGGGCGCCGCCATCACCCATGAAGATGCGGGCCGGGTGCACGTTGTGAGGTAGGAATCCAAGGCAGACGCCAAGCGTGATCATGGCCCAGAGCGCACCGGGGTTCGACGGGTCGAGCACATCCTCATTGCCCAAGCGAATCGCGTAGAGGAAGAAGGCTGCAGACGCGATGGCGACGATTCCTGCTGCGAGGCCGTCGAGACCGTCGACGAGGTTGATGGCGTTTGCCATACCAACCACCCACAGAACGGTCAGCAGGTAGGACCAGTCCGGAGAGAGAACGAGGATCTCGAAGAACGGGACACGGAAAACAAGGATCGAGACGCCGGTAAGGGCCATGATGCTGCCCGCCAAGACCATTCCTGCGATCTTGGCGGGCGGCGAAATTTCTCGAAGGTCATCAACGAATCCGACGCTCCACATCACGCCGGTAGCAAGCAGCACACCGAGTACCTCGGTTCGCGCTGCCATCACATTGTTGAAGTCGGGGTGGATGGCGGCGACCACCACAGCAACACCAACACCGACGACCATTGCGGCTCCACCCGCCGTGGGTGTGGCCCGCGTGTGAACGTGACGCTCGTCGGGCTCAACGATGGCACCCAGCGGCACCGAGAACCGGCGCACGACCGGAATCAGAATGAACGTGACGGCCGCGGCAACCGCTCCGACGAGGACATACGCCCAAAGCGAGGGCACGGGTCAGTCTCCGTTCCTCAGCCAAGCTCCGGGTACGGTGGGTTGGCCGCACACAGCTGGGCGGCGTCCGCTTTCACCTGAGCGACAGTTGCGTCATCAGCACGACCTCGCAGTGCTCGCACAATCAGCGAGGCGATCGTGCCCATGTCATCAACGTTCATGCCCTGCGTAGTGACGGCAGGAGTCCCAATGCGCACACCCGAGGTGACGAACGGCGAACGCGGATCATTGGGCACTGTGTTCTTGTTGAGGCTGAGCCCAGCGTTGTCGAGCACCGCTTGGGCTTCTTTGCCTGTGAGGTCTTCGTCAAAGCTACGGAGATCGACCAGCAACAAATGATTGTCGGTGCCACCAGAAACGAGACGAAAGCCTTCCCGGGCAAGCGCTGAAGCAAGAGCCTCAGCATTGACCACGATCTGCTTGGCGTAGTCCTTGAACTCATCGGTTGCAGCCTCGGCGAACGCAATGGCCTTCGCCGCGATTGCGTGTTCCAACGGACCACCCTGGATGCCGGGGAACATGGCCTTGTCGATGGCCTTGGCGTGCTCCTGACGGCTGAGGATGCAACCACCACGCGGACCACGAAGAGTCTTATGCGTGGTGAAGGTGACGATGTCGGCGTATGGCACCGGGTTGGGGTGCATGCCACCGGCAATGAGGCCTGCAATGTGGGCCGCGTCAAACATCAGCATGGCCCCAACTTCGTCAGCAATTTCGCGCAGCGGCGCGGCGTCGATGATGCGGGGATACGCGGTGGCGCCGGCGACAATCAGCTTCGGCTTGTTCGCTATTGCTTTGTCGCGAAGCTCGTCAAGATCGATGCGCTCGTCACTCGCGGTGACGCCGTAGTCGACGAAGTTGTACATGATCCCGGAAAAATTGACCGGTGACCCATGGGTGAGGTGTCCACCATGGTCAAGACTCATGCCCAGGATCGTGTCGCCCGGGTCGAGTAACGCCTGATAGACGCCCATGTTGGCGATGGCTCCGGCGTGGGGCTGAACATTGGCATGGTCGGCGCCGAAGAGTGCACACGCACGATCGCGAGCAAGGTTTTCGATCTCGTCGACAACCATGTTGCCGCCGTAGTAGCGCTTGCCGGGATACCCCTCGGAGTACTTGTTGGTCAGCACCGAGCCGGTGGCTGCCATCACGGCGGGAGACGCAAAGTTTTCCGACGCGATCAGTTGGACAGTAGTGTTTTGACGCTCCTCTTCCTGACGAATCAGTTCGAGGACTTCATCGGACGCGCTGCTAGGCCACGGCATGGGTCAAACCTCCTCCGAGTGACTGTCGAACTGTAGCGGCCGAGGCCGACTTCAGGGCGCTTCGGCCTGTTCGCCGCCGATGGCATCGATCTTTGCCACACGGCCCTCGTGACGGCCACCTTCAAAGGAGGCCCCTAGCCACGCGTCGAGTGCCTCTTCGGCTACGGCAGGGCCAACGAGGCGCTCACCAATACAGATGACGTTGGCGTCATTGTGCTCGCGAGCGAGGTGAGCCGAGGTGGCGTCCCAGACCGTGGCGGCTCGAATGCCGGCGATCTTGTTTGCCGCCATGGCGATACCGATTCCGGATCCACAGACGCATAAGCCGCCTTCAGCATTGCCGTCGCGGACGGCCCGACCGACGGCGGCGCCGAAGTCTGGGTAGTCGACACGGTCGCCGCTGTAGGTCCCACAGTCAACGATCTCGTGACCCCCCTCGCGGAGATGGTCGGCGAGAGATTCCTTCAACTCGAACCCGGCATGATCTGATCCAACTGCGATGCGCACGATGCTGATCCTAGGAGTTCCCCTTGAGCACCGCGTTGATATCAGCCAAGGTGACCGACCCTTGGCGGAGCACGGCAACGTCACCCATCACCGAGACCACAGTCGACGCGCTTCCATCGATCCGCCCACCATCGATGATCATGCCAATTTTCGGAAAAGCGGCAGCAACATCGACCGCAGTCTTCGGGGTGGGCTGTCCATGGCGGTTGGCGCTGGTTGTTGCAATCGGACCTTCACGACGGGCGAGCTCTCGGACCAGCGGATGGTCAGGGCACCGCACGCCAATGCTGGTTTCATCACCCACGGCGAGATCACAACCGGGGCGGCGAGGGGCCACGATCGTGAGCGCTCCAGGCCAAAACGCTTCCGCCAGGCATCGGGCTACCGGCGAGATCTCAACGACCTCCTCGGCTTGCGCCAGATCGGTGACCAGGGCGGCAATACGAGTGTCTAGCGGTCGCTTCTTGACGGCAAAAATCTTTGCCACCGCATCTCCATCGGCGGCGAGGGCCGCTATCCCATAGACCGTGTCGGTGGGCAAGACAATGGGCTCACCATCGCGAAGCGCATCGGCGATCAGCGCAATTGGATCGTTCACGCGGTCCGCCGCGCCACAACCGCTCGGGGGCGGCCGCTGAGATCGGGGTGAACTGAGGTTCGGTAGCCATGGAGCTGCGCTCGAGCAGCAATCTCCTCGGTCTGCATCGGCGCCATTTCAAGCACTAGCGCGCCGTCGGGGCGGAGCCATTCCCCTGCATCATCAACGATGCGGCCCAGGAACTCGGTGCCAATTGGCCCTGATCGCAAGGCCGTGACCGGTTCGTGGTCTGTGACGACGGAGGGAAGGACTTCGGTGTCACCGATGTAGGGCGGGTTCGACACGATGACGTCGAGTGATCCGCGCACGGCGTGAGGGAGTGCGTCGAACCAGTCTCCTTCGTGAAGGGTCACCCGCGTGGATGCTCGACCGAGTCCGGTCAAGTTCGCCCGGGCGACAGCGAGCGCGTCAGGCGAAACATCGGTGGCCAACACGCGACTGCGGGGACACTCGATGGCGATCGACAAAGCAATGACACCTGTGCCAGTGCCAAGGTCAGCGACCAGGACCTCGCGTTGTGTGCCTCCGGAGCGGGCAGTGACTTCGTCAATGGCGAGGCCGGCAACCACCTCGGTTTCAGGACGAGGGATAAGAGCCCGATGGTCGACCATGACGTCCAGCTCACGGAAGCTCCAGTTGCCGACGACATACTGGAGGGGTTCACCGTTTTCACGCCTTGTTACCATCGCGTCGAAGTGGGCCACGCCGCGGACGGTGGCCGGCTCATCGAGTACCTGATGAAATTTTGACGGTCGTGTGCCGCTCGCCTCCTCGACGATCCTTCGGGCGTTGATGCCAGGCGACTCCAGACCAGCGCGGCCAAAACGCGCTTCGGCCTCGGACAAGAGTTCCGCCCAGGAGACGGTGCCGTCGCTCACGACCCGTCGTCGGACTCGAGTTGCCGACGGCGCTCATCGGCGACCAGGGCATCACTCACATCGTCAAGCTCGCCGGCGAGAACCTTGTCGAGTTTGTAAATCGTGAGACCGATCCGATGGTCTGACACGCGATTCTCTTTGAAGTTGTATGTGCGAATCTTCTCGGAGCGGTCGCCGGTCCCGACCTGACTACCCCGCAGTGCCGCAGCCTCCGCGTTGGCCTTCTCTTGCTCGAGCTGAAGGACGCGGCTCTTCAACACACGCAGCGCCTTGGCCTTGTTTTCGAGCTGGCTCTTCTCGTCTTGCATGGAAACGACGACACCGGTGGGCGTGTGGGTGATCCGGACTGCAGAGTCCATCGTGTTCACCGACTGACCACCCGGGCCCGAGGCTCGAAAAGTGTCGATGCGGAGATCGTTGTCGTCGATCTGGACCTCAACGTCATCGGCCTCAGGAATCACCAGCATCGTGGCTGACGACGTGTGGATTCGGCCTTGTGACTCGGTAACCGGCACACGTTGAACGCGATGGGTGCCCGCCTCATGCTTCATACGCGTCCACACTGATTCGCCGGCCAACATGGCGGTGACATCGCTATATCCGCCTCGCTCGGTGTGCGAGATGCTCATAGTTTCCATGCGCCACCCCATGCGCTTTGCATATCCCTCGTACATGCTGAAGAGGTCGCGGGCGAAGAGGTTCGCTTCCTCGCCTCCCACCGCACCGCGGATCTCAATGATCACGTTGCGCTCGTCGTTCGGATCACGCGGCAGGAGCAGGACACGCAGCTCTTCCTCGGCGCTGGAAATGGCCGATTCTGCCAGGTCAACCTCGGCGCGCCATTCGTCGCGTTCATCGCCCTCGGACTCGCTCAGCATCTCTCGTGCCGTCGCAACATCTTCGGTTGCTTGGCGGAGACGACGACCGGCGCTAACCACTTCGTCGAGCTGTTTGAAGCGCCGACCAAGGTCAGCCAGCTGCTTGCGATCGGACTGGACGGCTGGGTCGCCAAGCCGTATCTCGACGTCGTGGAGCTCGTGCTCCAACCCCGCAATGCGATCCAACATGAATGCGAGGCTAGAGGGAGTCGACGAACCGACCGACGACCTCGATGATCTCGGTGTCGAAAGTCGGCTTCGGATCGTGGCGCTGAGCGTCGAGCCAGTGAATCGTGACTGCTCCCGGAATGGCGTTCAGCTCGCGCTCCATCTCCTCGGGCGTACCGAATGGGTCACGGTCGCCGTTGACGAAGATCGACGGGATTTCAATCTTCGGGAAATGCTCGATCCGAAGCTTCTCAGGCTTGTTCGGCGGATGAAGTGGGTAGCTCAACAAGACGAGACCGAGAGCAGGCAGGCCTTCGGCCACTGCCATCGAACACATCCGCCCACCCATTGATCGTCCGCCGAGCACGAGTCGATCGCATCCGACGCCAAGCTCCGCGGCGAACTCTTCAGCCTCGCGCACCACCTCGGCGATCAACTTCGGTGCCCGATCCGGTGGACCCTTGCGTCCCGCTTTGCGATACGGAAAGTCCATACGGCGAACCGGCAACTCGAGCCTTTGCTCGATAGCGAGCGAGAGCCGATGGTTGCGGTCACTGCCAGCCCCGTGAGTAAGAAGAAATCCGGCCGGGGCAGTCATGAGTTAAATGAGTTCATGAAGTAAGAAGAATTCGCCGAGCTTCGGAGAGGTCGGCGATCCTTCGCGCGGCATCACCGTCGTCTCCGCCATGGTCGGGGTGGGCATCTATCAACGCTTCGCGAAACTGGCGCTGAATTTGTGCCTTCTCCGGTCGTTGATCGAGCGCGGAGATCCCGAGCACACCCATCGCCCAGCCAATGGGGTCACCCACGGCATCGGCGTGGCACGAGCTTGCGCTCTTGCCGCTGAGGTGTAGGAGCAGATCAGGCCCGATGTCTCCAAGCCATGCGAGGCCGCGCCGAACGGCGCCGAGTACGGGGCCACGCAAGTTCACCGGGACGTCCTGCACGGCGTAAATTGCGCCGAGCACGTGCTGGGCTGGCGCACCCTTCTCGGCGTTGAAGGTCGCCCGAAGTATGCCCTGGTCATTGCGGAACAGGCGGTGCGAGCTTCGAGTGAGACCGATCCGGTCCTCCTGGAGACGATGCCGCAGCCGCGGTTGCGATACCCGCCTAGCTGCCTCGACCTCATGAGTGAGCGAGACAAGGTCAGGCCAGAGATCGGGGTCTACTTCAGGTGTGAATCGCGCTGCGACAGCGCCAAGAAGGACGCCGCCAAATCCGGGAGCGGGATCACAAGGAAGCGTGCTGAACCCGAGCGCCAACCGTCGGGTCGGCGCGATCGGGCGAGAGTGAAACACCTGGAGTTCGGCCAACATCATGTCGGGCACCACGCTACTTTCCCGCCAGGGACTCCGTCAGTCGACCACCAAGTTGCAAACGAACTCAGATAATTCGATGCAGTGCATCGCGCAATCGTGCTGCGAGGTCAGTGACGTCGGCGTCGGTGGCATCTTTACTCTCGAGGAGATCGGCCAGATCGCCTGCCGAGTCGCGCAGAACAACCCAGTTTCCGGCGGCGAAACCGAACGGCGTGGCAACTCCTCTCAGACGATGCCCGTGCGTCACGCAACCGAGCACACCTACCCCGTCATGAACATCCTTTCGAACTCGATCTGTCGCACCGAAAAGGGCTGAGAGAAGATCATTGAGGGCGAGCCCTTCGAGATCCTCGAGGCCTTCGTCGGCCGCACGAGCGAGGATGTCTTCGATGACAAGTTCGGCCTGCTCCTCGTCTTCTTCATGGCAAACGAGATCACCGTCAGCATCGAATTCGTGGGGCACGGCAGCGGCACCGAGACGCTCAGCGAGCAGTGCTTGTTGCTCCCCTGACCAGCCTTCCATTTCAAACGCAACTTGGGCCTTGTCGGAGTCAAGCTCGGGGTCGGTTGCCGCCTCGACCTCATCGAGCAGCGCATCGACTGCTTCCTCGACCGACTCGTGAGCAAGAAGTGTTGTTCCCTGCCATGAGTGCACGACCTTGTCGGCGATTAGGAGTTGGGCGAGCATCGCTCGAGACTGCGATGCCCATTCATGAAGTTCATAGGCGAGCCATTCGCCACTGTCGTCGTCGACGACGAGGTTCTCGCTTGAGCTGCCTTCGTCATTTTGGACATCGGAGTCTTCGGTTGCGATCTCGACCTCTTGCCCTTCGGCAGGCTTGTCAGACTCGTCACGACGGAAATGGGATCGAAAGGATGGTGCCACGGGAGCATCTTCGCACGCTTGGGGCTGAGAAACTACGCCGGCCCGGACCGTCCCATGACTCTTGCTATCAACTACCGTTCTCTTATGGAACAGACTCCCCCAACCGCTCCTGATCGCAACCTTGCGCTTGAGCTCGTCCGTGTCACTGAGGCCGCGGCGCTGGCAGCGTCGCGCTGGATGGGGCGAGGCGACAAGGAGGGTGCCGATGGTGCCGCGGTCGACGCCATGCGGACCATCTTGCGCACCGTGCCCATGGACGGCGTTGTGGTGATTGGCGAGGGCGAGAAGGACCAAGCGCCGATGCTCAACAACGGCGAACGAATCGGTGATGGTTCAGATCCTGCAACCGACATTGCCGTCGACCCCATCGACGGCACCACGCTCACCGCGCTCGGACGCGGTAACGCTCTGGCGGTCATAGCCGTAGCGCCGCGCGGCACGATGTACGACCCGGGGCCATGCGTCTACATGGAGAAGATCGCGGTCGGGCCTGAGGCGAAGGGTTCCATCTCCATGGAGATGTCCATCACGGAAAACCTTCGATCGGTCGCAACCGCGAAGCGACGATCAGTGAGAGATCTCACCGTTGTCATTCTGGACCGCGATCGCCACGCCGACCATATTGCTGAGGTTCGCACCGCCGGTGCTCGTATCCGGTTGATTCCGGATGGCGATGTGGCTGGCGCAATCTCGACCGCCTGGCCTGCCTCAGGCGCCGACATGCTCATCGGAATCGGAGGGACCCCGGAAGGTGTCATCACCGCTGCGGCACTGAAATGCATGGGAGGCGAGCAGCTCGGCAAGCTCTGGCCCCGCAACGAGCGCGAGCGCAATCAGGCCATAGAGCTGGGCTACGACCTCGATCAGGTCCTCACCCAGGACGACCTGGTCAGGAGTGACGATTGTTTCTTCGCGGCCACTGGCATCACCGATGGCGAACTCCTTACCGGCGTCCATTTCGATGCGCTCGGCGCCCGTACCGAGTCGCTCGTGATGCGCTCACGGTCGCGTACCGTCCGTCAAGTCACGGCTCATCATCACCTCGACAAGCTCAACGAGTACGCGGTGAAGCCGTACTAGCCGAGCGGTCCGGTTAGCTCTCAGGTTTGTCGAATCGCTCCATGAGGAGTAGCTGCATGCCGCTCAGCGGTGCCTGGAGACGCGTGACGGCTGCTTCGATGAGCGACTCAGACTGTGTCCGGGCACGTTCGTACCCGACAAGAGCGAGCTCCTGGTGGCGCCAGGGAGCCACGCCGGCGAGCAATGCCTGACGGTGAGCAACGCGATCGGCGAACGTCTCTGACCATTGCTGAGCTGCATACGTTTGGTGTGCATCGTCGCCGCCGGCATCGCGGAGATAGGCGGTTTTGAGACCTTCAACATCGGCAGTGGCATGACCCACGAGCGCCTCATGGTGCAAAGCTCGGGCCTCATCAAGCGGGGAATGATCGGGCAGAAGGTCAAGTAGTTGAGCCATCTGGTGGTGGAGGGCGTTGCAACGCTGAGCGACGTATTCGTTGACCTCGCTTCGCCTGGCCTGCGGATTGGATCCGGGGTCGGCGGCGGCGCGGTCGACGATCTGCTTCAAATCTGTCTCGGCGACATCCATCGTCTCGATGACACGGTCCTGGAGCCGTTCGACGATTCCAACGACCCCCTCACGCAGCGCCTTCGACTGCGGCTTCACCGAGGCATTCCAGTACGTATCAGGATCAATCAGTTCGGGATATGGCACCGAGGCAGAGTCGGCGGATGCGTTCGCTAGTTCGTCGCGTAGTGCTTTCAAAAATGTGACATTCGGACAGGCGGGTTCAAACAATGAACCCATCCGGGCCCGAGCGTCATCAACCGCGGCTCGAAATTCGCCCGACACGACCTGCTCGATCTCGGTCATCGATTTCTCGACTTGTGGCACGGGACATCCCAACTCAGACTGGACTTCACCACTATCGGCACCAGAACACCGCTAATCAAGTCGGGGCTCCCATTGACACACTGTAGGAGACCCACTTTTTCGGTGGATACCGCTCGTGACTGCGTGCCCGCAGGCGCTGAACGCGCGAATTGGACTCCGTGCAGGAGCCTTTGCCTGCCGAAGACCATCTCACGGCACTCAACGTGAAGTTACTCCTCCACATCTCTACATCTCTACA
>JAACCU010000262.1 GCA_009937405.1 Actinomycetota bacterium
CACGCGACGGCGTCGGCAAAGAAGTCACCGGGCTCAACGTCAGAGAATGGCTCGGTTGCTCCATTCGGTTCGTCCTTGAACCGGTGGATGAAGGTTGCGACCTGGCCTCGCGTCGCAGGCCCAGACGGCTGGAAGCAACCGGGCGCTGTGCCAAAGGTGATTTCCTCCTCGACCATCCAGTGCACGGCATTGGTGTAGAACTGTCCCGCGGGCACGTCGCCAAAGCCCACACCGGCGTTGACCGGCGCGACCGATGCCAATGTGGCCGCGAAGATTGCTAGCACGCTAACTAGTGCCTTCCAGCCCTTCAACTGCTGCATCACATGCTCCCGTATAGGCCACCACAAGCATTGGTGGCCTATCTCATTGACCGCGCAGTATCAGATTAGCCGAATGACTTAGGCTCCACAGACCTCATCTTAAGTTTTTTACCATTACTCGTCGGTCTTGTCCGAAAGTAGATCTCCGGCCGCAGCGAGAGCCCCGGCAAGCATTGCCGCACGTTCGTAGACGAGGGCAAACCAGTGTTCTGCCGCAGTCTCTTGACCACTCAGCGGAACTCGACCCAGCGACTGCACTAGGGCCTTCACATCCCCGGCCTCGCGGATGTGATCCATCGGCTCAGGCAAAGCCTCCGAGTCACCCCAGAAGTCGCCAAGATCGACATGAGGTTGCTTGTGTCGAGACCCCTTGTGCTGCTTCTGCTCATCAGAATGGCGACCCTTGCCCTGGGAACTCTGTCCCCGAGACTTGCCTCCGCCACCACTGTTGCCCGCACCGCCGTTGCGCTTTCGTTTGCCGCGACCGCTTCCAGAGGAGTTGGCGCTTTCTTTTCCAGATCTGTTTCCGCGCTGGTTGCCATTCGGTTCACTCATGTCAACACCACGCTGGTATCAGGCTCTTCGTCGGGGATCGGGTCAGAGTCGAGTAAGGCACCAGCATCGATCCCGAGCGCCTGCTGGAGTTGGGTGGAGTCGAGATCACCGATCGAACTGGACTTCGGGAGGGTGAGGTCAGCGATCTGGCGTTTGCCGGCCACAACCTCTTCGACGCGCTCATCAATCGTGCCGGGACAGATCAGGCGATGGCAGATGACGGTGTTCGTCTGCCCGATTCGCCACACGCGGTCACGAGCCTGATCCTCCACCGCAGGGTTACACCAACGGTCGTAGAGCACAACGTGGTTGGCCGCGGTCAGGTTCAAACCGGTGCCGCCGGCTTTGAGCGAAAGCACCATCGCGCCAGCGCCTTGCGAAGCCTGGAACGTATCCACCATTCGATCACGGGCACCGCGACCAAGGCCGCCGTGATAACACGCGATCGGTTTGCCGTTGCGTTCGGTGAGGTACTGAGCGAGACGCTCGCCCCATGAGGCGAAGTGCGTGAAGATCAAAATCTTCTCATCGGCGGCAAAGACCGTCTCGATGATTTCGTTCAGGCGGGAGAGCTTGCCCGAGCGACCGTCCAACGGTTTATCGTCGACCTGATAGTTCACTGGGTGATTGCAAATTTGCTTCAAGGCGGTGATCGCCGCGAGCACTGCGCCCTTGCGTTCGGGCGTACCAGCATCGCTTTCAGTTGTGGTCACCACGAGCGTGTCAATAACTGCCTGGTAGAGGCCAATCTGCTCAGGCGTCATTGCGCAGTGGTCGACTTCGTCGATTCGATCGGGGAGTTCTGCAGCGATCGCCGGCTCAGCCTTGGTCCGGCGATAGACGAGGATGCCATTGAGGGCTCGCAGCGCGGCTGCGCCGTCACCGCTCGCTTTCGAGTCGGGTGTCAGCTGAGCAATGAACGGCGCCCGCGGTCCAAGCAGACCGGGGTTCGCCCAGTCCATGATCGACCAGAGATCGCCGAGACCATTTTCGATAGGGGTTCCGGTCAATGCAAGACGGGTGCGTGCGTTCAATCGACGAAGCTGTTGTGACGTCTCCGCTGCCGGGTTCTTGATTACTTGGGCTTCATCAATGATGACCTTGCCCCAGGAAAGCTCGCTGAGCTGATCC
>JAACCU010000263.1 GCA_009937405.1 Actinomycetota bacterium
CAAAGACAACGCCGATCCGGAAGCGCAGGTCCTTGACCAGGGATACGACGCAGCGATCGAGTCCGCCGTGAATGCTCTACCAGAAAAGTTCCGCGCCGTCATCGAGCTCATCGATGTACAGGCGCTCCACTACCAAGAGGCGGCCGACGTTCTCGGCGTGCCCATCGGCACGATCATGAGCCGACTGCACCGCGCTCGTAAGCGCATCCGCAAACACCTCGAACAGCACGGTGGCTACATCAACGGGAGACCCGCATGATCCAACGCCCCTGGTATCGGCGCAAAAGCTCGCCCACCAACTGCCGCGAAGTCGGCCGAGTTCTTCAGCACTATCTTGACAACGCCATGGGCCCCGAATGGGCGGCCCGCGTCGCCGAACACCTCGAAGCCTGCAAGGACTGCGGGATGGAAGAAGAGACCTACCAAGAAATCAAGTTGGCTCTCGGCCGCCAGCGCCCGGCCGTGCATGACGATGCCGTCTCTCGCCTTCGCGAGTTCGGCCGCTCACTGACCGACGGCTAGAACGCCGCCGCCACAAGGACCTCTAGGCTGGCTGTGCTGTGCCTGATTCGTCGCTGCCTCCTCCCCCGCGGCCCCCTCCCCCGCGCCCAATTCCGCCACCGCCCGGCGCTGAGGATCATCGTCTCGTCTATGACCATTCGGTCACCTGGGGACTAGGCGATGCGTGGGCCTCGCTTGGGATCTTTTTTGTGATCTCAATTGTCGTCGGCCTTGTGATCTATGGCGTAACTACAGGACCGGGACTAGAAGGCGCACGATTACCCCTCGCCGTCGCCATTCCGCCAATCGTCCAGGGTCTCTACATCTGGAACGTCGCAGGAAGGAAAGGGCGCGGCCTCCGCCTCGACTTCGCGTTTTGGGCGAAGCCCAGCGATCTCGGACTCGGCGCCGCACTCGCAATCGCGGGAATGATCGGGGCCGGCATTGTCGGTGCGTTCATGATCTGGCTCTTCGACTCGGCTCCAAACGCCAGCGTTGCCGAACTTGCCGAAGAGTCCGCTGACGGCGGCGGCCTGACCATCTGGCTGGTGCTACTCGCAGTCTTCGCATCGACGCTGGTACCGGTGATCGAGGAGCTGGTTTTTCGTGGGCTTTGGTGGAGCGCACTCGAAAAACGCGGTATGAAGCCCCACTGGATCCTGCTGACCACCAGCTTCATATTCGCCGCAATTCACATCGAGCCGCAGCGGTCGGCCGTGCTCTTCGTGCTCGGCCTGGCGCTGGGGGCAGGACGACTAGCCACCGGCCGACTCGGACCGGCCATTGCCGCACACGCCATGATCAACAGCATCGGCATGTTGTTTCTCCTCATTGAACTCAGCTGACGCGGCGAAGCTGAGCTAACGTCAGTTCCACGTCGTCTACGTCGACGGGAGAGTCTTCACCCCGGTAGGGGTGAAGCGCCGAAGGAGCACCCGCCCGGAACCTCTCAGGCCCCCCGACCGTTGCCGTGTGGACGTCTCGGGAGAGTGGCACTTCGAGTGTCCGCCGAAGGGGAAATCCGGATCGCCCGGAGAAGCTCTCAGGCAGCCGGACCGAGTGGGCAGCCGTCGCATACGCGGCGCTTGACCCGACGATTCGGAGCCTTGATGTCTACGCCTCACCAGTCCCCCGCCCACTCGCTTGCCGATCTGCACGATCGCGACACGTTCGAGAGCCGACACATCGGTCCTCCCGACTCTGAACGCAAACAGATGCTCGAAGTGATCGGAGTCGAGTCGATCGAAGAGCTGATCGACCGCACGGTTCCTGACGACATCCGAATGAGCGAAGCCCTTGACCTCCCCGAACCGGTCGGCCAGCTCGATGCGCAGGTCGAGCTCAAGGCCATCGCCGAGACGAACCAGCCTGCCGTATCCCTGATCGGGATGGGCTACCACGAGACCGTGACACCGCCAGTCATTCGGCGCAACATCATGGAAAACCCTGGCTGGTACACGGCGTACACCCCGTATCAGCCCGAGATCTCACAAGGCCGCCTGGAAGCCCTCCTCAACTTTCAAACCATGGTGATCGAGCTGAGCGGTATGGAGGTCGCCAACGCGTCGCTACTCGACGAACCAACGGCCGTCGCCGAATCCATGACGATGCTCCAGCGCGTCAATCGCAAAAACAAGGGAACAAAATTCGTCATCGATAGCGGCTGCCATCCTCAGACCATCGCCGTCGTTGAGACCCGGGCCGAACCGATCGACATCACAACCGTGGTCGACGACCCGCTAACCGCTGACCTTGACGGCGTGTTCGGCTTGATCGTTCAGTACCCGGCAACAACAGGAGCGATCACCGACCTTGGCGCAATCATCGAACGGGCTCATGAGGCCGGCGTGCTCGTTGCCGTCTCCGCCGACCCGCTGGCCCTGGCCGGTCTCACCCCACCGGGCGAGCTTGGCGCCGACGTTGTCGTCGGGTCGACCCAACGTTTCGGTGTACCGATGGGCTTTGGCGGCCCACACGCCGCCTACTTCGCCACGAGAGAAGCATTCCAGCGTTCGCTGCCCGGTCGCGTCGTCGGTGTCTCGGTGGACGCCCACGGGAAACCCGCTCTTCGCCTCGCTCTACAAACCCGCGAGCAGCACATCCGACGCGAAAAGGCAACATCGAACATCTGCACGTCGCAGGTACTGCTCGCCGTGATGGCGTCGTTCTTCGCGATCTACCACGGCCCTCGCGGCCTTCGTGGCATTGCAGACCGCGTCAACCGACTTACCGCCATCGTGGCTGAGGGGCTACGTCAAGGCGGTGTCGAGATCGTGCATGACGAGTTCTTCGACACTGTGTGTGCTCGCGTCCCAGGCCGAGCCGACAAGGTCATGGCCATGGCGCTCGCCAGTGGCGTCAACCTGCGCCGAGTCGACGAGAACACCGTCGCAGCGTCGCTCGATCAGCGAACCAGCCGTGCGATCATCGAGACGATCTGGCAATCGTTCGGCATCACCGCCGATCTCGACGAGATCGAGGCAGTGGTCGCCGACCCCCGGCCGGAAGGGTTGCGGCGCACGTCGCCGGTTCTGCGCCATCCGATCTTCAAGTCGTACCACTCTGAAACCGAACTCGTTAGCTACATGCGGCGCTTGGTCAATCGCGATATCGCGCTCGATCGTTCAATGATCCCACTCGGCTCCTGCACCATGAAACTCAATGCGGCCACCGAGATGGAGCCGATCAGCTGGCCCGAGTTCGCATCGCTGCATCCGTTTGCCCCCGTCCAGCAGACGGTCGGCTATCACCGAATGATCGACCAGCTCGAACGTTGGCTTGTCGAGATCACCGGCTATGACCGGGTTTCGCTGCAGCCGAACTCGGGGGCCCAAGGCGAGCTCGCTGGTTTGCTGGCCATCCGGGAATACCACCGGAGCCGCGGCGACACTCATCGCGATATCTGTGTGATTCCGAGCTCGGCGCACGGCACCAACGCGGCCAGCGCAGTGATGGCCGGCATGCGCGTCGTGGTCGTCGAGTGTGACAACGAAGGCAACGTCGATGTCGCACACCTCGACAAGATGGTGAGTGAGCATCGTGAGGCTCTGGCCGCGTTGATGATCACCTACCCGTCGACCCACGGAGTGTTCGAGGTCGAGATCCGTCGAATCTGCGAGATGGTCCACGACGCCGGCGGTCAGGTGTATCTCGACGGCGCCAACCTCAACGCCATGGTCGGGGTCGCTCAACCCGGAAAGTTCGGGGCCGACGTCTCACATCTGAATCTGCACAAGACATTTTGTATCCCTCATGGCGGCGGTGGCCCCGGCGTCGGCCCGATCGGTGTCCTCGAGCACCTGGCACC
>JAACCU010000264.1 GCA_009937405.1 Actinomycetota bacterium
ATGCTGATGCTGATGCTGATGCTGATGCTGATGCTGATGCTGATGCTGATGCTGATGCTGATGCTGATGCTGATGCTGATGCTGATGTGGCCGAGGCTGGCGACACCGCTGACGAGGAAGTCCAAACCGAGGTCGTCGAAGATGAGTCGACTCGAAACATCGGCGGCGAGATCGCTGTCGGTCTCGAGGCTGAACTCGTTGGTATGCGGCCGTGGGAAGACACCTGCGCATCTTCGTGCTACAACGTTTTCGACACGATCTACGACAGGCTGATGGAGCCTCTGGCTGCTGGCGGCTACGGCGGAAAGCTGTACGAGTCGATCGCGCCAAACGAAGACTTCACGGTCTGGACCGCTGTTCTGCGTGGCGGTGTCACGTTCCACAACGGCAAGGCCCTCGATGCTCAGAACATCGCTGATATGTTCCCGGTTCAGCAAAGCGGTGCTGCTGGCGCTGGTGGCGTTTCGTCGGCGAACCTTGTAGACGTTCAGGCCACGGGCGACCTTGAGGTCACCTACACCCTGAGCCAATCGAACTCGGCGTTCCCGGCGTTCCTTTCGCGTGGAGCGATCGGCATGGTCTTTGATGCTGAATTCGCTGTCGCGGACCCGGATGCCTACAACGAGAACCCAATCGGTACCGGTCCGTTCATGTTCGAAAGTCGCGATATTGACAATGAGACCATTGTTGTGCGCTACGACGGCTACTGGATGAGCGATCCGGAAGGCAACCAACTGCCGTATCTCGACAAGATCTCGTTCCGACCGATTCCCGATGAGGGAACCCGTCTCGATGCGACCCTGTCCGGCACGACGCAAGCGGCTCACACCCTCCGTCAGGGAACGATCCGCGACGCCCGCGCTGAGCGTGATGACGGCGCCGACATCTTCCTGTTTGAGTTCCAGGGCAACAACACCGGCGGGGGCATGTTCAACGTGCTAATCCCGCCGTTCGATGACGTGCGCGTTCGCCGTGGACTCACGATGATGAACTCCCAGGAAAACGTGATCGAAGCACTCGGCGGCACAGGCATTTCGTTGCCAGCCACCCAGTGGTTCAGCCCGGACTCTGAGTGGTACTCCGAAACTGTTGCTGCAGCTTGGCCACAGTTCGACTTCGAGTTGGGCCAGGCAACACTGCAGGAATACATCGACGATCCGGACCGCTCCGACGGCAAGGCCGTTGGCGAACCCATCGACGCTGAGCTCTCCTGCCCGCCTGACCCGACGCTGATCGCGGCCATGCAGGTGATCGAGCAGGTTTGGACTGCCAGTGGTTTGGTCAATTCGACCATGACCAACTACGACCAGCAGACCCACATCGGGTACGCCCTTGGCAGCCCCGATGATGGATTTGTTGGCAGCCATACGACACACTGCTGGCGTTGGGCCGACGACAACGATCCGTCGACGTTCCTGAACTCCAACTTTGCTCCTCCCACTGCGGCGATCGCCGAAGCGGCAGGAATGCCTGGTGTTGTCTCACCGTTGAACTTCCACAACTACTTCTCAGGTTCGATGTTTACGAACCTGATTGCGGCAACGAGGACAGACGTGTTCGAAGAGCGCTATGCCCTCTACGAAGCAGTCATGCTGGAAATCGCCGAGCAGGTACCGGTCTGGTATTCAGGCCATACCGCCACGGCACTCATCGTTGACTCGGCTGTCCAGGGCCTCGCCAGTTGGGTACTCCCCGACGGCTCCCTTGGTGCTGGTTTGCCCAACGCTGAAGGCCGTTGGGCCCAGGCATGGCTCGGCTGAGTTGAATCGTTTCGGGAGGAATGACGTGTAATGGGAAGAGTTCTAGTAGCCCGCCTCGCGCGGTTAGTCGTAACATTGTTTGCGGTGACATTACTGTCCTTCCTGTTGACGTCGTTCCTCCCGGGCGACCCTGCCGTGGCCGTACTCGGCCAAGACAACATTCAAAACCCTGAACTCCTCGAGCAAGTAAGAGAGGATCTCGGACTCAACAAACCGATCCCGATTCGTTATCTGAGTTGGCTCGGCGACGCAGCCACGTTCGACCTTGGTGAGTCCTACATCAACAAGGGTCAAGAGGTTTCAACAACCATCAAGCAGCGACTCCCCGTCACCGCGCAACTCGCGGTGATGGCTATCGGTATCGCCTTGATCCTTGCAGTTCCACTCGGCGTCATCGGCGCCTACAAGGAAGGGAAGTGGCAGGACTCCACAACGTCTGCGGCGGCTCAGGTGGCACTATCGGTGCCGAACTTCATCACCGGGATCTTCTTGATCTGGCTCTTTGCCGTGAAGCTCGACTTATTACCGGCGTCCAACTGGAATCGAATAAGCAATAAGGGGATCGGCGCCAACCTCAAGACGGCGATCCTGCCGGCCACCGCGTTGGCCACAACGCAGATGGCGATCTTCTCCCGCCTCGTGCGAGCCGACATGATCGCCACGTTGAAAGAAAACTACATCCTGTCGGCCCGGGCCAAAGGCCTGGGCGACAGATACATCCTGATGCGCCACGCGCTCCGGCCGAGCTCGCTGAGTTTGATGACCATCGTAGGCATCAATTTTGGTGCGCTCTTGGGTGGCACGGTCGTGATCGAGACGTTATTCGCCATACCTGGTCTCGGCTTCCGCCTGATCAATGCAATCAACCAGCGCGACATTCTGGTCATCCAGGGAATCACGGTGTTTGTCGCCGTCGTCTATGTCGTGATCAATACCATCGTCGACCTGCTCTACGCAGTTGTCGATCCGCGGATCCGGAGGAGCTGAGTCATGTCGACAACTGGCGGAGAACCTCACACTCCAAACTTCCCGAGCGGTCGTCTGACGCAGGTTTCGACCTCCGGGCAAATCGATTCTGGATCTTTGGGCAAGCCGAAGCGGGCAAGGTTGCGTGATGTCATCGGCGACATGCCGATCCTCGTCAAGATCTCTGCCTTCTGGCTTACGCTCGTGGTCTTTGGTGCGATCTACGCCAAACTCGACGTCGCCGTTTTTGGTGGCGTCCTGCCTTTACAGGACCCCAACCTGCAGACCAACAACTTCGACGTTGCCATCGGCGGATTCGGTGATGGCGAGCCCCTAGAGAGCCCGTCGGGCTCGCACTGGCTGGGCACCGACGCGATCGCCCGCGACACATTTTCTCGTATTGTGCACGGCGGTTGGGTCAGCCTCATCGTTGCCGGTGTTTCTGCTTCGTTTGGCATCATCGTGGGTGGGTTCTTCGGGTCCCTGGTTGGCTTTGTGCGGGGGCGCACCGAGTCAGTGGTGATGGCGGGTATTGACGTGATCCTTGCCTTCCCGGCTTTGATTTTGCTCTTGGCTCTTGTTTCGATCTTTGAGGTTCGGAGCTTGACTCTGATCAGTCTTGTGATTGGTGTGCTTTCGATTCCGGCCTACGCCCGTGTCGCCAGAGCGAACAGTCTGGCTATATCGAACAGAGAGTTTGTGTTGGCTGCGCGCTCCATCGGTTCTAGACCGCGCACCATTTTGTTCCGCGAAGTCATCCCCAACGTCATGCCGACGTTGATTGCCTATGCCATGGTTTCGGCGGCCTTTGTCATCGTGGTTGAGGGCTCCCTGTCGTTCCTTGGCTTGAGCGTGCAGTTGCCGCAGTCGACGTGGGGCAACATGATTAATCAGGCTCGTAGGGATATCAAAGCCAACACGGCGCAGGTGATTTGGCCCTCTCTGGCCCTTTCGGTCACCGTGCTGTCGTTGAACCAGGTTGGTGACTTCTTCCAGCGGCGGGGCGCTAACCGCGACGCTGCGCTCTAGCGCGCTGGCTCAGGGCGAATGGTGTACTGGACCGCTGAAGCCCCGGATCACGGCGACGTTGCTGAGTTCGTCCCTGGACCCGGGATCGAGCGTCTTCATGAACCGCACGTCGACGTTGGCCTTCTGCGCTCAGCGTTGGCCCAGGTGCTGCAACGTCTTGACTATGACCATGCCCACGGCGAGTGGGGATTCGGGGTTCTGCCGGTCACCCGCCGGCCCGGCACGGACGGACGTGCACCCGTCGACCTTTCCGGTCGCTTCTGGATTCGCCCCGACGAAAGCTATGTCGAGATTCCCCGCGAAGACTTGGTCGATGAAGACGCCTACACAGAGCTAGTTCCAGAGTTTGCTGGCACCTACATCGAAGACGTCGTGGACCGTTTACGCCGAGTGGTCGGTATCGGGCGCGTGCGGATCAACCTCAAGCAGCCGTTCAACGCCAACTCATGGCACCGAGACCCTGAGCCTCGGCTTCATATCCCGATCCACACCAATCCGGGATGTCTCTTCGTGGTCAACCACCACTGCACGCATCTGCCGGCCGACGGCTCCGTTTACTTCACCGATACCCGCGGCTATCACACCGCGTTGAACGGTGGGGACACGCCGCGGGTGCACCTTGTGGCGGCGATCACGGGTTGATCAGTCCCGGATTGTTCAGTGAGCGGCCATGAATGGCTTCATGACTTCGAGCATCTCGGTAGGAAAGCGAGTGGGCTTGCCTTCGAGGGTGATCATGGCGGCGCGGAGTTCCTGGGTAGCGATCAACTCGTCGCCTCGCAGGATTCGCTGACGCCACTTCGAGGTAACCCGCCGGAACTCCAGCACCTCTGTCTCGATGGTGAGCACGTCACTCTCCTCAGCCGCGGCAAGGAACTTCGTGTAAATCTCCGACACCACGATCGAGAGGCCGTCGCGCCTCATTGACGCAAGGGAGAAGCCGACCTGGTCAAGTAACTCGACGCGAGCGGTCTCGAAGTACTGGACGTACACAGAATGGTTGACATGGTTGTAGGGATCGAGTTCGTAAAAGCGAACCCGGAGTTGCGTGGAGTGGGGGGCTCGCTGAATGGTCACGATGAAATGTCTACGCCACCACGCACCCGTGTGCCCAGCTACGATCACCGATCGTGACCACCAACGACAGCACCACCCAGGAGAACTATCAACTCGCAGGTCTGGTCGCCTTCGTTGTATCAGGCGTATTCTTCATGATCAGCGCAATTCAAGCCGGTGATCGATTGGCGATCGCCAGCAGTGTGGCATGGCTGGTTGGGTGCGGACTTTGGCTAATCCCACTTGTCCGCCGACGCTGAGCACGCGACAAGGAGACGTACCGTGACACTCGACATCACCCCAAGCGGTGAGGCGTGCGGTGCGACGGTTCGTGGCGTCGACCTTGCCCGTCTTGACGACGTTGATGTCACGGAGATCCGGACGGCTTGGCTTGAGCACAAGGTGCTCGCCTTCCCCGACCAAGCGTTGACCGATGATGAACTCGAGCGATTCACGTTGGACTTTGGCCCATTCGGCCATGACCCGTTCTTCGCTCCGATCGATGGTCATTCCCATATCGCCGCGATCGAACGGCGAGCAGATGAGACATCGTCGCTCTTTGCCGAGAACTGGCATTCCGATTGGAGTTTCCAGGAGTACCCGCCTGATGGCACGTGTCTTTACAGCAAGGTGGTGCCGCCGACCGGTGGCGACACGCTCTATGTGAACCAGGAAGCGGCATTGGCCGCCATGCCGGCCGAACTTCGGTCTCGCATTGAGGGAAAGGTGGCGGTGCATTCCGCCCGCGGCGGCTACGCCCCCGATGGGGCCTATGGCGAGGACGACGCCGACGATCGGTCGATGCGAATTCGGCCCAGCGCTGAGGCCTACGCCACCCATATGCATCCGCTGATCCGCACTCACCGCGAGACCGGTGCTGAAACGTAGTTTTCCGTTCTCGGTTACATCATTGGTATTGACGGCATGGACGACGACGAGGCTCGAGCGTTGCTTGCCGAGATCTATGCTTGGGAAACCCGTGATGAGTTCCAATACCGGCATCGATGGGAGCCCAACATGCTGGTGATGTGGGACAACCGCTGTGTGCTGCATCGAGCTACCGGGGGCTACGACGGCCACCATCGACTCCTCCATCGCACCACGATTGGCTACAACGCGGAGATGAGTGGCGCGGCGTAGTCGTTAGTGCATGACTGCCTTTGGGTTCTTTGGTGGGGTGGCAAGGATCCAAAAGATGGTGCCGGCGAACGCGGTGCACGCGATCACGGTGAATCCGAGCTTGTAGTTGCCGGTGGAGTCGGCGAGGATTCCGGCCAACAACGGCCCGGACACGGCCCCCGCAGTGACCACAATTGCTGACCATCCCATGATCCGAGCGAACGACGTGGTGCCAAAATAGTCGGCCCGAATGGCCTGCATCTGCGGTCCGCGGACGCCCCAGGCCGTGCCATGGAGGACGACGAACACGCCGATGGCGACGGAACTCTCAACCCAGGTCAGGACCAGGAGGCCGATGGCATGGGCGGACATGGCGACACCGGCGATCAGACGCTTGTTGATCCGGTCGCCGAGGCGCCCACCTATGGCAGTTCCCACGAGCTGAAACACGGGCACGATTCCAGCGATGAGTGCAGCACGGCCAGCGCTGAAACCGCGATCCTCGGTGAGGTAGAGGGCGAGGTGCGCCATTGATGCACCGACAACGAGTAGAGCTGAGCCGTGACCTAACGAAATCATCCAGAAGGCACGGGTGCGGATCGCTTCGGCCAGGGTGAAGTGGTCATCGCTGACCCCCTCGGCGGCTTGCTCGGCCTTTGCAGTCTCAGGATCGAGCCCGTCCATGGGTTCGTTGCTCGACGATGGCGACTGTCCGATGTGGCTCGATGCCAGCCAGGCGGCGCCGCCGAGCAGGACACCGGCGATGGCTACGGTCCAGCGCCAGCCGATCAAGGCGAATCCGACTACGAGCAGAGGGCCTGCGAAACCGCCAATGGCGAGTCCCATTGTCTGGATCGACAGAGCAAGAGAGCGACGTCGCTCAAACCATTGAACCGTGGCTGTGGTGAGGGTGAGGAAGCCCATCAGGCTGGAGCCCAGCGAGGCCACAATCATGACCACAACGAACTCGCCTCGACTGTCGACCTGCGACAGTCCGAGAAAGCCCACCATGGTCAGGACTGCGCCGACCCGCATGACTGTAGTGATGCCCCGATGTTCGAGCATTCGTCCTTGGAAAGGACCGATCATCGCACCCAGGGAGCGTGTCACCGCATACACGATTGACAGGAATGTCTTTGACCAATCGAATCGGTTGCGGAGTTCGACGGCCACGTTGCCATAGCCCTGCATCCAGAGCATGGACTGCAAGGCCCAGATCACCGATGTGGTTGCGACAATTTTCCAGCCGGTGTAGACGGATTTTGTTCGTTGTTGTTGAAATCTCGCAATCGGGTTCTGCAAGAGCAGTCTCAGCCGGCGTCGCTGAAGGACTTGCCCTCGGCTGCGAGTTGGGTGATGAGCCCGGCGGGTTTCCAGTGGTCACCGTCAGATGCGGCAAGCTCGTTGAGGCGAGCGGCAACTGTGTCGAGGCCCTGAAGGTCAGCCCAAAACATCGGGCCGCCCCAGTAGCGCGGCCAGTTGTAGCCGTGCACCCAGATCACATCGATGTCAGAGGAGCGGATGGCCATGCCCTCTTCGAGGATCTTGGCGCCCTCGTTGACCATACCGAGGACGAGTCGCTCGACGATCTCGTCTGCGGTCCAATCTCGCGGCTCAAAGCCTGCTTGGGCGGCGAATCGCCGCACGATTTCCTCGGTGATGGAAGAGGGGGTGGCGGTGCGGTTCTCGTCATAGTCGTAGTAGCCGGCACCGCTCTTTTGGCCGCGTCGATCGAGTTCGCAAAGGCATTCACGGATTGTGGAACTGGACGATTCCTCTTTGACCCACCCAAGGTCGAGGCCGGCAAGGTCCGACATCTGGAAAGGGCCCATGGCAAAGCCGAAGTCGAACATCGCTTTGTCGATCTCCCATGGCATAGCGCCCTGATTTATCAGGTTGTCGGCGACACGTCGTCGAGCGGCCAGGATGCGATTGCCCACAAAACCGGGACAGACGCGCACGAGTGTGGCGACCTTGCCGATGCGCTTGGAGATCTGCATCGTGGTGTTGATAACCGGGATCGATGTCTTTTCGGCCCGCACGACCTCCACCAGCTTCATCACGTTGGCGGGGGAAAAGAAGTGCATACCGATCACCCACTCGGGGCGGGTGGTGGCATCGGCGATCTCGTCGATGTTGAGGGCGCTCGTGTTCGTGGCGAGGATGGCGCCCGGCTTACAGATCTGGTCGAGGCGTCCGAAGATGTCCTTTTTCACATCCATACGCTCGAAGACGGCCTCGACCACCATGTCGACCTCGGCCAGATCATTCATGTCGAGCGATGGTGTAATGCGGCCCATGCGAACCTCTACCTCGTCCATCGAGAAACGGCCCCGCTTGGCGCTTCGTTCGTAGTTTGCTCGCACCACGCTGAGGCCGCGGTCGATGGCTTCTTGGCTCGTCTCGATGAGTGTCACGGGGATACCGGCGTTGGCGTAGTTCATGGCGATACCGCCGCCCATGGTGCCGGCGCCGATGATGCCGACGGATTCCACGGGAATCAGTTCCGTGTCCTTGGGAACGTCGGGGATCTTCCAGGCCTGGCGCTCGGCGAAGAAGAGATGGCGTTGGGCCTTTGACTGGTTTCCCGCCATCAGGGCGGTGAAGAGTTCACGCTCGACGGTCATACCGTCATCGAATGAGCCGTTCACCGCTGCTTCGACGCACGTGATGATCGCCTGGGGTGCCTCGAAGCCACGAAACTTCTTGGCATTGGCGGCGCGGAAGTCGGCGAACACCTGAGCATCGGCGATGAGCTTGTCATTGAGATTGCTCACCCGAGCAAGGGGGCGATCCTCGGCCACAATCCTGCGGGCGTAGGCGACGGCATCTCCGAGGAGTTGACCTTCGACAGCCATCTCATCGACCAATCCCATCTCGTGGCATTCCGCCGCAGGTACGTGATCACCAAAGGCAATCATCTGAAGGGCCTTTTCGACCCCGACGATACGGGGGAGGCGTTGGGTGCCGCCCGCTCCGGGGAGCAGCCCAAGGTTGACTTCGGGTAGGCCACACTTCGCGCTCGGGACCGCGATCCGGTAGTGGGCGCAAAGGGCGAGCTCGAGACCGCCGCCCAACGCAGTGCCGTGAATGGCAGCCACGACAGGGATCGCCGAATTTTCCAGGGTGTCCTGAACATCTCTCAGGGATGGGCCTTTGGCTGCGCCCCCGAACTCGGTGATGTCGGCGCCGGCAATGAATGTGCGGCCCGCACAAATCAGCACGATCGCCGCGGCCTCGGACTCGTTGGCCTGCTTGACGGCGGTGTTGATGCCTGCGCGCACAGTTGAGCTGAGGGCGTTGACGGGCGGAGAGGCGACGGTGACAACGGCGATATCCCCGTCGATTGCGAGATCGGTTGCTTCATTGATGGCAGCCATGGTGCCAATAATAGGTCAGGGGCTAGCGAGTGGCCCTACCGAAAGTCCGGCTGCACCGTGGGTCTCGATGAGGTTGGCAACGACGCCGGAAGTCTTGGCCGCCGCAACGAATTGGCGGAGGTAGACGATGCCGGCACGGTCGCGGCCTTTCGGGGTCCCGATGGCCTGCTGAACGGCTGAGAACTTGCCGGGTAGCAGGCGGGCCCCGGGCAGGCGTTCGGCGTCAGCAACGAGGCGCGGACGGAGCCCGGCGAGTGCCTCGAGTCCTTGGTCGACGAAAATATCGAATGAGGTGTCGATGGATTCTGACTCGACGAGCGTTGCGTGTTCGAGGTTGCGTTCGAGCCACAACGCGTAG
Organism: Actinomycetota bacterium; assembly: GCA_009937405.1. Taxonomy (GTDB): domain Bacteria; phylum Actinomycetota; class Acidimicrobiia; order Acidimicrobiales; family Aldehydirespiratoraceae; genus JAACCU01. The sequence goes on from JAACCU010000264.1 coordinate 9,669, forward strand.
GCCGCTCGCTCCTTGACAGAGATGCGAACGCCGGGCTGGTCGGCCTCGGCGAACGAGGTGATCGGCGACCCGGCCGGTACAAGATATGTGCTCTCAATCTCGGCGTAGGCCTCGGTGAACTCGATGAACTCCGCCCGTGCGGGCTCAGCCCCGATATTGCCGACGTCCCATTCACCGCTTTGGGCAGCGTCGGCGACATCGCCGGGGTTTGGGTAGGTCTGGAACTCAATAGGCACGCCGAGGGCGGAGGCGAGCGCACTGGCCATATCGGGAGAAACGCCGGTCGGTGTGCCGTCATCGGCGACCGACGAGACGAGGAGGAAGTTGCTGAGGTTGATCGCAGCTCGCAGGGTGCCTGTCGGGGCGAGAGCGGTTACAGCAGCGGCATCGGGTTTGGGAAAGTTCATCGGGCACGAGGTTAGGGATCTACGATTCAGAACGCATGGACATTACCCTCGCAAGTGCTCAGGATCAGGCCGACGCAGTCCGGACCCGCGCGATCTCCGCGGTTGAGTTGCTCGAGGCAACCGTTGACCGTTACGAACGCTTCAACCCGATCGTCAACGCCGTAGTCGTCGAGCGGATCGACGACGCTCGACGACGCGCCGCCGAGGCCGATGCGGCAATGACGGCGGGGGAGTCGTGGGGCCGGCTGCATGGCGTGCCCATGACGATCAAGGAGGCGTGGGGGTGGATGGGCACACCGTCAACGTCAGGGCATCCGCATCTGAGCGAGTGGCGGCCAGAGAAGAACGACGTGGCCGTTCAGCGTCTGCTCGACGCTGGCGCCATCATCTACGGAAAGACCAATTTGCCGGTGTCGATGGCCGACTGGCAGACGTTCAATTCGATCTACGGCACGACGTCGAACCCCTGGAACCCCGAGCTGATCCCCGGTGGATCTTCAGGCGGCGCCGCGGCCGCAGTGGCGAGTGGCATGACCGCCCTGGAGTTGGGGTCCGATATCGGCGCGTCGATCCGCAATCCCGCCCACTACTGCGGCATCTTCGGTCACAAGCCGACGTATGGAATTGTGCCCACGGCCGGTCATGGTGCACCCGGCGACCCGACCACGGTCGACATTGGCGTGGGCGGACCCATGGCCCGGACTGCGAGCGATCTGCGGATGGGTCTCGACATCGTGGCAGGCGCCGGAGGTTTGGATGCCGTTGGTTGGCGGCTGGATCTTCCCGAGCCTCGTTGGGAGCGTCCCGAGCAGATCCGGGCGGCGGTGATGCTGGAAAGTCCATGCGTGGCCCAAGACGATGAGCTCACTGAGCAGTTGGCGGCCACAGTCGAGTCGCTCGCCGCTCTCGGCGTGCAGATCGACGATTCGGCCCGTCCTGACATCGACATCGAACGCAGCCACGACGTCTATATGGCGCTGTTACGGGCGGCCACGGGAACCGGCTACTCCAAGGAGGCGATGGTCGATCAGAAGGTTCATGGCGAGCGCTACGCCGCTGGAGATCGTGACGATCGAGCCGTGGCGGGCCGCGGTAGCTCGCTCAGTCACTGGGAGTGGGCTGGCTTCCATCGTGAACGTGAGCAGGAGCGACTCGCCTGGGCCGCCTTCTTCGAGGACTACGACCTCTTGCTGTGCCCGACGGCGGCATCGGCCGCCTACCCCCACGATCACTCTGGGGAGCGAGCGGATCGCACGATCACGATCAACGGCACCCAACAACCAACGACTGACCAATTGTTCTGGGCCGGCTGGTCGTGCGGCGTGTATCTGCCGGGCACGGTTGCTCCGGCTGGCCTTACCCGTTCAGGAGTGCCGTGCGGACTGCAGATTGTGGCCCCTCACCTCCAAGATTACGACTCCATCGCATTCGCTGGTCTCATGGAGCGTGAGCTCGGCGGCTACCAGGCACCCCCTGGTTACGACTAAACCGGAGTCATGCTCCGACTTCGTCAACTCGTTCTCGTCGCCCACGATCTTCGCCCGGTCGAGCAACAACTCGTCGACGACTTCGGGCTCGAGGTTTGTTACCGAGACCCCGGAGTCGG
>JAACCU010000265.1 GCA_009937405.1 Actinomycetota bacterium
GGGCTCGGTTGTCGCCACGATCTGGACGTACCATGCGCGCAATTCGGCGACGGTTTCCCGCTTCTTTACTGCCATTCTTCAACACTATTGCGAAAGCGATCGCAAACTGCCCATCACCCTCGGCGTTTGCCGTAAGCGATATGCCGGTCGGGTGCGTCGTGCGGGCCGGGGACAGGGGGGTACGTGGTGGCGACGCTCGATCGGGCAGTGTGGCCCATGTGGACTGAGCCACTCGAGTCTGCTCGGAGAGAGGCGACGGTTCCCGCAGAGCGGCACCATGATCTGGCGTATCCATCTCGCACACTATTGGTGGAAGAGGTCGCTCTCCACGCTCCATGTCCTGCAGGCGGCACTACGATTCAGCGGTGTGAAAACTCTATGGACTCACTGGACCTCGACATGACCTGCTCGGTCGCTGGCTCGTGGCGTCGTTCTCCGTCTAGCTAGGCCCGGCTATGAAGTGTCTTCGAGTGATAGCGGTCGCGCTGGCGGTGTCTCTCGTGGCAGCCGCATGTACACATGTAGCAGTAGAGGAACCTCTTGAGGGTGCTCATGCCCCCACGGTGGAACTTGCCTTGAGCGAGCCCCCGGCGAGCTCGACGACGACGCTCCCGAGCGAGTCCAGTCTCGACGAGGAATTCGGTGTCGCCACGTGGCCGCTTGTGGATACCGTCCCGGCGTTTCGAAAGGCCGGGGTCCTTGTCGTATCCGGGGTTGACTACGAGCCGGAACTCGATGACGGATTGCGCCAGCGCGCCGCGATCTTGACGCTGGCGACCGAAGCCGGCGTGTTCGCTCTGGCACCCGAACGCGGGGATGTCAGCTACGACCAGATCCAGTTGGGCATGGACGAGGCTTCGGTGATGTCTTGGCCCTTCGTCATCACTGCGGACGGCGTGCTCGTTGTCTTTGCCGCTGCCGGAGAACTCGGCCACTGCGAGATAGCTATCGCAACCGATCAACCGTTCTCGGCTTTTGGGGTTGAGGGCGACGTTGACGGCAACCTCGCATTCGGCGAGTCGAGGTGTACCCCCGCGACCACAGAAGGTGAGATGATCATCGGGAACTTCCCGACACCCGCATCTGGAGTTCGAAGCTTCGGCGTTCTTCTGTCCGGCTCGAGCCAGTCAGAGATTGAGATCTCGATCGGATGGCTGGCGCTAGGTCTTTCCACGATTACCGAGCCTCCACCACAGCTCCGGATCACACTCGCCGGGCAGGACCACTCCTTGAGTGCTCGTAGCGCGGATCGACAAGACGATGCGGCGCTCAACACCCTTCATGTTCTCCGCGATGATGGCTCCACGATGAGTATCCAGGCTGACGCAGAGTCGGTGTTCTTGATCGATCGCGTGACGCTTGGGGCTCGCGCAAAGCTCTGGGTCGATGACTATGGACTCGAGCACTATGTCCAGCAGGGTCCGTGGATCGACCCGACTCGAATCTCGGCTGATCTGGTGATCGACATGACGCCGAAGTTTGTCGAAACCGGTGAGCCGCCGGCTCCGAGCGACTCACATCAACGCCCTCATGCGACCCGTATCTGGAATGGGTCGGCTGGCCTCGACCAGCAACAGTTCCACGGTGTCAATTGGACCAACAATCTCGGATTCACGGATCGTGATCGAGATCCCGACAACCCCAACGGCTGTCTGCGTAGCGCCTGGCTCGGCGGGTCATACGTAATCGCGGGGGAGACTCGGGTCGATCAAAAGCCTGCGCTGATCGCGGAGGCTCTGCTCGATGCCGGTGCCGAGCAGTGTCACGAGATCCTCTCGGTGGGAGTGCGCCTGTACACAGTGGAGAATCACCTCGGCAATGCGGTGAGTCTTGTCGAGGAGTTCGGGGTCACTCGTCTGATCTTCTCAATATCTGGCAATGAGCTGTGCCGCATGCATGACGAGGTGTACGCAAGCGTTCACGGGGTTGCTCCGGACACGCCGGTGCACTGGCGCTTTCGTGGTGGTGTAGCCATCCCGCCGCTATCTCGTGGTGATGCCATCGAGTATGAGCCCGCTGACGAGTTCGAGTCGTCGGCGGTATGTTCGTTCAATCCTGATCGCAGCGGCTTTGACGCGGCACATGGCATCATCGACAAACTGCTCGCCATGGGGACTTACCTCGAATCCCTCTTGCCTGGTGTCGAGGTCACGTTTTACATAATGAAGGATCCGCTTGGCGGTCGAGCAGAAATGACCGAAACTATTCTTATGATGTGCCGCGCCGGTGACCATGACTGTCACGCGATGCCGATTCCGCCCGCTTTTCGAAAGCCGGATGACCTCATCAAGATCGACTACAATCCAAGCCTGCTTAAGTTCGTAGGGGACGGGCACCCAAACGCCCGAGCCAACCAGTTCATCGGTCGGGGACTGGCCGATGTCATCAGCGGTCGCGGCGAGTAGACGGTTTCCGGAGAGTAGACCGGGATCGAACCGATGACGGCGCCGGTCGATGGATTGTGGGCCTCGATCGTTTTGTGGTCGGGCTCGGTTGTCGCCACGATCTGGACGTACCATGCGCGCAATTCGGCGACGGTTTCCCGCTTCTTTACTGCCATTCTTCAACACTA
>JAACCU010000028.1 GCA_009937405.1 Actinomycetota bacterium
GATTCGAATCCGGCTCAAGGCCTACGACCACGAGATCATCGATCAGTCGACGAAGAAGATCGTCGAGACGGTGAAGCGGACGCAGGCTCACCTGTCGGGTCCGATCCCTCTGCCGACCGAGAAGCACCGCTTCACGGTCATCAAGGGCCCGTTCAAGGACAAGGACTCCCGGGAACACTTCGAGATGCGCATTCACAAGCGCCTCATCGACATCCTGGATCCTTCGCCCAAGACGGTCGATTCGCTTCAGCGTCTCGATCTGCCCGCCGGCGTCGATATCGAAATCAAGATCCAGCAGGCGTAAGCCTCAGGATCACAGACTGTGAAAGAACCCCGGACTTCGGTCCGGGGTTCTTCGCGTCGGAACTGTGACGGAGCGAACCCAAGGTCTTCGCCGCGTGGTGAAAGACGTCGACAAGAGCTAGCTGTTGATCAGCACGAGGTGGCCGACGGCCGTGTTGCTCGCGGCCACATGGTAGAAGCGATGCAGTTCTTCGGGGGCCGGACCGCCGTCGAGGTCAGACATCGCTCCGCGTCCCACCAGCCACATGACGAGTTCGATCCCTTCCGAGCCGGCCTCTCGCACATACTCGATGTGGGGGACCTCGGCGAGATCCTCTGGATCAGCGATTATGCGATCGAGGAAGACGTTGTCCCACTCGGCGTTGATCAGTCCGGCCCGTGGCCCCTGGAGTTGATGGCTCATTCCGCCGGTGCCCCAGATCTGCACCTCGAGGTTGTCGTCGAAATCTTCGACGGCTCGCCGTATTGCTTTACCGAGCTCAAGGCAGCGTCGCCCGGAGGGCACCGGGTACTGGATGACGTTGACTGCCACCGGAATCACCGGGCACGGCCAAGCATCGGGTTGTCCAAACATCAGAGATAACGGCACGGTGAGCCCGTGGTCTACCTGGAGTTCGTTGGCGATGGTGAGGTCGAAGTCTTGTTGGATCACCGACTGGGCGATGTGGGCGGCGAGTTCGGGGTGCCCGGCAACGTCGGGCACTGGTCGTGGCCCCCAACCTTCGTCGGCGACCGGGAAGCTGGCCGCAAGCCCGATGGTGAACGTCGGAATAAGGTCGGGGCTGAAGGCGTTGCCGTGGTCGTTGTAGACGAGCACGATCGCGTCCGGCGTGTTGTCGGCGATCCACTCGCGGGACTTTGTGTAGCCGGCAAAGAGAGGTTCCCAGTACGGACTCTCGGTGTTGCCCTGGTCGATGGCTGCCCCGATGGCGGGCACGTGCGAGGTATAGACGCTGGCTGAGATACGGGCGCTCATTTGTCACCGTCCCATTCGTGGGTGTAGCGGTTGCCCTCAATGGATCGACCGCCCGACAGCATCATGGTGCGATAGTCGTCCACGCTCATGTCGGTCATGGAGGACACGATTTCGAGATAGGTCAACCCTTCCGATGCGCCGATTTTGGCGAGCATGTAGATGTTGCCTCCGAGGCTGATGAGAGCGTTTAGGTCACGATCGATCACACCTTGCGTCTGCGCCTCAGTCATTGCCCATTCGTCGAGGTACGCCCGCTCATCGGCGAGGAACCGCTCGCGGTTCTCTGCCTTCATCAACGACATGCAAAACTGGTTGAGCCGGTAGTCGGCCCGTGACTGGTCCGCATCGAAGATGGTCGTGCCGGGAACATCCATATACGACTTGTCGAGGCCCACGGACCCTCCTGAGAACGGGTCGAGAACCCACGGTGGTTGCCGAGTGGACCTTCGCACGACCTCCTCACAGTGTCAACGACCCGTTCCTTCGGTAACGGTCTGCGGGATAGCGGATTGAGACTGTGCGCCAACATCGCTAGATTGTCGACAATCGTGTCGGCAGTAGTCGAACGGATCTCGGAGCCCACCTCATGACCATCGGCCGCCACGCCATCAAAACGCCGCCCCACCACGGCACATGGAACGAGTTCCTCGATGTGTGGCGGGCCGCTGATGAGATCGACGTTTTCGAGTCCGCCTGGAACTGGGACCACTTCTACCCGCTGGCCCCGCCCTACGACGGCCCGAACCTTGAGGGGTGGACCATGTTGGCGGCGTTGGCCCAGGCCACGTCACGGATTCGTATCGGGGCCATGGTAAACGGCATGCATCATCGCCACCCGGCGGTCACCGCGAACATGGCCGCAACGCTCGATCACATCTCCGACGGTCGATTCGAGTTGGGGATGGGTGCGGGCTGGAACTTCATGGAGTCCGACGCCTACGGCATGCCGCTGGGCGAGCTGCGCGACCGGTCCGATCGTTTCGAGGAGGGGATGGAGGTCATCGTTTCGCTGCTGGCCAACACGTCGACCACGTTCTCGGGCCGTTTCTACGAGTTGACCGATGCGTGGTGCGAACCAAAACCGGTCCAGGCCCGGATCCCGATGGTGATCGGTGGCAAGGGCCGGCTGCGCACGTTGCGTACTGTCGCCCGTTTCGCCGACCAGTGGGACATGACGTTCCCCGACGAGCCGTCGGATTGGGAAGAACTCGATCAGGTCCTGCGCTCCCATTGCGCCAAGGTCGGCCGCGACCAGTCCGAAATTGCCCGCTCGGTTCACCTGGGGCTCGACCCCGATAATGACCCCGCAGCTGACGCGGCCCGGGCGCAAACGTTTTTTGATGCCGGTGTCGACATTGTCGTGTGGTCGATGCGCGGGGCCCTCGACCCGGCCCGGCTCGAACCGTTGGCCAACGCCGTCACGGCCTGATGAGAGAGACACAGGCATGAAACTCGCTTTGGCCGGCGCCGGAGCATTCGGCCGCAAACATCTCGATGCGATCGCCAACATCGACGGGGCCGACGTGGTTTCTGTTGTGGGCCGCACTGCCGCGGCCACCAGAGAGGTGGCCGCCGAGTACGGCATCGACCATTGGTCCACTGACCTGGCCGACACGTTGGCCATCGCCGATATCGATGCGGTGATTCTCGCCACACCAACCCAGATGCACGCAGCGCAAGCCATCGCCTGCATGAACGCGGGCAAGCACGTGCAGGTCGAGATCCCGCTGGCCGACAGCCTCGCCGACGCCCAAGCGGTGCTGGCCAAACAGGCCGACACGGGTCTTGTGGCCATGGTGGGCCACACCCGCCGGTTCAACCCGTCGCATCAGTGGATACGAAACAAGATCGCGGCAGGCGAGTTCACCATCCAGCACATGGACGTGCAAACGTTCTTTTTCAGGCGCACGAACACCAACGCGCTCGGTCAGCCCCGTTCCTGGACCGATCATCTGTTGTGGCATCACGCCGCCCACACCATCGACCTTTTCGCCTATCAGACCGGTGAGGAAGTGGTGGCCGCCCACGTGATGGAAGGGCCTCGTCATCCTGATCTGGGGATTGCCATGGACATGTCGATCCAGCTCAAAACGTCGGGCGGCGCCATCTTGTCGCTGTCGTTGTCGTTCAACAACGACGGCCCGTTCGGCACGTTCTTTCGCTACATCGGCGACACCGGCACCTATATCGCCCGCTACGACGACCTGATCACGGGCCGTGACGAGGTGATCGACGTGGCCGATGTTGCTGTGTCGATGAACGGCATCGAACTCCAAGACCGCGAATTCATCGCCGCCATCAGCGAAGGCCGCGAACCCAACTCGTCGGTGCGGCAGGTCATGGGCTGCTACCGAACACTGCACGCCCTCGAGCAGCAACTCTTGGCTTGACCCCGTCCGGCGACGGGATCACCGACCGAGAAGGATTGCTTTCTGTCGTCGAGAGTCCCTTTCCATGACGTGGATTCTCGAAGCCCACCGAGACCTGCATCCACAAGAGTCGGCTCCACATCCTGGATCCGTTCCCCAATACGGTGGATTCGTTGCAGCGGTTCGATCTGCCCGCCAGCGTTGACATCGAAATCAAGATCCAGCGGGCCTAGTCCCGCTGGGATCACAGAACTGAAAGAACCCCGGACCAATGGCCCGGGGTTCTTTCCATTGATTACTCGTCAGGTGATGCTGCGAGCCTCCGCATGCCATCAGCGGGTTTCGGGAACGGTAGTTGAACTCCACACCCCTTAGTTGCTTTCTGCTGCCTCGAGCAGTGCATTGAGGCAGCAGAAATGCCATTCGAGTTGACGGCAATCAAATCGCCCATATTCTTTGTAGGCGACAGCAGTTCACTGTCAGGGCATATTGTCAGGATGAACCCACCAGACAATAATGGAGTAAATCTCGGCCTCGCCGCCATCCTTGAGCGTCATTTCATACGAAACGGGGCCCTGGACGAAACCAGCGGCGGGGAAAAGGGGGGAGCAGCCGCCGGTGCTATCCGTTTGATCGTTAAAAAACTCCTGCGGGCCAGCGCCAAGTTGAGTCACGAGGGATACACGATCGACTATCGCACCGCCGGTGAGGTTGTAGCACACTGACACTGTAAACAACTCCCAGTTGACGCCGTTCACAGAATAGGGACGGTCAATGGGGAAGATGATTTGACCATCACCACTGGCTTGGACGCTGGTCTCGTTGATGTCGAAAGTGGTCACAGGGAACCCGCCGGTGTCGTTTCTGGCGATCGCCGGGTTGGGGTAGTCGATAATATTATTTTGGATGGCATTAATGTCGGAGGCATTATCATCGGCGTCGGCTTGTGCTGTGGCTGCGGCTGCGGTGTTTGTGCCGATGTTGGTCGCGTTGGTGTCGGCGTCGGCTTGTGCTGCGTCGGCGTCGGCTTGGATGTCGGCGAGCCAAACCTGGTTGAGGTCATCGTAGCGTTTGGCGAAGGTGATGTTTTCGCCGCGCGTGACCACACGGTCCGGGCAGAACCCGGTGCCACCGTTGCAGCCTGTGGTCATCCCGTTGCCCTGGGCCCAGGTCACGGCGTCATGGTAAAATTTGCCGTTTTCGACGTCGCTCCACGCGTCGGGGGCGTACGCGGCCGCTGGCACGACGAGCGCCATGACCAGCACTGCCATCAGAAGCTTCGTTTTGGATATGAACATTGGAATTTGCCTTTCAGTTTTCGAATAAACGCGACACTATTAGAGTCTGATACTTCGTGCTGAGTTTGTCGTCGGCGCTTGCGGTGGCCGCGGTCCGTCGGGTTGCCTACACTCGGCTCAACGTGAGCGCTGGGGGGCGTGTGGTGAAACGACGAGGAACAATCACCGGGTGGGGTAAATGTGTCCCGCCGGTCAAGCTGACCAACGCCGACCTCGAGCAGTTGATCGACACGAGCGACGACTGGATTGTTGAACGCACCGGCATCCACGAACGCGGGATCTCCCATGTCGAGGTCACGGACATGGCCGAAGTTGCCGCTCATCGTGCGTTGGCGGCCGCTGGGCTCACAGCCGAAGACATCGACCTGATCGTGGTGGCCACCGTCACCCCCGAGCTCACATGCCCCAGTCAGGCCTGCACCCTTCAGGAACGGCTCGGCGCATCGAACGCTGGAGCATTTGATCTCAACGCCGCCTGCAGCGGCTGGGTGTACGGCAGTTCGGCCGCGTCATCGATGATCGAAGCCGGTGTCGCTGAGCGGGTCCTTCTTATCGGCGCCGAAAAGCTCCATTACGTCATGGACTACTGGGACCGTGCCACCTGCATCCTGTTTGGAGACGGCGCCGGCGCCGTCGTGATGGAAGCCTCAACGGCCGGTGACGGCGTGCTCGCTCACGATCTCGGCGCTGACGGCGGCCAAGGTAAGACGATGACATTCCCGACCCTCGGCACGCGGGGCGAGATTCTGCGGGAACGCGACCCGTGGACCGATCGACTTCACTTCGAAGGTCAAAACGTGTTCAAGATCGCGGTCAGAGGGATGGAAGGCTCTGTGCGCCGAGCGCTCGAACGAGCCGATGTCTCGCCTGAAGACGTCAATCTTGTCGTGCCGCACCAGGCCAACGCCCGGATTATCAACGCTGTCACGCGTCGTCTCGGGGTGCCGCCCGAGAAAGTGATGGTCAACATTGCCAACCACGGAAACTCGGCGGCTGCGTCGATCCCGATGGCTCTCAACGACGCCCTCGAACAAGGACGAATCGCCGAAGGCGACATCGTTGTGCAGACAGCCTTCGGTGGGGGAGTGACGTGGGGGTCAACGGTTATCCGCTGGGGCGAGCGCACCACCCCAATCGGCAAGGCCGACATCGAACTTCCTCCCACAGATCTCACCGTCTTCGACATCCTCGCCGACAACCGAGCCTTCTTCGCGCCTTATCACGCTGCCGACTGACGTCGTCACGAGACGCTGACTCAGGCCCGTCCTCGTCTCTGAGCGCTCTGGGACAGTGCGTCTTCCTCGACATCGTGATGTTGCCGATAGCCAGAGATAAATGCCTGGGCAGTTGCCGCAAACGGCAGCGCCAGTAGCGCGCCGACCACCCCAAGGAGGGCTGCGCCGGCCAGAACGGATCCGAATGCCACAGCCACATGGATTTCCATGGTGTGAGCTGTGACCTTCGGCGCGAGGACGTAATTCTCGATCTGCTGGTAGGCGACAATCACGATGACGACAAGGATCGCCTTCTTCGGATCATCGAGAACTGCGACAAGTGCGGGCAGAGCACCGGCGATATAGGTGCCAACGACCGGGATGAACTGCGACATGACGCCAACCCAAAGCGCAAGCGGGATCGGGAAGGGCACGTCGATGATCTCGAAAGCGATCCAATGCGCCAGGGCAGACAGGAACGCCAGAATGCCGCGCGAATAGATGTAGCCGCCGGTCTTCTCGATGGCCAGGTCCCACACTGCGAGCACCGTGCGCTGGCGAGACTGGTCGAGGAACGAACACACGACCCGACGTGCCTGGGGGCCCTCGGCGACCAGATAGAAGACGAACAACAAAACTGTGAAAGTTTGGAAGACTACGTTGAGCACCGTTTGGCCGAGGTTCACAACATCATCGGCAAATCGGTTGGCGAGGTCACTGGCACCGCCACCGTCGACAAACTCGTCGCTAAACTTTTGGAGGTCGATGTCGGAGTCGACATTGTTTTGGAGCCAACCCTCGACCTGTTCGACATAGCCCGGCGCCTCATCGATGAAGCTTTTGATCTGGGTGGCGAGCGCGGTGCCGATCGCAGCCGAAAACGCGGCGAGGCCCACAATGATGCCGAGATAGACGATCCAGACGCCGAGACCCCGGCGGACCCCCCACCGTTCCATGCGATTCACCGCCGGTTCGACGGCAAAAGAGATGAACAGCGAAATGAGCAGCACGATCAGGAGAGATCGAAGCGATCGCACGGCCCCGGTGCCCAGATAGACGACGATCCAGCCCACCCAGAAGAGCACGATGGCCTTGATCAGCCAGATCGGGACCTTCTTCACCGCGTACCAGGGCGTTGCCTCGTGCGGGGGCACTGGGGTGTCGTCGTTAGTCACCATCGCGGCCGAACCTACTACGCGTCGAGACAGGCCAACTGGTTTGCCGTGGTGCTAGCCGCTTTCGCGCAATGTGGGGGGCCATGACGGTTGGTTCTCCCGTGCTCCCCCGATACTATTACGCCTTCGTGTGAGCGAGGTATCTCGTTCATCCGCAATCGATGTCTGTGAAGGCCTTTCGGGGAACCGCACAGCAAAACCGAACCGACGCTCCGCCAGGCAAGATCTGTGCGGAGCGTTCGCGTGAGTATCCGCTCATGCAACGGACTGTAGGAAGCAACCATGGCCACCAAGGCGATCGTCGGCGAGAAAGTCGGCATGACACAGGTATGGGACGATGAAAATCGCGTCGTCCCCGTAACCGTGTTGCGCGTGCCTCCGTGCCGTGTCGTGCAGGTAAAGACACCTGACACCGACGGGTACAGCGCTATCCAGGTCACGCGAGGCGTGAAGGATGCAGGCAAGTTGACCCGGCCCGAGGCCGGACATTTCGAGAAGGCCGGTGTCGAACCAGGTCGTTCCCTCGTTGAGCTTCGTCTCGACGATGTGAGTGAGTTCACAGTTGGTCAAGAGATCTCTGCGGACGTACTCGAAGCGGGCGCCCGCGTCGATGTCACGGCTGTGAGCCGAGGAAAGGGATTCGCCGGTGCCATGAAACGTCATGGTTACGGTGGTGCTCCCGCTTCTCACGGCGCACACAAGAACCACCGTAAGCCCGGGGCTATTGGCCAGTGCGCCACCCCGAGCCGCGTGTTCAGGGGTAAGAAAATGCCTGGCCGCATGGGTGGACAAAAAGTCACCACCCTGAACCTCGAAGTTGTCAAATCCGACGTTGAGGCCGGTTTGATTCTGGTGAAGGGCTCCGTGCCCGGTCCCCGTGGCTCAACCGTTGTTATCCGCGACGCCGTGAAGGGAAGCTGACATGGCCAGCGTTGATATCAAGACCCAGGCTGGCAAGAAGGCCGGCGCCACCGAACTCATCGACAGCATCTTTGGCGTCGAGCCCAACATCCCGGTCATGCACCAGGTTGTTACCGCTCAGCTGGCCGCTCGTCGCGCCGGCACCCACTCCACAAAGACCCGTGCCGAGGTCCGTGGTGGTGGTGCTAAGCCGTGGCGCCAGAAAGGCACCGGTCGTGCCCGTGCTGGTAGCTCCCGCATGCCGAACTGGCGGGGCGGTGGCATTGCCCACGGCCCCAAGCCCCGTGATTACTCGCAGAAAACCCCCAAGAAGATGGTGAAGCTGGCCCTACGGTCGGCCCTGTCGGACCGGGCAAGTGATGGCAACGTGATCGTTGTCGAGTCGTGGTCGTTTGAGTCGCCCAAGACCAAGGAAGCCATTGCGGCGCTCTCGGCTGTTGGTGCTGAAGGCAAAATCCTGGTTGTGCTCGGCGATGGCGATGCCACCGCTTGGAAGAGTTTCCGCAACCTCACCGACGTGCACTGTCTGCACGTAGGCGAACTCAACACATACGACGTGCTCAACAACGACGTAGTCGTGTTCACCGCCGCAACGCTTCCCACCGGAGCCGACGCCAGCAAGGCCGACGACGAGGACGCCGTAGCTGCGCCCGTAGCGTCGGATGAGGAGGAGTGATGAAGGACCATCGTGACGTCCTAATCCGTCCAGTCGTATCGGAAAAGTCTTACGGCCTCCTCGAGACGAACGTCTACACCTTTGTTGTCGCCCCGAGCGCGTCGAAGCCTGAGATCCGCGAAGCCGTCGAAAATCTCTTCGACGTCTCCGTCGTCAAGGTCAACACCCTGAACCGCAAAGGCAAGCGCAAGCGCAACCGTCGCAACGGCACGTTCGGCCAGCGCTCCAGCGAGAAGCGTGCCCTCGTCACCCTCATTGAGGGTGACTCGATCGATCTGTTCGAGGCCTGATCATGGCGATTCGCAAACGTAAGCCCACAAGCCCGGGCCGTCGATTCCAGACATCTTCAGACTTCTCGGAGATCACCCCGACGACGCCCGAGAAGAGCCTGCTCGCTCCGAAGCCAAAGACCGGTGGTCGCAACAACCACGGTCGCAAGACGTCTCGTCATCGTGGCGGTGGCCACAAGCAGCAGTACCGGATTATTGATTTCCATCGCACCAAGGACGGCGTGCCCGCCACGGTCGCGACGATCGAATACGATCCGAACCGCACCTGCAACATTGCTTTGCTGCACTACCACGACGGTGAGAAGCGCTACATCTTGGCGCCTCGTACCCTTGAGGTCGGCGACAAGCTCGAGTCTGGCAAAGGCGCCGAGGTTCGTCCCGGCAATTCAATGCCGCTGCGTTACATACCCGTTGGCACCACGGTGCACAACGTTGAACTGAAGGCCGGTGCCGGTGCCAAGATGGCCCGTTCCGCTGGTGTTTCAGTTCAGGTGGTTGCCAAGGAGGGCGATTTCGCCACCTTGCGTCTGCCCAGCACTGAGATGCGGCGTGTGCCGATCGACTGTCGTGCGACAGTCGGCGAAGTCGGCAACGCCCAACATGAGCTCATTCAGATCGGCAAGGCCGGCCGTAACCGCTGGAAGGGCGTCATGCCCCAGTCCCGCGGTGTGGTTATGAACCCTGTCGATCACCCCCACGGTGGTGGTGAAGGTAAGACTTCGGGTGGTCGTCACCCGGTGTCGCCTTGGGGCAAGCCCGAGGGCCGCACCCGCCGTTCCAACCAGGAATCCGACAAGTTGATCGTGCGCCGTCGCCGGACGCGCGGTTCGCGGAGGTAAGTGCAATGCCGCGCAGCCTGAAGAAGGGTCCGTTCGTCGACGATCATCTCTTGAAGAAGATCGATGCGTTGAACGAGACTGGTGAGAAGAAGGTCGTCAAGACCTGGTCCCGCCGCTCCACCATCATCCCAGACATGATCGGCCACACCCTGGCCGTTCACGATGGCCGCAAACATGTCCCGGTGTACGTCACCGAGTCGATGATCGGTCACAAGCTCGGGGAGTTCGCGCCCACCCGCACGTTCAAGTTCCATGCGGGCCAGGAGCGAGGTGCGCGCCGATGACAGCCGCAAAGACGAACGAGCGTCCGGGTACCCGGGCCAAGGCCAGCCATGTGCGCGCCTCGGCCTACAAAGCCCGTGAGGTGCTCAATCAGATCCGTGGCAAGAGCTACGCCCAGGCCGCCGAAATTCTGGCGTTCTCCGAGCGTGGTATCGCCCGAGACGTCCTCAAGGTGCTCGACTCGGCTGTTGCCAACGCCGAGCACAACGACGGTCAGCTCGCCGAGGAGCTCTTTGTTTCGGCGTGCTACGCCGACGAGGGTTCGACACTGAAGCGCTGGCGTCCCCGTGCTCGTGGTCGCGCCACTCGCATTCGCAAGCGCACCTGCCACATCACGGTCATCGTGAGCCGCTACGACGACGTCACCCTCGACGCCCTTCGTGATCGTGAGGCCGCTACTGGTCGCGCCGGTTCGACCGTTGCCGCCGAGGCTCGTCGTGCTCGTGTTGCTCAATCCAAGGCCCGTGAAGAGGCCGCCCATGATCACGATCATGACCACGAAGACGAGGAACCCACGGTCGAAGAGCAGGCTTCCGAGATTGTTGACGCCACCGCAGCGTCAATGGCAGCCGCCGATGAGGGTTCCGCCGTCGAAAGCGCCGACGCTGACGCCGATGAGGCGACACCGTTTGGGCCGCTCAGCCATGCTCCTCTCGAGGACGGGCAAGAGATGCCAGCCGGCTACCCGATCAAGGGCAACGCCGATTCGATGAAGTACCACCAGCCCGAGGGCCGCTGGTACGAAAAGACCGTAGCCGAGGTGTGGTTCGCCACAGCCGAGGCCGCACAGGACGCCGGGTTCGTAGAGGCCGGCACCAAGGCCAAGAGCTCGGGCGAGGAAGAATAAGCATGGGTCAAAAGATCAACCCCTACGGCTTCCGTCTGGGAATCACTACCGATTGGAAGAGCCGCTGGTTCGCCGATCGCCAGGAATACGCCGACTATGTAATCGAGGATTGGAAGATCCGCGAATACTTGCTCAACGAGCTCCCCCACGCAGCGATCAGTCGTGTTGAGGTGGAGCGCACTCGTGAGCGTCTGCGTGTCGACGTGCACACCGCTCGTCCCGGTATCGTTATCGGCCGCCGTGGTGCAGAGGCCGACCGCCTCCGTGCGGGCCTTACCGCCATCAGCGGCAACGCCAAGGTTCAGCTAAACATCCAAGAGATCAAGCAACCTGAGCTCGACGCTGCGTTGATCGCCCAAGGCATCGCCGACCAACTCGCTGGTCGAGTGGCGTTCCGTCGTGCCATGAAACGCGCCGTGCAAAACGCCCAGAAAGCTGGCGTTCTCGGAATTCGGGTTCAGTGTTCGGGACGCCTCGGCGGTTCTGAAATGGCCCGTACCGAGTGGTACCGAGAAGGCCGTGTGCCGCTGCACACACTGCGAGCCGACATCGACTACGGCTTCCGTGAAGCTCGCACCACTGCAGGTCGTATCGGCGTGAAGGTCTGGCTCTACAAGGGCGACATTCTTCCCTACAAGATGCAGACCGATGACAAGGCCACCCTTGAAGCTGCCATGGCAGCCGGTGAGACCAGTGGTCAAGCCAAGCCCCGCAAGATCGTTTCGAGCGCCGCTGCTCGTAAGCGTGTCGCCACTCCCGAAACCGACACTGATGTCGAGGTTGAGGAAGAGCCGGCCCCGCTGATCAAGGAAGCGGATCCCGAATTTGAAAAGCTCCTCGACGAGGAAGACGCCATCGAAGCGTCCACTCGCGAGCAGAGCGAAACCCCGCACTTCCGGGCGAACGACTGAGGTTGTTGTCATGTTGATGCCCAAGAAAGTCAAGCACCGTAAGCAGCACCGGGGACGCACCAAGGGTGTGTCCAAGGGACGCACCGAAGTCACCTATGGTGACTTCGGCATCCAGGCCCTCGAGCCTGGCTGGATCACGGCTCGTCAAATCGAAGCGGCCCGTATCGCCATGACCCGTCACATCAAGCGTGGCGGCAAGGTGTGGATCAATGTCTTCCCGGACAAGCCTGTCACCCAGAAGCCTGCCGAAACCCGCATGGGTTCCGGTAAGGGCAACCCCGAGCACTGGGTTGCTGTTGTGAAACCCGGCAAGGTCATGTTCGAGCTCACGTACCACGACGAGGAAATCGCCCGTGGCGCAATCGACCGTGCCATTCAGAAGCTACCGATCAAGGCACGCTTCGTGAGTCGTGAGGAGGCGTTCTAATGGCGAAAACCAAGCCGTTGAGTGATCTCGGCGACACAGATCTCATCGAGAAGCGGGCCGACGCGAAGGAAGAGCTGTTCAATCTGCGCTTCCAACTCGCCACAGGTCAGCTCGATAACTCGGCCCGCATGAAGCTGGTCAAGAAGGAAATAGCCCGGGTCAACACTGAGCTCCGGGCCCGCGAGATCGCCGATGCTGACGCCCTGGCGTCCTCGGCGAGCGGAGAGGAAAACTAAATGTCTGAACAAGCAGCATCTGATCAAGCAACGACCGGGCAGGCAAACGAAGCTCGCCCCAATGCCCGCAAGGTTCGCGAAGGCATGGTCGTGTCCGACAAAATGGACAAGACCGCAGTCGTCGAAACCGTCGACCGTGTGCGGCACCGCCGCTACGCCAAGACCGTGCAGCGCAACAAGAAGCTCCACGTGCACGACGAGGAAAACACCCTCAATGTGGGTGACCGCGTCCGCGTGCAGGAGACTCGACCGCTGTCGAAGAACAAGCGCTGGCGTCTTGTTGAAGTTCTGGAGCGTGCGAAGTGATTCAGCAAGAATCTCGTCTTCGGGTCGCTGACAACTCAGGCGCCAAGGAGGTCTTGTGCATCAAGGTCCTCGGTGGTTCTAAGCGTCGGTATGCATCGATCGGCGACATCTTCGTCGCCGCGGTCAAGGATGCGATTCCGGGCGCCCAGGTCAAAAAGGGTGACGTCGTGAGATGCGTCGTCGTCCGCGTCAAGAAAGAAAAGCGTCGTCCGGACGGGTCGTACATTCGATTCGACGAAAACGCGGCCGTTCTCATCAACGATCAGAAGCAGCCACGCGGCACTCGCATCTTCGGCCCCGTCGGTCGTGAGCTTCGTGACAAGCAGTTCATGCGCATCGTTTCGCTGGCCCCGGAGGTGCTCTGATGCCTGCCAAGGGTAGCAAGAAGAAAAAAATGAAGATTCTCAAAGGCGACCGAGTCGTGGTCTTGTCCGGTAAGGACAAAGGCTCCGAGGGTGTCGTCGAACGAGCCATCCCCGAAGCCGGCAAGGTCATCGTGGACGGCGTCAACATCGCCAAAAAACACCAAGCCCCAACTAGCGGCGACCAGCAGGGCGGCATCATCGACAAGGCCATGCCGCTCGACGTTTCCAACGTCGCCGTGGTCAGCCCCAAAGATGGCAAGGCCACCCGAGTCGGATACAAGATCAACGCTGATGGCACGAAGGTCCGCATCTGCAGGCGCACGGGGGCTGAACTCTGATGAGTACCGCAACGCTCACTCCTCGCCTTCGCACGAGGTACAACGAAGAAATCAAGCAGGCCCTGCACGCCGAGCTCGAACTCTCCAACGTGATGCTCGTGCCCAAGATCGAAAAGATCGTTCTTAACATGGGTGTCGGCGATGCCGTCGCTCAGGCCAAGCTTCTTGACGGTGCTGTCTCCGACATGGAGATCATCGCCGGGCAGAAGGCGGTTATCACCCGGGCCAAGAAGTCACTTGCCAGCTTCAAGCTGCGTGAGGGCCAGGCCATCGGCTGCAAGGTCACCTTGCGTGGTGACCGAATGTACGAGTTCCTCGATCGCCTCATCTCGTTGGCAATTCCACGAGTACGCGACTTCCGAGGCCTGTCGCCGAAGTCATTCGACGGCAACGGCAATTACACGTTCGGCGTGACCGAACAGCTCATGTTCCCCGAGATCGACTACGACAGTGTCGACACCACTCGGGGAATGGACATCACGATCGTCACCACGGCGAAAACCAACGACCACGGGCGTGCATTGCTCTCGGCCTTTGATTTCCCGTTCCGACGCGAGGGGCAGTGACCCATGGCTAAAAAAGCACTCAGAGAAAAGCAACAGCGCACACCGAAATTCAAGGTGCGTGGGTATACGCGTTGTCGCCGATGCGGCCGACCTCACTCGGTATACCGCAAGTTCGGTCTCTGCCGAATATGTTTCCGCAAAATGGCGCATGCCGGCGAATTGCCGGGCGTCAAGAAGGCCAGCTGGTAGGGAGGTGGCACGACGATGACAATGACTGATCCAATCTCCGACATGCTGACCCGCATTCGCAACGCCAATGTTGCGATGCATGATGAGGTGTCCATGCCTTCCTCAAGGCAAAAACTTGCGCTCGCCAAGGTGCTCGAGAAGGAGGGCTACATCAGCTCCTTCGCAGAGGCCGACAATGGTGAGAAGCCCGGCAAAACGCTGACTATCGAAATGAAATACAGCCCCGAACGGGCTCGTGTTATCTCCGGTATCAAGCGCATATCCAAGCCCGGTCTACGCATTTACCGTCAACGCACCGAGATTCCCCGTGTTCAGGGTGGCCTTGGTGTTGCGGTTGTGTCGACCAACAAAGGCCTGATGACCGACCGAGAAGCGAGGAAGAACCGCATGGGCGGCGAAATCCTGTGCTTCGTCTGGTGAGGGGGCCGATATGTCACGCGTAGGCAAAGCTCCTATCACCGTCCCGAGCGGCGTCGAGGTCTCGATCTCGAAGGCCAAGGTTTCGATCAAGGGTTCCAAAGGCTCTCTCGAGCAGGATCTCAAGGGCGGCATCACGGTTCGCGAAGACGAGGGCAACCTCGTCGTTGAGCGATCCGACGAATCGAGCGAGTCGCGAGCCCTGCACGGCCTCACCCGCTCGCTGGTACAGAACATGGTCACTGGTGTGACCGAGGGCTTCGTCAAGGAGCTCCAGATCCAGGGTGTCGGTTATCGAGCCACGGTCAAGGGCAGCAACGCTCTTGAGCTCGCGCTTGGCTACAGCCATCCTGTCCACATCACTGCTCCCGAGGGCATCGAGTTTGATGTCCCCGTACAGACACAGATCTTCGTTAAGGGAATCGACAAGCAACTTGTCGGCCAGGTTGCGGCCGACATTCGCAAGTGGCGCAAGCCCGAGCCTTACAAGGGCAAGGGCATCCGCTACGCCGGCGAGCGTGTGATTCGTAAAGCTGGAAAGGCGGCCAAATAATGGCAGTTTCCGCCAAGAAGCGTCGCGACGACCGTATTCGCCGTCACCGCAGAGTTCGCAAGAACGTTCGCGGCAGCGCCGAGCGTCCTCGCGTCGCCGTATTTCGTTCCAACAAGCACATCTCGGCTCAGGTCATCAACGACCTCACCGGTGTGACGCTGGTCTCCGCCTCCACTACGGAATCGGCGTTGCGAAGCGATAACAACGGCAACGTTGAAGCCGCGTCCAAGGTTGGCGCTCTGCTTGCAGAGCGCGCCAAGGCCGCCGGTGTCGACACTGTCGTGTTTGACCGTGGTGGATTCCGCTACCACGGTCGGGTTGCGGCGCTTGCCGACGCAGCTCGCGAGGGAGGGCTCACGTTCTAATGGCTTTTGATCGCAAGAACAACGATCGCGACAACCCACGCGATGGCGGCGAAGGCCTCCGTGAATCACGCGTCATCAATATCAACCGCGTCGCCAAGGTCGTCAAGGGTGGTCGTCGTTTCTCCTTCACCGCTCTTGTGGTAATTGGGGACGGCGCTGGTCAGGTCGGTCTCGGATACGGCAAGGCCAAGGAAGTGCCTCTGGCTATCCAGAAGGGCACCGAAGAAGCCCGTCGCAATCTGTTCAAGGTTGCAATGGCCGGCTCAACGATTGTCCACGAGACTGTCGGTGAGCTAGGTGCAGGTCGCGTCATGCTGAAGCCTGCCGCTCCCGGTACCGGCGTGATCGCCGGTGGTGCAGCCCGTGCCATCCTCGAAGAGGCTGGCATTCACGACGTGCTCTGCAAGTCGCTGGGTTCGCCCAACCACATCAACGTCGCTCGTGCCACAATCGAAGGCCTGAAAGGTCTTCGTCGCCCCGACGAGATTGCCCGTCTTCGTGGTCTTGACCCCGAAGAGTTCCTTCCCCCAGCGCTGTGGAAGGCATACCAGGAATCAGAGCGGGGCCCTGACACTGCCGCCAAATCGAGTGAGGTGTCGTGATGGCGCTGAAGATCACTCAAGTCAAAGCCAACATCGGCTGTAAGCCCAAGCAGCGTGGCACTCTTCGTGCCCTTGGTCTGCGTGGTATTGGCCGGACCAACACCCTTCCCGATCGCCCGGAAATCCGGGGCATGATCGCACGGGTTCCCCACCTCGTAACGGTCGAGGAAGTCTCAGAGGATGCAGGTAAATGAGCATCAAGATTCATGATCTCCAGCCGGCCGCCGGCTCCAACAAGCGTGGCAAGCGCAAGGCCCGTGGTATCGGCGGCAAGGGCGGCAAGACCGCAGGCCGTGGCACGAAAGGCCAGCGCGCTCGCAACACTGTCCCCATCGGTTTCGAGGGTGGTCAGATGCCCCTCCTGCGGCGGGTACCGAAGCTTCGCGGCTTCACCAACCCGTTCCGCGTGGAGTACCAGGCCATCAACCTCGACACCATTGCCGAATGTGGCCTGAGCGAAATCTCACCTGAGACTCTTCTTGAGCGCGGCCTGGTTTCAAAGGGCGCACTTGTCAAGGTTCTCGGTCGCGGCGAGCTCAGCTCCGCCGTGACGGTAAAGGCGCACGCCTACTCGAAGTCGGCCGAAGCAGCCATCACCGCTGCGGGCGGTACTGTCGAGAAGATCGACCTGCCGTGGAGCGTTCGTCCTTCACACGGCAGCTTTAGCCAACACACCAACCGCTGATCCGGCGTCGCCATTTCGGCGAACGTCCGCAGGAGTCTGCTCATGCTGTCACGAGTGCTCAACATGTTCCGTGTCGCCGATTTGCGCGGCAAGATTCTGTTTACGCTGTTCATACTCGGCATCTACCGACTTGGCGCGTTCGTGCCGGCTCCGGGGGTTGATGTCGAAGCCGTGCAGTTGTTGCGCGATCAAGCGAACCAAGGTGGCATCCTCGGCTTCATGCAGCTGTTCTCCGGTGGAGCGCTCACCCAATTTGCGGTGTTTGCGCTCGGGATCATGCCGTACATCACCTCGTCGATCATCATGCAGATCCTCGGCGTCGTAATTCCGAAGATCGAGCAGTGGCAGCAGCAAGGCGCAGTCGGCCAACGCAAGATCACACAATGGACCCGTTACCTCACCGTCACGATCGCCATTGTGCAGTCGACGAGCTTCGCCTTCTTGTTCCACAACGGCGGCATCGGTGGCGGCGACCTTGACCTTCTACCGAAGTTCAGCGCTTGGACCGTGTTCATCGTGGTTCTCACGCTCACCACCGGCACTGCGTTGCTGATGTGGATGGGCGAGCTCATTACCCAGCGCGGCATCGGCAACGGCATGTCATTACTTATCTTCACCTCGGTCGTGTCGAGCCTGCCTGCTCAGGGTGCGCTGGTCCACGCTGAAAACGGTGTCGCCGCGCTCACCGGTCTGATCATCGTGGCTATCGGCTTGCTCGTTTGCATCGTCTTTGTCGAGCAGGGCCAACGTCGAATCCCGGTTCAGTTCGCCAAGCGAGTGGTAGGGCGTCGCATGTACGGCGGACAAAGCACCTACATCCCGCTGAAGGTCAACCAGTCCGGCGTGATTCCGATCATCTTCGCCAGCTCGGTTCTCTACCTCCCCAACCTTATGGCTGCAGCCCTGCCCAACGAGGGTGTGGGGGGCAGTATCCAGCGTTGGGTCGACGGCAACCTGGCCGACCCGAGTTCTCCGGTTTATCTGACCTTCTTCGGCGTGATGATCGTGGGCTTTGCCTACTTCTACACCGCCATCAGCTTCGATCCGGCCAAGCAGGCCGACACTATTCGCAAGCAGGGCGGCTTCATCCCCGGTATCCGCCCAGGTCCCCAGACCGAGCGCTACCTGGCTCGCATCCTTTCTCGCATCACCTTCCCCGGCGCCCTTTTCATCGCCGGTGTGGCCCTGATCCCGTCGATCCTCATTGCGGCGACGCTCGGCACCGGAAGCGGTTCGGGGTATGGCGGCGGCGCCGGTGGTTTCGCCTTTGGTGGTATCTCCTTGCTTATTGCCTCCGGCGTTGCGCTCGAGACCATGAAGCAGATCGACAGCCAGCTCATGATGCGCAACTACGAAGGCTTCCTGAAGTAGGTCATCATGAGTGTGCTTCGAATGGTGATTCTGGGCCGCCAAGGTTCAGGCAAGGGAACGCAGTCACTGCGCTTGGCTGAGGCCTACGGATGCGTCCATCTCTCCACCGGCGATGTTCTACGCGCCGCGGTGGCCGAAGGCACTCAACTTGGCCGGCAGGCGGAAGCCATCATGACCAGCGGTGGGCTCGTCGGTGACGACATCATGATCCCGCTCGTACAAGAACGCATCGGCAAGGACGACATTGTCGCCAACGGGGTTCTCCTCGACGGCTTCCCTCGAACCGCTGATCAGGCCAACGGGCTCGAGTCCATGCTCGACGCTCGCGGTCAAAGGCTCACCGTTGCCATCAACCTCGACGTCGCCGTCGAGGAAGTGACGCAGCGAATGATGGCTCGGGGTCGTGAAGACGACAGCGAAGATGCCATCACCCGTCGACTCGATCTCTATGAGGCCGAAACGGCACCCCTTCTCGACTGGTTCGCCGAACGGGGCCTTCTGGCCACGGTCGACGGTCTGGGTGAGGAATCCGACGTGTTCGACCGGCTTAAAGCCGTGATCGATCAGCGCAACGCATGAAACAGCACCTTGCTGTCATCGCGCGGGTTGGTCGCTCCAAGAGCGCCCTGTAGCGTAGTCGACTGGCCTGTACTCAGGTCACCCTCTCGCGTGCCACCGTGGTGTGTGAGTTTTCAGGAGGTTTAGCCCTGCCCAAGCAAAAGGAAGATGCGATTGTCCTCGAGGGCACCGTCAACGAGTCACTCCCCAACGCCATGTTTCGCGTTGAGTTGGAGAATGGCCATAAGGTCCTCGCGCACATCAGCGGAAAGATGCGCATGCATTACATCCGTATTCTTCCCGGCGACCGAGTTCAGGTAGAGCTAACCCCGTACGACCTCCAACGAGGTCGGATCACCTACCGCTACAAGTAGCGCCCAAGCTCCCGTCGTATGGCGGGGATGAAGACTGCCTCCGGGCAGCAATGAGATTGAGATCGTATGAAGGTTCGAGCAAGCGTCAAGAAGATCTGTGATAAGTGCAAGGTGCTCCGTCGCCACGGCAATGTCATCGTGATCTGCGAAAACCCGCGTCACAAGCAGAGGCAGGGCTAGTCATGGCACGCATAAGCGGCGTCGATATTCCCCGTGATAAGCAGGTGGGCATCAGCCTCACCTACATCTTCGGCATTGGTCGCACGGTCGCGCAGCAGGTTTGCGCCGCCACCGACATCGGGCCCACCACTCGGGTTCGTGATCTGACCGACGACGAGGTTGCTCGTCTTCGGTCCTACATCGACTCCGACCTCCAGGTCGAAGGCGATCTCCGTCGTGAGGTGTCCCAAGACATCAAGCGCAAGATGGAGATCGGTTGTTACCAGGGTCTGCGCCACCGTCGTGGCCTCCCGGTTCGTGGACAGCGCACCCACACTAACGCTCGTACTCGCAAGGGTCCCAAGAAGACCGTTGCGGGCAAGAAGAAGGTGACGAAGTAATGGCGAAGCCAGCAGCAGGAGGCCGTCGGCCCCGCAAGCGCGAGCGAAAGAATGTCACCCACGGGGTGGCCCACATCAAGAGCACATTTAACAACACCATCATCACCATCACCGACCAGAGCGGTGACGTTCTCGCCTGGGCCTCGGCCGGCAACGTTGGATTCAAGGGTTCACGCAAGTCGACCCCGTACGCCGCTCAGATGGCGGCCGAGCAGGCTGCTCGTCGAGCGATGGAACACGGCGTGCGCAAGGTCGACGTGCAGGTCAAGGGTCCCGGCTCCGGCCGCGAGACCGCTATTCGTTCGATCCAGCAGGCTGGTATCGAAGTCACTGGGATCAAGGACTGCACCCCGATCCCACATAACGGCTGCCGCTTGAACAAGCGGCGGAGGGGTTAAGCAATGTCGCGCTACACCGGACCCCGCGCCCGCGTTTCACGCCGGCTCGGCACCAACATTTGGGGCACGAAGGGCGAAACCATCGCTCTTGACAAGCGTCCCTACCCGCCAGGCGATCACGGCCGAAGCCGTCGTCGTGGCTCCGTGTCGGAATACCTCTTGCAGCTGCAAGAAAAGCAGAAGGCCCGTTTCTCTTACGGCCTTACCGAGCGTCAGTTCCGCAACATTTTCGCTGAGGCCTCGCGTCGTCAGGGAGTGACTGGCGAAAACATGCTTCGCTACTTGGAGCTTCGCCTCGACAACGTGATCTATCGCGCCGGCTGGGGAGCGACACGCCCCCAGTCTCGTCAGTTTGTGAACCACGGTCATGTCAACGTCAACGGGCGCCGGGTCAATATCCCCAGCTACCGTCTTCGCAAGGGAGATGTCGTTGAATTGCGTTCCAACGCACAAGACTTTGTCACCGTGCAGTGGAACCTTGATGTGCTCGACCGCACGCCTCCGGCGTGGCTCGACCGCAACGAACAGTTCCAAATTACCGTCCGCGAACTGCCCATCCGTGAGCAGATCGACATCCCCGTCCGCGAACAGCTCATCGTTGAGCTGTACTCGAAGTAGTCGAGGTCTTTGATGCTTGTTATTCAGCGCCCCTCAGTCGAAGCCATTGACGAGGCCGAAGGCAACCTGCAGCGTTTCGCTGTAGGACCTCTCGAGCCCGGCTTTGGTCACACCATTGGCAACTCCCTGCGCCGTACCCTTCTGTCGTCCATACCGGGCGGCGCGGTTACCCAGGTTCGTTTCGACGATGCCCTCCACGAGTTCGACACCATTACCGGTGTTGCTCAGGACATCACCGACATCATCTTGAACATCAAGGACCTCGTCCTTGTTGTTCACAGCGATGAGCCCGTGACCCTGCGTCTCGATTCTCGAGGCCCCGCTGAGGTCACCGCAGCCGATATTCAGCCGCACCCCGACGTTGAAATTCTCAACCCCGAGCTGCCGATTGCTTCGCTCAACGGCAAGGGTCGTCTTGCCGTCGACCTGACCGTGCAGATCGGTCGTGGCTACGTCTCAGCTGACAAGAACAACTCCAGTTCAACCATCGGTGTCATCCCGATCGACTCGATCTACTCACCGGTTCGCCGAGTGTCGTTCGAAGTCCTTCCGACCCGCGTTGGGCAGTCCACCAACTTCGACAATCTCATTCTTGAGATTGAGACCGATGGCTCTATCACCCCGCGTGAAGCCCTCGCCTCCGCCGGCGGCACCCTGCGTGCCCTCGTGCAACTCGTTGAGGAAATGAGCGATGAGCCCCAGGGGCTTGAGCTTGGTGAAGCCATCCAGGTCGCCAGCGGCGGCCCCGACATGGAAATCCCGATCGAAGACCTCGATCTATCTGAGCGGCCCCGCAACTGCCTCAAGCGTGCCCAGGTCAACACCGTTGGCGAGCTGCTGCAGAAGAGCGAAGATGATCTTCTGGCCATCACCAACTTTGGTCAGAAGAGCCTTGATGAGGTCATCGTGAAGCTTGACGAGCGAGGCCTCTCGCTCCGGAATCGAGACTGATCATGCCAGCACGTCCCCGCAAAGGTAGGCGCTTCGGTGGAAGCGCGGCCCATCAGAAGAGCATGATGGCCAACCTGGTTGCCTCGCTGATCGCAGCAGAGGGAATCGTCACGACCGAGGCCAAGGCCAAGGCGCTGCGTCCCATTGCCGAGAAGGTCATCACCAAGGCCAAGAAGGGCGGCCTGCATAACCATCGCAACGTCGTGAAGTTCCTTCGTGACCGCGAGATGGCCAGCAAGCTCTTTGATGAGATCGGTCCCCGCTACGAGGATCGCGCGGGTGGCTACACCCGCATCATCAAGCTCGGCCCCCGTCAGGGCGATAACGCCCCGATGGCACGGATTGAACTCGTCTGAATTTTTGGACCGGCCAAAGCCGGATCCCGTTATCGCCAAAGCCGCTCCTCCGGGAGCGGCTTTTGCGTTTTCGTGCCGCTGGCTAGAGTTGCCGCGGTCAGGCAGACCAGGGAGCCAAATGCACAACGACCTTGTGTGGATCACTGACGATCTTGGGCGGTCGCGTGAGCAGACACTTGATCGCCTCGGGGGCAAGGGCACAGCGCTGGCGGAGATGGCTCAGGCTTTGGAACTGCCCGTTCCGCCAGCGTTCGTGCTCACCACCAACGTCTGTCGTGCCTATGTGCAGTCTGGATGGCCCGTAGGTCTCAACGACAGGGTTCGGGAGGCCATGGAGGAGTTGGGATCCCGGACCGAGCGCCGATTCGGCGACCCCGTTCGACCGCTGCTCGTAGCGCTTCGGAGCAGCGCCCCCGTTTCGATGCCTGGCATGATGGACACCGTCCTCAACGTGGGCATCAATCCTGAGGTCCGCGACGGTATTGCCCGTGAGACAGGGCGGCCCGATGTCGCCGCCCAGATCTGGCTTCGTTTCTGTTGCATGTATGCGGTGACCGTGCTCGAAATGGATCGCATCCAAGTCGACGATGCCGTCGGTGTCCCTGTCGATGCCGACACGTACAACGCAGCGGCCGAACGCCTTCGCCGTGCTGCTGAGGCATTCGGTGCCATCCCCGACGACCCGCACGCCCAGATCCGGGGTGGGGTCGAGGCGGTTCTTCGGTCCTGGAATTCCCCGCGGGCCCGACTCTTTCGCGAAACCGAGCAGATCGATGACGACCTGGGCACAGCTGTCGTGGTGCAAGCCATGGTCTTTGGCAACCTCGACGAGCACTCTGGTACGGGTGTGGTCTTCACCCGAAATCCGGCCAATGGTCGCAACGAGCCCTACGGCGATTACCTCGCCCAAGCGCAGGGCGAGGACGTTGTCGGGGGCACCCATGAGGTGGATGGGCTGGATGCTTTAGACACTGGCCTCCCTGCCGTTTACCAAGAACTGATGGAGGTTTGTGACCGGTTGGAGCACCATTACCGGGACATGTGTGATGTCGAGTTCACCATCGCCTCTGGCCGCCTCTACATCTTGCAGACCCGTGTCGGCCGCCGTAGCCCTGAGGCTACGGTTCGAATCGCAGCCCAGATGGCAGAGGATCCGGGCTTCCCGCTGAGCCGCGGCGAAGCCGTCGAGCGCATCGATCACCGCACCCTCGATGGGATCACCGCCCTCCAGGCAGTGCGCTCGGATGCTTTGCTACTCGCATCGGGGATAGCGGCCTCGCCCGGGGTCGGCGTTGGTGTGTTGTGTTGTGATCCCGACGAAGCTGCCACGCTCGCTCAAAGCGGCACCCATGTTGTCCTTGTGCGAGCGGAGACATCGCCATCCGATGTCCACGGCATGGTCGGAGCGGCAGGTTTGGTCACATCGCTTGGTGGGGCAGTGAGTCACGCCGCCGTTGTCGCGCGGGGTTGGGGTATCCCCGCCGTCACGGGGGTCAAAGCGATCGAGGTCGTTGAGAGCGGCATCCGAGTCGATGGTCGATTCATCGCTTCCGGCACCATCATCACGGTCGATGGTGGTGGTGGAGGCATCTTTGAGGGCGACCAGCTTGTCGATCACAACCACGATGTGCCCGAGTTGGGCCTGCTGCGTCAGTGGGCCGTTGACCTTGGTCGCGAACTCGGTGAGCCGTTGTCCGAAGGCATTGGGGCAGAGGCCACCCACCGCCTTGTTGACGAGTTTGACGTGATCAGGGCCCTGCAACTGAAAGGCTTCGGTTCAATCGGGGCCACCGCGCACGCGTTGGATACCAATGAGGCCGCAGTCGAGGCTGTTGTTGACCGACTGGGTGATCGGGTCAACATTACGTCGCGAGGTGTGATGGTCACGCCGCAAGGCCGGGAGTGGTTGGCCACCCGGATGGCCGAGGAGCAGATTTTCGTCGACACGGCCGCACTCACCGTGCTTTACGGACCGTTTTTGGTGCTGAATCTGGGGTTTAAACAGTCGGTGTCAGGCTGGCAACTGAGCGAGCAGGCAGCTGCTGATCTCGAAACGG
The DNA here is from genome assembly GCA_009937405.1 of Actinomycetota bacterium. GTDB lineage: Bacteria > Actinomycetota > Acidimicrobiia > Acidimicrobiales > Aldehydirespiratoraceae > JAACCU01. The sequence continues at coordinate 24,394 of JAACCU010000028.1, forward strand.
TCACCACCGAACTCCATCAACTCCATCAGGACTTCAGACCGATCGTGGATGCGTCGGTGGCTCTCGTCGGGCGGCTCACCCCATACGTCCATCGCTTCGAACATGCGCTCGAGGCGTTCATGGGGGGAGATGTGTCGATGCTGGCCTCGCCACTCAAGGACAGCTACCACACGGTCTGGTTCGAATACCACGAGGAGATGATCCACCTCGTCGGCCGCACCCGACTCGAAGAAGAATTAGGCCACTAGCCGGCCGCTGCACCCGCCTAGCCTGTTCGGTATGCCTGATCGGACCACGCATCTTCCCCCCGAGGGGTTCGTGCGCGTCCGGATGACGGTTGCCTATGACGGCACGCCGTTCAGCGGGTTCGCAACCAATCCCGACGTTCGCACCGTGCAGGACGAACTCGAGCGTGCGCTCACCACAGTGTTGCGTCACCCGGTTCGAATCACGTGTGCCGGTCGGACTGATCGAGGTGTGCACGCCTACGGCCAGGTCGTCTCCTTCGACGCTGATGCTGGGCACTTCGAACCGTTCGCCCTCACTCGGGCCATTAACCGGATGTTGCACCCCTCTATTGCCGTTCACGACGTTGCTGAGGCACCGCCCGAATTCGACGCTCGTTTCTCATGTATCGGCCGCAGCTACCGATACCGGATCCTGAATTCGCCTGTCTTTGACCCCTTGCTGGCCAATCTGACCTGGCATATTCGTGAGCCTCTCGAGTTGGCGTCGATGCGAACGGCCGCGGACCGGATCATCGGCCTGCACGACTTTTCGTCATTCAGCAAAAGAAACAAGTCAAAGCCTGCCGAAACCTACGTCCGCACTGTGAAGCGAGCCGAGTGGTCGAGGCACGGCGACACGCTGCAATTTGAGATCAGCGCCAGCGCGTTCACCCATCAGATGGTGCGAAGCCTTGTTGGTTTGTTTGTTGAGATCGGCCGTGGAAGCCGCCGCGCTGTCGATATGGGAGATGCCTTGGCTTTCAAAGATCGTGCGGTGGTGGGGTCCCCGGCTCCGCCCCAAGGCCTCGTTTTCGTCAAAGCGCACTATGCGGCTCGGGCCCAACCAAACAAGTAACCGGAGACAAAGCCGCTACCAGCGATTGCTGTTGCCTATCTGGCGCCGTAGGCTTGTCTCTCGGTCCTGAGGTCCATTTCTTCGGCTCGGACTGTTTCAGTTCTCTTCAACTTCCGCGGAGGAAGCGTGACTACCTACACCCCGAAGGCCGGCGAAATCGTTCGAGCCTGGCATGTCGTCGACGCCGAAGGTCTCGTCCTTGGTCGCCTCGCCACCGAGGTCGCTAACCTCCTGCGCGGCAAGCACAAGGCGACCTACACGCCCAACCTCGATACCGGTGATCATGTCGTCATCGTCAATGCCGACAAGATCGTGCTGACTGCGGGCAAGGCCGACAAGAAGCTCGTCCACCGCCACAGCGGTTACCCGGGTGGCCTCAGGAGCGAGACGTACGCTCACAAGATGGCTCGTAAGCCGGAACAGGCCGTGATGGATTCCATCCGCGGCATGATCCCCACGACTCGCCTCGGTCGCGCCCAGATCTCCAAGCTGAAGGTCTACGCCGGTCCGACGCATCCCCATGCGGCTCAGAACCCTCAGCCCCGCGAAATCGAACACGCCCGCTTTCGGGCCCGCTCCTGATCAGGATCCCTGCAATGACCTCTCCTCTCCTTCAGACCACCGGCCGCCGCAAGCGCTCTGTCGCTCGGGTCCGTGTCCGTCCCGGCTCGGGCACCGTCACCGTCAATGGTCGCGGTGTTGCCGAGTACTTCCCAGCGCTCACCCACCAGATGAGCATCGTTGAGCCCATGGTGCTCACCGAGACTGCTGAGGCCTACGACATCGACGCCACCATTCATGGCGGCGGCATCACCGGCCAGGCCGGGGCGCTCCGTCTCGGCATCGCTCGTGCGCTCGTGACTCTCGATCCTGAGAATCGCGAAGCACTCAAGCGCGCTGGCTTTCTTACTCGTGATCCTCGTAAGAAAGAATCCAAGAAGTACGGCCTCAAGAAGGCCCGTAAGGCTCCGCAGTACAGCAAGCGCTAGTCCTGCGCCCACGATTGAATCGTCCGGGTTTGTGCTCGGAGGCCAACACAAATTGCAGTTGGTTCTTCTGTTGCGCGCCTCTCCGCCGATAATGGTGCCGTGACCCTCCGTTTCGGTACTGATGGAATGCGTGGCGATGCCCGCACCGAACTCACCTACGCGCCTGTAGCTGCGTTGGCTCAGGCCGCGGCTGAGGTCCTGGGTGGCGATGGCTTCGCCGTGGGCGCCGATACCCGAGAGTCGGGTCCCGAACTGGTTTCGGCCATTCATGGCGGAATCCAACGTTCGGGCGCCGCATCGGTGGATCTCGGTGTGCTACCGACCCCAGCCGTCGCCCTTTGGTGCGCCCAGCGCCGTGTGGCCGGCGCCATGGTGTCGGCTTCGCACAATCCATGGCAGGACAACGGCGTGAAATTCTTTGCCCCAGGTGGTTCGAAGCTGAGCGACGAGGTTCAGGACCAGATTCAGAGCCGTTTCGAAGAACTGCTTGGTGGCCCGGTCCCTGCCCCGGCTATGGGTGAAGACCATCATGCACGCGCCGCGGCGGCCCATGTTGGCGCAGTGGTCGCCAGTGTTGAACCCGACTGTCTGGCGGGTCTGCGAGTAGTGATCGATTGTGCCAACGGAGCGGCGTTCGACGTCGCCCCCGGGGCACTCCGCTCGCTCGGTGCTGAGGTGGTAGTCATCGCGGCAGTGCCGGATGGGCGCAACATCAACGACGGCTGTGGCTCCACCCATCCGCAGGCGCTTCAAGCAAGAGTGCTCGCCGAGGGCGCTGACGCGGGTCTTGCCTTCGACGGCGACGCAGATCGTCTTCTCGCCGTCAGCCACACCGGCGCTCTTGTCGATGGTGACGAGATCATCGCGATATGTGCCCGTGATGCCCACGGACGCGGCCAACTCACCGGAGATGCTGTCGTCGTCACGGTCATGACGAATCTCGGCTTTCTTCGCTCGATGGCCGCTGCCGGCATCGAAGTGGTTGTCACCAAGGTTGGCGACCGGCATGTCCTTGAAGCACTCGATGCTCGAGGCCTTGGCCTCGGCGGCGAACAGTCAGGCCATGTGATCTTCAGGGATCTCGCCGCCACCGGCGACGGTCTCTTGACCGGCGTCCAACTGCTCGCCGCGGTGCAGCGCGCCAAGGTGCCGCTGGCAGAAGTTGCCGCTGCGGCGATGACCCGCCTCCCTCAGGTTTTACGCAATGTTCGGGTGGCGACTCGACCCGACGATGTTGATGCTCGCATCGCTGCGGTGGTGGCTGCGGCCGAGATGCGGCTCGGAGATCGGGGGCGAATCCTGATTCGTCCCTCAGGCACCGAACCCCTGATCCGGGTGATGGTCGAGGCCGAAAGTGATGCTGAGGCGGCGATGGAAGCTGACGCACTCACCTCGGCGGTCACCCAAATGTTTGGCTGAGAGGCCACGTTTCTTGGCC
>JAACCU010000266.1 GCA_009937405.1 Actinomycetota bacterium
ATGAGGTTGTCGACCAGCCCCCAGCTGAGGGCGGTGTCGGCATCGAGCTCCGCTCCTGAGAGGAGCCACTCCAACGTTCGTTGGCGGCCGATCCGTGCAGGAATGCTCACTGTGCCTCCGGCCCCCGGGATCAGGCCCATCTGGAGCTCCGGGAGTCGAAAAGTCGCGTCAGTGGTGGCGCGTACACAATCAGCGAAGGCGGCGAGCTCGATCCCGGCACCGACGGCCGGTCCTTGGATCTCGACGGTGGTCCGTTCGCTGACTGCGAGGAGGGCCGGGGCTACGTTTGCGGAGCTGCGAATCAGGTGAGCGGTCGCAGTGTCGGCCACCGTACCGAACTCGGCCGGGTCACCGCCGCCACAAAAGCTAGGCCCGTTCGCCCGGATGAGGATTGTCCTATCGGGCTCAGCGCCTCCGGCCACGAGGGCAGTGACCAGCTGATCTCGCATCGACGCGTCCATGAGATTGTGCAGTCGAGGTCGGTTCAAGACGATCTCCACTGAGTCGCCGTGATCGTGCATCTCGATCCTGGGCTCGGCGTGGTCTCGGCGCACACGGTGGCCGCGGCCGGCCAGCCCGGTTGCCAACTCCGGCCCTCCCTGGAGTGCGGCGTACGCAAGTGACTCCACGAGGAGACCTTCGCCAGCCGAACGTCGCTCGTGGCCTCGAAGCACTTGGGCCGCGATGACGGAAGCATTGGGGAAGGCGAGGACGGTATCGATTGCGCTGTCCGGTGACGGGCCGGCAAGATCCCATGCGGGATGCGCCCCCGTGCCTACAGCCATGGCCACAACGGGGAGGCCGGCCAGAACCGCCCCGAGCTGTTCGCTCTTGTCGCTGCGTTCGCCGACGTCGACAGCCAGTATCGGCACGCCAACGGCGGTCCCAAGAATGCGGTGGAGGTCCGGAGACGCGGCAACGGCAGCCGATTCATCAAGCGTCCACCGTATGGCGCGCATGTCAGTCGGTCGGATCGTCGCCAAGATGGGCGAAGTCGGTGCGTAGCACTCGGCGCAACAGCTTGCCGGTTTCGTTGTAGGGCAGTTCGTCGATGTACTCGACATGAGCTGGCACTCGACTCGAGCGAAGCCTTGAACGCACGACCTCTTGAATTTCGGCTTCGCTGGGGGACCCGTCGGCGCCCACCACTACAAGCACCACTTTTTCACCCCATTCGGCACAGGGCACGCCGATGGCGGCGACGTCGCGTACACCGTCGAGCGACAGGACCACATCTTCGATCTCGCCGGGCGACATGTTTTCGCCGCCGCGGATGATCACGTCGTCGTTGCGGCCCTGCACGAATACGTAGCCGTCTGCATCGATGAAACCGCCGTCTCGAGTGGGGAACCAGCCATCGACGAGGAGTGAGCCCTTCTCGAGGTATTCGCCGGAGACCTGCTCGCCACTGACGAAGATTTCGCCAACCTCCCCAGTCGCCAGTTCGTTGCCGTCGTCATCTCGGATTGAGATTTCGACGCCGGGCAAAACCTTGCCGACACTGGCGAGGCGCTGTTGCTCGGCTGGGTTGTCGCTGTATTGGGCTACACGATGATCATCGGGGCCGAGAAGAGCGATGGTGGAACTGGTCTCGGTGAGCCCGTAGGCGTTGACGAAGTTGGTGATCGGGAAGAGATCCAGGGCGCGCCGGATGACAGGCAACGGCATCTTTCCGCCTCCATAGCTAAGGGTACGAACGCCGAGGAGGGGCTCACCGCCGCGCTCATCGAGAGCGTCCACGATGCGGGCAAGCATCGTGGGCACCACCATCGCATGGGTGATGCCCTCGGCCTCGACAGTGTCGATCCAAACGTGAGGATCAAACTTCGGAAGCTGGACGATACGGCGCCCCGCGTAGATCGACGACAGCATCGAGGCCACAGCGGCAATGTGGTACGGGGGGACACTGACGATGGTGGCCTCGTCTTCTCCGGCCCCCATGAACTCAACCGAGTTGAGGATGTAGGACACAAGATGTTTATGTCGCAGGACGGCGGACTTTGGTGCGCCGGTGGTGCCCGAGGTGAAGAGCAAGACGGCGATGTCTTCAGCATCCATCGACCAGGGGTCAACGAGCGAGGCGCCAGAGGCGGACGCGTCGAGGAACGAGTGCCGTTCAATCGTGTCGATGCCAGCGGTTGGGGCGAGGCGGCCGACACCAGTGTGGTCAGCGATCGCTACCGCCGGGTTGGTGCGTGCAGCGAGGGCGCGAAGGTCATGGTCAGGTAACCGGTAGTTGAGAGGCACGTAGGCAAGACCGGCCCAGGCCGAACCAAAGAGGGCGATCGGAACCGCGGCACTTGATTCGTCGCACAACACAACATGCTCGGCATCGCCGTCTTTGAAGATCGCAGCTGCGGCCCCCGAGCGGTCGAACAGTTGCTGATACGTCAAGCCATCAGCGAGAGAACCAATGGCGACGCGGTCGCCGAGGCCGCTGGCGGCCATCTCCAGCAGCATCATGATGTTCATAGATGCGACTCCGAGTCAGTCAGAGGCAGGCAAAGTTTTCGCCTGAGCGAGGGCAAGAGCGTTACCGTCAGCGGCCATAGAGCCGGCGCCGGCCTCGGTCGCGAGAAGTTCGATTGTGCCGGCCTCGTTGCCGTAGCGCTTTCCTAGCAGGGTGCCCTCAGCGGAGTCAGCGGCGGGGGTGCCCGAAACCTCACCAGTCCCGGCGGCAACCATCGCTGCGCCTCCACAGGTCAGAGCGACGTCGCCGGCGCCTTTGACGACAATCACTTGGGTCGTGCATACGGTGCTCTGAAAGCGTGCACCAGGCTTCAACTCGGCCATGGGGTCCCCTACATCGGTCTTGTGTCCGCCAGTCTGCCGCAGTCCGTGATGTTGGCCAAGCCGGTCAGCCCTAGGAGCCTGGCGCGGCTACGTTCGATGGCAGTGGCTGGTGGCATAACGACGGATGAAATGTCGATCGCCGGGTGGGCGGGTAGTGGTGCAATGGCACTGACCGGTCGGCCCGACGGACCACCGAGTGCCGCACCAGCAGCCATCGCCACCGCGGCATCGGCAGCCGCATCAGACCTCGCGGCCATGACGTCGCGCTGGGGGCGGAGAGTGGTGGTGGACGGACCTGCCCTTTTGGGGGAGAGGGCAGCGTTGGCCGGCTTGACCCGCCAGGGTTCGACCTCGGTGGGTGGAGCGTGTCGGTTTGTGAAGACGGACGACGGTTATGTCGCCCTCAACCTGGCCCGGCCAGATGATGTTGCAAGCTTGCCCGCTCTCGTCGAAGCTGATGTCAACCCGGACGACTGGCCATCCATCGCGGCGCGCTTGGCGGTCTTGTCCTCCGCTGCAGTTGTCGAGCGGTCGGTATTGCTCGGCTTGGCTGCTAGTGCCACAGGAGACGTCGAGCGCCCTGTTTCTCCCTCCCGTCAGCTGTTTGGCGGTATTCCGTGGAAGGTGAGCCGTCGTCCGCTCGTGATCGACATGACTTCGCTGTGGGCGGGCCCGCTGGCGGGGTCGCTGCTGGCCCTCGGCGGAGCGAGAGTGATCAAGGTCGAGGGCAAGGGCCGTCCCGATGGTGCCCGGTTCGGGCCTGCACCATTCTTTGATCTGCTCAATCATGGCAAGGAGATGATTGAGATCGATTTTGATTCAGTCGACGGGCGAGACCTGCTGGTTTCCTTGATGGTCAAGGCCGATCTGGTGATCGAAGGGTCGCGGCCCCGGGTGATGAACAGGCTCAACATCGATCCGATTGATGTCGCCAACGGCGGGACCTCGTGGCTGTCGATCACCGCCCACGGGCGTGAGGGTCACGACGCGAACCGGATCGGGTTCGGAGACGACGCCGCGGTCGCGGGTGGACTGGTCGTTCCTGGCGAGCCGCCGATGTTTGTCGCTGACGCGGTCGCCGACCCTCTCACCGGGCTGGTCGCTGCCGCTATCGCCGCAGAGATGCTGGGGGCCGACCGTACAGCGGTCGTGGAAACTCCGTTAGCGCGAGTCGCTGCCTGGGCGAGTGGGCCCGAAGCTCGCGCTGATGTGATCGAGTTGGCGTCTGGTGGGTGGGCGGCGCAACTCGCGGAGGAGCGAGTCGTCGTGGCTCCTCCACGGTGCCGGTCGATGGCTGGCCCAGCGGCGACCATCGATGCAGATGGGGCTTTGATCCGCCGAGAGTTCGGGGCTGCGGCCCGGTAGCGACGCGTTGGCAATTGTTGTGTGCCTTGGCGGTGCTGAAGGTGCTCAGCCGAGCGCGGCTACGACGTGATCGAGGCAGTGGGTGAGTGCCAGTGTGTCATCGGGGTCGATAGCGGGGAACATGCCGATGCGGAGCTGGTTGCGGCCGAGCTTGCGGTAGCCGTTTGTGTCGACGATGCCGTTGGCGCGTAGCACGTCGCAGATCGTGTCGGCGCTGACCGATTCATCGAAGTCGATCGTGGCGACGACCTTGCTGCGCTGCGACTCGATCTCAACGAACGGCGAAGCCACGGGGGAAGCTTCGGCCCAGCCGTAGAGAATGTCGGCGGACTTGGCGCTTCGGCCAGCTGACCATGACAGGCCACCGTTGTCGTTGAACCAGTTGACCGTCTGAGCGGTGAGGAACACCGTGGACAATGCAGGCGTGTTGTAGGTCTGGTCTTTGCGTGAGTTGTCGACTGCGGTCTTGAGGTCGAGTGATGGTGGGATCCAGCGGCCGTCTGCCGAGATCTTCTCGACGCGCTCGATGGCGGCCGGTGACATCATGGCGATCCAGAGGCCGCCGTCGGAGGCGAGTGCCTTCTGGGGTGCGAAGTAGTAGACGTCGGTGGCGCTGGGGTCAAACAGCAGGCCGCCGGCGCCTGAGGTGGCGTCGACCATCATCAACTCGCCGGCATCGCCGACACGGGCCGGGTCGAGCATGACGCCGGTGGAGGTTTCGTTGTGCGTGTAACAGACGGCATCGACGCCCTCGACGCTGGCGAGCTCGGGGTGGGTGCCCATCTCCGAGTCGACGACGGATGGATCGGCGAGATGAGGAGCCGCCTTCACTGCTTTGGCGAACTTGCTGCCGAACTCACCAAAGCTGAGGTGATGTGAACGATTGTCGATCAGGCCGAATGTGGCGCAATCCCAGAAGCCGGTGGAGCCGCCATTGCCGAGGATGATCTCGTAGCCGTCGGGAGCGCGGAGCAACTCGGCGAGGCCGTTGCGAAGCTCGGCCACCACCATCTGGACGGGGAGCTGCCGATGGGATGTGCCCATGTAGTTGGCACCGATTTCGGCGAGAGCGGCAAGTGCCTCGGGGCGTACCTTCGTCGGTCCGCTGCCGAAACGTCCGTCGGCAGGGAGAAGGTCGGATGGGATGGTGATGTCGGGCGTGTTCACGGCTGCAATGGTGACATCGACTTGGCCAAAAGCGGCGACTATTTCGACAAAAAGTCGAAGATAAGAACCGGTTCTAACCGATGCCGTCATCGTCTCGATTTGAGGCGACGGCGACGGCGGCGGCCCTGCTCGGTAGCATCGGCTCCATGACTCTCGAGCGAATCTCGCGGCGCGTCGGCGCCATTGCCCCATCTGCCACGCTGGCCGTTTCCAACAAGGCCAAGGCCTTGAAGGCGGCAGGCGAGAACGTGATCGGTTTCGGTGCCGGCGAGCCCGATTTCGCAACACCCGATCACATCGTCGAGGCCGCAGTCGCGGCTTGTCGTGACCCGAAGATGCACAAGTACTCAGCAGTTGGTGGCCTGCCTGAACTCAAGGAAGCGATCGCCGCGAAGACCATGCGCGACAGCGGGCTTAAGGTCGACCCGGCATCGGTCCTCGTCACCAACGGGGGCAAGCACGCGGTGTACAACTGCTTTGAGGCGATGATTAATCCTGGCGATGAGGTCCTGCTGCCGACCCCGTACTGGACCACGTATCCCGAGCCGATTGCCCTGGCCGGTGGTGTCACCGTTCCGCTGATCACCGATGCCCTTGGAGGCTTTCGGGTCACAGTCGAGCAACTCGAGGCAGCCCGCACGCCCAACACGAAGGCTCTGGTGTTTGTGTCGCCGTCGAACCCGACGGGTGCCGTTTACCCGCGAGACGAGATCGAAGCGATTGGCCGTTGGGCCGTCGAACACGACATCTGGGTCATTACTGATGAGATCTATGAACATCTTGTCTATGGCGCCAACGAGTTTCATTCGCTCCCTGTCGTGGTGCCAGAGATCGCCGACAAATGTGTGGTCCTGAATGGCGTCGCCAAAACCTATGCCATGACTGGTTGGCGTGTCGGTTGGATGATCGGCCCGGCCGACCTGGTGAAGGCGGCCCAGAACCTGCAGTCTCACTCGACCAGCAATGTTGCCAATGTCGCCCAGATGGCGGCGCTCGCCGCGGTTTCCGGTCCACTCGATGCCGTGTATGAGATGCGTGAGGCGTTCGATCGACGGCGCAAGACGATGCACACCATGCTCAGCGGCATCGAGGGTGTCCATTGTCCTGAGCCGCAGGGAGCGTTCTATGCCTACCCAGACATGTCGGGTGTTCTTGGCAAGACTTATGGTGGCGTCGAGGTCAACACCACGCTTGATCTCGCCGATGTCCTCCTTGAGCAGGCCAAGGGTGCCATCGTTCCCGGCGAGGCATTCGGTAGCGGCGGAGGTGCCCGTTTGGCATTCGCTCTTGGCGACGATGACCTGGGCGAGGGCGTCACTCGCATTGCCGATTTCCTGTCGTGACGAGCACGTTTGAAATGAGTAAAGCGTAAACATGAACCCGAACCCAGACATCACGCCCTTCGGTGCGTGGTCCTCGCCGATCAGCGCAGAAACGCTGGTGGCAGGGGCCATCGGAATCAGCGAGACATGTGTTGACGGCGACGATGTTTGGTGGGCCGAGTCGCGCCCCGATGAGGGCGGGCGGACCGCCGTCATGCGTTCCTGCGATGGCGAGACCGAGGAGATCACACCACCCGACGCCTATGTGCGCACACTTGTCCACGAGTACGGGGGTGGTGCCTGGTGGGTGCACGCCGGCGTGCTGTTTTACGTGGATGTCTCCGACCAGCGGTTGCGAAAGCTGATTCCTGGCTTCGAGCCGGTCTTTTTGACCGCTGAATCGGACATCGAACGCGGTCTTCGCTATGCCGATGGGCGGGTCACCCCTGACGGTAAGTGGTACATCTGCGTGCAGGAGCGTCATGAGACGGGCGCCGAGCCGGTCAATGAGTTGGTGGCCATCGCCACCGATGGTTCGGAGCGTGTCGAGGTCGTGTGGGGCGGAGCCGACTTCGTTTCCTCTCCGCGTATCTCGCCGAATGGTTCGTTGATCGCGTGGTTGTCCTGGGACCATCCGAACATGCCGTGGGATGCCACGGTGCTGCATGTCCATCACCTTGATGGTGCCTCGTTGGGGGACGAAGTCGTGGTGCTTGGCAATGGTGCCGAGGCATGGGTTGAGCCGGGGTGGGACCCCGATGGCCGCCTGTTCGCATGTAGCGATCGTGACGACTGGTGGAACCTTTATGAAATCGACCTGGCGACCGGAGCGCTGACCCCGATCGTGTCTGGCCCGTTCGAGATCCCAACGCCGTCATGGGTGTTCGGGATGCAGCGATGGGCGTCGACCGATGCGGGGATGGCAGCCGTTGCCGGTCTTGACACTGGCGACGAACTGATCCTCGACGGTCGCACTATCGCCCTCACGGACACGTTGATCTCGTCGATGCAGCCCGCTCCCGGTGGCGTCGTTTATGCCGGTTCTGGATTTGGCCACGAGAGTCAAGTCGTGCGCCTCAACATCACCGACCGCGGCGTTGAGCGCGAGGTTCTGCGCTCCGGGCGAGACCTGCCCGTCGAGCCGGGCTTCCTTATCGCGCCGGAAGCTATCAGCTACCCGACCGGTCCCGACGGCGGCGAAATTGCTCACGGGCTCTACTACCCGCCGACCAATCCTAAACATGTCGGTCCTGACGGGGAGCGGCCGCCGTTGCTGGTCCTCGCCCACGGCGGCCCTACCAGTCAGGCTCGCCGTCAACTCCAACTCGGCATTCTCTACTGGACATCTCGAGGGATCGCGGTCGTGGACGTCGACTATCGCGGTTCTACGGGTTACGGCCGCACCTATCGCCGTGCCCTCGACGCACAGTGGGGTATCGCTGATGTTGAGGATTGTGTTGCTGCGGCTCGCTACCTCGCTCACCGCGGCGACGTGGACGGTGATCGGTTGATGATCCGAGGGGGGAGTGCTGGCGGGTTCACTGTCCTGAGCGCACTAGCGAACTATGACGTGTTCGCTGCCGGAGCGAGTCGCTATGGGGTGGCCGATCTGGAAGCACTTGCCACCGACACGCACAAGTTCGAGTCGCGCTATCTAGACACGCTGATCGGTCCCTGGCCCGAGGCCAAAGCGACGTACGACGAACGCTCGCCGGTCAACCATGTCGACCGTTTTTCTGCGCCGATGATCGTGCTTCAGGGCGACGAGGATGCGATCGTCCCACCCAACCAGAGTGAGATGATCGTGAAGGC
>JAACCU010000267.1 GCA_009937405.1 Actinomycetota bacterium
GAAGACGACAGTGACGTTGAAGTCGAAGACGACAGTGACGTTGAAGTCGAAGACGACAGTGACGTTGAAGTCGAAGACGACAGTGACAAGGATGCAGAAGAATGATGCACGAGGGTGAGCGGCTTCAGAAAGTCCTCGCCCGGGTTGGCCTTGGGAGCCGGCGTGTATGTGAGGACTTGATCGCCGATGGTCGTGTCACCGTGGATGGTGTGGTCGCAGTCCTCGGAAGGCGGATTGATGTCGATACCACCTTGGTTGAGGTCGATGGAGCGGTGGTGGGGATCAAGCCCGACCTGGTTCATTACCTGCTCAACAAGCCGGCGGGCGTAATCAGTACGGCGGAGGACACCCACGACCGTCCCACGGTCGTGGAGTTGATGCCTGAGGAACCTCGGGTGTTTCCCGTCGGTCGTCTCGATGCCGATACCGAAGGTCTTCTGATCATCACGCACGATGGGGAGTTGACTCATCGTTTAACTCACCCGTCTTTCGGGATTGAGAAGGAGTACCTCACGCAGGTTGAGGGCGAGCCTTCGCGCGCTGCGTTGCGGGAACTCCGCGAGGGCGTCGAGTTGGACGATGGGCCTTCGGCGAAGGCTCGTGTCACGGCCGTAGACCCGAGTCTGCTCCGTATCACGATTCATGAGGGCCGGAATCGCCAGGTTCGGCGTATGTGTGAGGCCATTGGCCACCCCGTCATCCGCTTGGTTCGCACCCGAATTGGCCCGATTGTGGATCGTCGTCTCAAGCCGGGGGAGTGGCGGGTGCTGAACCGTGATGAGGTCCGTTCGCTCGAGGTTGCTGTGGGGAGCGGAAACTCTGGCGGGGCGCTCGAGCGGGACCGCTAACCTTTCACTCCGTGACTGACTCTCGTACCGCTGTTGTTGTCGGTGTTGGTTTGATCGGCGGCTCGGTGGGCTTGGCGCTGAGGCGTGCCGGTTGGACTGTCATTGGGGTCGAGAAGTCCGCGGAGCGACGCGCTCAAGCATTGGCGGTTGGTGCTGTCGATGTGGCGGTTGCCCCTGATCAACTGGCAGCTGTCGCGGAGTGTGATCTTGCGATCGTGGCGGTACCCGTGAACGCCGCCGCGGCGATCGTTACCGACTTGCTTGCGGCGGGGGCCGCCGTCGTGACCGATGTGGGCTCGGGGAAGGGCCCGATCGCGGCTGAGGTGGCTGATCCTCGATTTGTGCCTGGTCACCCCATGGCCGGGAGCGAGCAGGATGGCCTCGATGGCGCGTCGGCCGATATGTTTTCTGGCGCCACATGGGTGCTGAGCCCCACCGCAGAGACTGACGATGCTGCGTTCGCTGAGGTCCGTCAGGTCGTGACCAGCCTCGGCGCCAATGCAATCAACATTCCGCCGCAACGCCACGACACTCTTGTGGCGGTCGTTTCGCACGTTCCGCATCTTACGGCTGCGACGCTTATGCGCTTGGCTGGCGGTCGGGCCGAAGAACATCGTGCACTCCTTCGACTCGCAGCTGGCGGCTTCCGCGACATGACCCGGATAGCGGCCGGTCACCCCTCGATCTGGCCTGATATTTGTGCGCAGAACCGCTCGGCCATCGTCGAGGTACTCGATCAACTTGTTGGCGATCTGGCTGATTTGCGTGACGTGATCGCTGAGGACGATCAGGCGAAACTTCTGGCTCATCTTGAGGATGCTCGCCATGCTCGCCGCAATCTTCCGACGACAGCGCCAGGGGCTGAAGCAATGACGGAGATGCGAATTCCGGTTCTCGACCGTCAGGGCGAGATTGCGGCGGTCGCTACTCTGGCCGCTGATCTTGATGTCAACATTTATGACCTCGAGATCGCCCACTCGGCCGAGGGACCCCGCGGTGTCATCGTTGTGCTCGTGGAGACAGCAATGACCGAACGTTTCCAGGGCGGTCTGATGGCGCTCGGCTATCGCCCGTCGGTTCGGACGCTCGATTGATGCGTGACCCGCTCCCGATTGTGCCGCTCGCTGCGCCGCCCAGTGCCACGGTCAACGTGCCAGGTTCAAAGAGCATCACGAATCGTGCGCTGATCATGGCTGCTCTTGCCGCTGGTACCACGACACTCGAGGGCGCTTTGTTTGCCGACGACACGCGAGCAATGCTCGCGGCGCTCGCGGCGCTCGGAATCGAGATCTCAGTCCAAGATGAGGCTGCCGGCGTTCTCACTGTGGTGGGGTGCGGTGGAAAATTGCCCGGCAAGGAGGTGTCGCTCGATGCTCACCAGTCCGGTACTACGGGTCGCTTCCTTCCACCGCTCGTGGCACTGAGCGAGGCACCGGTTGTCGTTGACGGTCACCCCCAGCTACGGGCCCGCCCGATGGACGACCAGATCACGGCTCTTCGCCTGATGGGTGTGAGGGTCGAGGAGCTCGGCGAGTCGGGCCGTCTTCCGCTCAGAATTACGGGACCTCCGACCGGCCGTAGTGTGGCGCTGCCCGGTGACGTGTCCAGTCAGTTCATCACCGGGATGCTCATTGCCGGCGCGGTGTCGGGCCTCGACCTTCGCCTCACGACGGCAGCGGTCAGCCGCCCGTACCTCGACATGACCACGGCCGTGATGGAGGCATTTGGGGCCACTGTCAGCGCGGACGACGGGACCGTCTGGGCTGTACGCGGCGGCTACACCAGCCCCGGTATCTACCGGATTGAACCGGACGCGTCTGCAGCATCGTATTTTTTGGCCGCTGCAGCGATCAGTGGTGGGCGGGTCCGCATTGAGGGACTCGGCCGGGCCTCGCTCCAAGGCGACGTTGCGTTTGCCGATGTGCTCGCCGACATGGGCGCCGAGGTCTCCGTCGAAGACGACACAATCGAGGTCCAGGGACGCGGCCTGCGAGGGATCGACGTCGATCTCCGACACATTTCCGACACCGCTCCGACCCTCGCAGTCGTGGCTGCCTTTGCCGAGGGGCCCACAACCATCACCGGTATCGGGTTTATCCGAGGCAAGGAAAGCGATCGCATAGCTGCTCCTGTGGCAGAGCTGAACCGTTGCGGTGTGATCGCGGAGGAGATCGACGATGGGTTCATCGTGCGCCCCGGCGGCCGTTTGCACGGTGCTAGGTTCGACACGTATGAGGATCATCGGATGGCGATGGCGTTTTCCCTTGTCGGCCTGATGGTTGACGGCGTGGCTATCAATGATCCGGGATGTGTCGCCAAGACGTTCCCTGGCTTCTTCGCCGCTTTGGAACAACTCCGCTGATCAGCAGGATGGTGCCGAAATGAGGGTGATTGCCATTGACGGGCCCGCTGGGTCAGGGAAGTCCACGGTTGCGCGAGCTGTCGCGAAACGTCTGGAGCTTCGCTATCTGGACACCGGGGCCATGTACCGAGCGGTGGTGTTTGCGGTTCTTGGCAATGGTGAGGATCCCGCCGACCATGAGTTTGCAGCCAGAACCGCTCGGGATATCGAGCTCGATGTCGGGCTCGACAAGGTCATGGTCAATGGCGTCGATGCCACCATCGAGATCCGGAGTCCTGAGGTCACTCGTGCTGTGAGCGTGGTTGCCGCAAACGCTGAGGTTCGCCGAGAGCTTGTAGCTCGGCAACGGAAATGGGCGGAACGTAACGGCGGAGGAGTGTTGGAGGGCCGAGATATCGGGACCGGGGTGTTCCCCAACGCTGAGCTGAAGGTTTACTTGACTGCTGATCCTGAGGAGCGGGCTCGCCGACGGGCCAAGGAGGTTAGCGACCTCGACTATGAGACTGTGGCCGCCGACATCGCCCACCGCGATGCCCTTGACTCGGGTCGTGAAGCTGATCCGCTGACCGAGGCCGCCGATGCTGTAATTGTGGACACCACCGGAATGAGCATCGATGAGGTGGTCAACAGGATTGAGGGCTTGCTGGCTGCGGCAGTCTCTGCGGAGGGTCAGGCATGAGCCAGTCGCAGTTCGGCACCCAGGATGGCGATATCGACGAGCGCAGCGGACACACGTTGCGGGGCCGAATCATGTATCGCATCATGTGGATTCCGTTCGCCGTTGTTGTGCGCTTGCTGTTTCGGCTCAAGGTCCACGGCAAAGAAAACATTCCCAAGGGACCGTACATCCTTTCGGCCGTCCACCGTTCATTCATCGACACGCCGGTTGTGGGCACCATGCGTCTGCAGCGGTTGCGATTCATGGGTAAGGAGAGCCTGTGGAGGTCCAAGCCTCTGGGAGCGTTTCTCACGTTCATGGGTGGGTTTCCCGTGGAGCGGGGGAGTGCCGATCGCGTCGCGTTGCGTGCCGCAGAGGATGTTTTGCGCCTGGGCGAGCCGCTGGTGATGTTTCCCGAGGGCACTCGACAGGAGGGTCACCGTCTCAACCGTGAGCAGGTTCTCGATGGCCCGAGCTTTGTGGCATCCCGGGCCGGTGTGCCGATCGTGCCGGTGGGCATCGGTGGCAGCGCCCGTGCGCTCCCTGTCGGCGCCAAGATTCCTCGTCTCCGCAAGGTTGTTGTGGTGATCGGGAATCCGATCATGCCGCCTGAGAAGGTCAATGGACGGGTGCCTCGCCGAGCGGTGAAGGAACTCACTGACACGCTCTACGCCGAGCTCAGCGACCTCTATATCGAGGCTCGAGTTCTTGCCGGTGACGAACCTGCGCCTGAGTGAGTTGCGCGGGGCACAGGCCCCAGCATGACCTGGTCGAGAACCAACGTTTGGGGTCTGTCCCTTTGATGTGCTCTAGTCGGAGTCGCTGGGGCGGCCGGGCCTGGCGTTTTCAGCTAGGAAGTCGATGACCTCTCCAGCGACGTCGATGCCTGAGGCTGCTTCGATGCCTTGAAGTCCTGGACTTGAGTTGATCTCCAGCAGCAATGGTCCGTCGTCGCTTCGAATCAGATCAACACCGGCGACGTTGAGGCCCATGGCTTTGGCCGCTCTGATTGCGAGGCCGCGTTCCTTGGGTGTGAGCTTGATGTTCTGCACTGTGCCGCCCTGGTGGACGTTTGAGCGGAACTCGCCTGGAGGCGCGGTGCGCATCATGGCGGCCACCACCCGGTTGCCGACGACGAAGGCACGGATGTCGCTGCCGTTCGCCTCGGAGATGAACTTTTGGACGATGAAGTTGGCGTCGAGTTGGCGGAACGCGCCGATCACCGATTCAGCGGACTTCTTGGTCTCGGCGAGTACGACGCCTTTGCCTTGGGTTCCTTCGAGCAGTTTCACGACGAGCGGAGCGCCACCCACCGTCTCGAGCAGGCCTTCGATGTCGCGGGTGGCGTGGCCGAAGCCCGTGGCCGGCATGTCGATCCCTGCGCCCGCCAGGATCTGCATCGAGCGGAGTTTGTCTCGTGAGCGAGAGATTGCTGCAGATGTGTTGAGCGTGTAGACCCCGGCTTCTTGGAACTGGCGGACGACGGCGGTGCCGTAGAACGTCTGGGTTGCCCCGATGCGAGGGATGACCGCATCGAACTCTTCGAGGATTCGTCCCAACAGCACCACCTGAGGGGTGTTGGTGGTGATGCGCATATGGCAGCGCAGATAGTCGATGACTTCGACCTCATAGCCGCGCTGCTGAGCGGCTTCGACCTGGCGTGCTGTGGAGTAGAGCGCAGGGTTTCGGGACAGGATCAGAATCTTCATAAGGTCTCCGGAGTGTCTGCGTTGGGTGGAGGTTCAGGGCCGATGACGTACGGGAGACCTGCGGCGTGAGAGCAGGAGACGTCGACGATTGTTTGGCCCCGTAGTGCTTTGCGACCGAGCAGCATTCGAAATTGCATCTTGTCGCGGCGGGTGAGGGTCAATTCGATGGCCCACTTGCGGTCGCCGACAGTGATCGTTGATTTGATTACAGGTCGCAGTTCGCTCCTGCCATTGGAGGAACGCACGCGGCGCTGGCCAATGACGGGCACTTCGATTCGGCGCGAGTCAAGCGTGGTGCGCTGGCGCGGGCGAAGCCAGAAGCTGGCCCATTCTTGTCCATCGCGCTCGAAGCGCTTCATGCCGGGCGCATGCAGCGCGGACGTGGATGCCCCCGTATCAACCTTGGCCTTGATGGGGACATCGCAGTCGAGGCCATCGAGCATCACCCATTCGCGCCAGCCCACAACGAGGGGCGTTTGACGG
Organism: Actinomycetota bacterium; assembly: GCA_009937405.1. GTDB lineage: Bacteria > Actinomycetota > Acidimicrobiia > Acidimicrobiales > Aldehydirespiratoraceae > JAACCU01. The sequence goes on from JAACCU010000267.1 coordinate 6,061, forward strand.
CGTCGAGGTGTCATACCGCGGTGTTGGGTGCCAGAGACTCGAGAACGTCGGATGCATCAATGCTGCGATCATCGAGTGTGGGACGGTCGTTTCCGTCGCTGCCGATTGTGAGCAACGTGGCGACGTCGATGGCACTTAGAAGTTCACGCAAGTCGCGTGGCGGCGGAAAGTACTCGTCTTCCTGGGTGACTTGAACCTCTTCGACGCCTTGGCTTGGAGCCAGACGTTCGATCACGGCCCGTACGAGGTCCTCGGGCGCTGACGCGCCGGCTGTGACGCCGACGGTTCCTGAAAGGTCGGATGGTAGTTCGTCGGCCCCGTTGACGCGGTAGACGTGTTGACACCCGGCTTCCGAGGCCAGGCTGGCCAACGCGTTGGTGTTGGACGAGTTGGCTGATCCGATTACGACTACGGCATCACAGCGGGCGGCAATCTCCGTCAACGCGGACTGTCGGTTGGTCGTGGCGAAACAAAGGTCGGATCGCCCGGGCTGCCACAGTTGGGGGAACCGGTCCTGAGTGGCGGCGAGAACCCCCGACCATTCACGGTGTGACAGGGTCGTTTGCGCGAGGACTGCGACGGGCGTCTCGAATTCAGGGAGCGCCGCGACCTCCTCTGGCGTCTCTACGCGATGAATGGCGTGTGGAGCCACCGCCATCGTCCCGATGGCCTCCTCGTGGCCCTCATGGCCCACATAGACGATCTGATAGCCCTTGCCGGCGCGAGTCTTCACCTCATGATGAACCTTTGTGACGAGGGGGCAGACAGCGTCGACGACGTATCCACCGCGGTCGCGGGCCGCAGCGACGACCTCGGGCGCTGATCCGTGTGCGGACAGCATGATGGGACGACCCTCGGGGACCTCTGAGATGTCATCGACGAAAACCACGCCGCTGTCCTCGAAACGCTGAACCACAAGCTGATTGTGAACGATCTCGTGGTAGCAGTAGACGGGCGGCTCGAACGCTCGAACCATCCACGCCAGTGCTTTGATGGCCATCTCTACTCCGGCGCAGAAGCCGCGAGGTGCGGCGAGAAGCACTCGATCGACGCCAATGGGGTCGACGTCTGTAGACTTTGTAAAATTGGCCACGCCGGAAGGCTAGCCAGTGGGTGGAGTGTCCTAACCCGCTTGGTACCGTTTCTGGTCGTTCTGATAATCCGCCGCGTTGCGGGCCTCTGAGGAGAATTCCCCGATGTCGAAACACTGCCAGGTCACGGGGAAGAAGCCCCACTTCGGCAAACAGCTGTCGCATTCACACCGCCGTTCAAGCCGACGTTGGGATCCCAACGTCCAAAAGAAGCGTTATTTCCTTGAGTCTGAGCGCCGTTGGATCACGTTGACCGTGAGTACCAAGGGCATCAAGACTATTGACAAGCGTGGTATCGAGTCCGTCGTCGCCGACATGCGTCGCGCCGGCCAGAAGATCTGAGGACCTGAGAATGTCGAGCGACAAGCGCCCCATCATCAAGCTGCGTTCAACCGGTGGCACGGGTTACACCTATGTCACCACAAAGAACAAGGTCAACACCCGTGAACGCATCGAGATCAAGAAATATGATCCCGTCCTGCGCAAGCACGTGATGTTCAAAGAGGAGCGCTGAGCGCTCTTCGCTGATGCATCGCCCGATCGCAATGTTCGATTCGGGTTTTGGTGGACTTACGGTGGCGCGAGCTGTCATTGATCTCATGCCCGAGGAAGACGTCGTCTACTTCGGTGATTCCGCCCGGTATCCGTATGGCCCGCGCCCGCACGCAGAAGTTATCGCTTACGCGGAACAGATCACGCGCTGGATCGTCGACCACCACGATCCGAAGATGATTGTTGTGGCCTGCAACACGGCCACTGCGGTGGCACTCGATCGGCTCCGCGAGATTGTCTCGGTCCCCGTGGTCGGCGTTCTTGAGCCAGGGCTCCGAGCTCTTCTCAGTGTTTCGGTCTCGGGTCGCGTCGGGGTGATCGGCACCGTTGGCACGGTGGCGAGTGGCGCGTACCAAACGCTGGCCACCGACTTGGCGCCGGCCATCGATCTCACCGTGGCGGCCTGCCCGGGGTTCGTCGAATTCGTCGAACGAGGCGAGACGGGAAGCGACCAGGTACACGTGCTTGCCGAGCGACTCCTCGCCCCGGTTGTCGAGGCGAGGGTTGATGCCCTACTGCTCGGGTGCACTCACTACCCTTTCCTGGCGCGTACTATCGCGGATGTGATGGGACGCGATGTTGTGCTTGTGTCGTCGGCGGACGAGACAGCGTTTGCCGTGCAACGCCAGCTTTCTGCCGCCGAACTGAGACGGCCAGAGGCAGAGGCAGGCGGCGTAACCCAGTGGATATCTAGTGGCGACACCGATGTCTTCGCCGAACTCGGTCGCCGACTCCTCGGCCCCGAACTTGATGTGGTCACCCCACATCGATGGGAGCAGCAGTTATGACGATGGAGGTCGTGGTCCTCGGCTCGTCAGGCTCGTTTGCCAGTGCTGATAACCCATGCACCGGTTACCTCGTGCAGACGCCTGGAGCCTCGGTTCTCCTCGACTGCGGACCGGGGACGCTTGGTCCCCTGCAGCGGGCCATCGATCTTGCTGATCTGACCGCGGTGGTGGTGACCCACAACCATCCCGACCATTGGCTTGAACTGCCGGTGCTCCGCAATGTGTTCAAATATTTCCATCGGCGCCGCGACATCCCACTGTACGGCACTGCTGAGACACGTCGGATGGACGATGCCGTGACCGTGCGTGCCAGCAGTGCCACCGCTGATCCGTTTGTGTGGAACGTGATCACCGCGAAGTCGCTGATCACGATTGGTGACCAAGCATGGTCGTTCAGTCGCACCGATCATCCCGTCGAGACACTGGCCGTCAGGGTTGATTGTGGCGGCCGGTCATTCGTCTTTACTTCTGACACCGGCCCGGCCTGGAGTGTCGACGCGTTCGGCTCTGGCATCGACCTTGTGTTGTATGACGCAAGCCACCTGAGCACGTTCGAAGGTAGGGGCATCCCTCACACGAGCGCCCGCCAGGCAGGGGAGCGGTGCCGGTCAGCCGGAGTCGGGCGGATGGTGGCTACCCATCTTGTGCCCGGATCTGACCCGGAAGCGCACCGCGCCGAGGCGTCCGCGGCCTACGGTGACGCAGTCGACATCGCCAGTCCCGGCGATCGATTCGTGGTCTGAGCCACGAACCCTGACCACAACTTGATCTTGGAGATCCCCGTGTCTACGACCCGCTACGACGGCCGCCGCCCTGATGAACTGCGCCCTCTCTCGTTCACCCGCGATTTCACCTCTATGTCGATGGGTTCCACACTTGTTACCTTCGGTGAGACGCGGGTTCTGTGCACAGCGTCGGTTGACGAGGATGTGCCGCGCTGGATGCGGGGCAAAGGCGAGGGATGGGTCACGGCCGAGTACTCGATGCTGCCCGGCTCCTCTCCTGAACGTGTTCGCCGTCCCAAGAACGGACCCAACGGTCGTTCCCAGGAGATCCAGCGACTGATCGGCCGGTCGCTGCGTGCGGTTACTGACATGAAAGCGCTCGGCGAGGTGTCGATCGACCTCGATTGCGACGTGTTGCAGGCCGACGGTGGCACTCGCACCGCCTCGATTTGTGGGGCCTACGTCGCGCTGCATGACGCATGCACCCGGATGGTGCAATCCGGCATGATCAAGTCGAACCCGCTGACAACGGAGTGCGTGGCGATCTCTGTGGGCATCGTCAATGGTCAGCCCGTGCTCGATCTCCCGTACCCGGAGGACTCGACCGCCGACGTCGACTTCAACGTCGTCATGACCGGTACGGGACAACTCATCGAAGTGCAGGGCACCGCCGAGGGCGCGACGTTCAGCCGGGATGAGCTTGGAGCACTTCTTGATCTCGCCGCCGGCGGAGTTGAGACGATCGCTGCGGCCCAACGCTCTGTGTTGGCCGAGCCGCCGTCACCTCGCACCCCCGGTCGCTGATGGGCGATCTGCCCCGGTTGGTTTGCGCGAGCGCGAATCCGGACAAGGTCGCGGAGATCGCGCTGGTACTCGACGGGCTCGTTGACCTCTTGCCCCGGCCGGCTGACCTGGGCGAAGTGGTCGAAGATGCGCCCGACTTGGAGGGCAATGCCCGCCTGAAGGCAGTGGCGGTTTGTGCTGCAGCCGGTGCTGGCGCGGTGAGTGACGACACCGGACTCGAAGTCGATGCTCTCGATGGTGCTCCCGGGGTCTATTCCGCCCGCTACGCAGGCCAGGATGCGACCTATCAGGACAATGTCGACAAGCTGTTGGCCGAACTCCATCGGGTTGGCGCCGTTGCCCCCGAGCACCGCACTGCTCGGTTCCGCACCGCCGTGATGGTGGTATGGCCCGATGGTCGGGAACTCTGTGTTGAAGGCGTGGTCGAGGGTGTAATCGCCGCGGAGCCAACCGGTGATGGAGGGTTCGGCTACGACTCCGTCTTTGTCCCGCATGAGCGAGATGGTCGCACCTTTGCGCAGATGGGCGACGAGAAGCACGAGATCAGCCATCGAGGCCGAGCGTTGCGTGCGCTGGCAGCGGTATTGCGAGAGCCGCGCAGCGACTAGCGTCCCGAGATGCGTATCGACCGGCGAAAGGGATGGGGACTTGCAGCCCTCGGCATGCTGTTGGTGTCGACGGACTCATACTTCATCCGGTTGTCGGAGCTCAACGGCTGGAATGTGGCATTTCTGGTCGGTTGTTTGTCATTACCCGTGCACCTCGTGGCCCAACGCGTCGTCGATGGCGGCAAACCCCTGGCGGCGTTCCGCCAGTATCGCCGCCCGCTTCTGATTGTTGGAGCTCTCTCGGCGGTCAGCCAGATCTCGTTCATCACTGCGGTGACGAAGACGAACGTGTCCAACGTCGTTGTGATCGTGGCGGCTGCGCCCGTGATCGCCGCCATCGTGGGCCGGATCATGCTGGGAGAACGGACCTCGCGCCAGGTTTGGCTGGCGATCCTGATCACCATCGCCGGTGTTGTGATCGTCGTATCGGGTTCGGTGGGTGAGCCAAACTTGGTCGGTGATTTTCTCGCTCTTGTCGCGATCGTTGCCTTCGCCATCAACATGAATGTCTGGCGTCGATACAGCGACATGAGCCGATTTGTTGGCCTTGCGCTGGCAGCGATGATCGCCATTGTCATCGCGGTGTGGTTCATCGACAATCCATTTGGACATGATCAGCGGGCGTATTTCTCCGTGGCGTGCATGGGCTTGGTGTTCAATCCGATGGGCCGGATCGCGCACACCAACGCTCCGCGCTTTGCTCCGGCGGCCGAGATAGCACTCTTCGTGCCGGTCGAGACGTTGGCGGCAACCGCATGGGCCTGGATCGCGTTCAGTGAGAAGCCGGTTGTCGCCACCTTCGTCGGAGGCGGGATCGTGATCTTCGGCATGATGGTCGGAACCTATGGCCGAGCCAGTGCTCCCATCGACCTCGGGCGCGAGACTGTTTCGCGCGACGAAGTCACACAAGGGATGGACCCGACATGACCGGCGCGAAGGAGTCCTCATGTTGACTGCCGACACGATCAACCTCTTGAGCGCATTGCCCGACCTCGTCGGCGCGACCCGGGTTCGCTGACGGCTATGACGCTTTCGGATCGATCGCTGGGTTGGCTGCGGTATCTCGACCGCAAAGCTCACACGCCTGACGACTGGAGTCGCGAGGGTCGGCCGCATCCGCATTGGGATGATCGGTCGGACCCGCCCATGGCGAGCTGGCACCGGTTTGATCTGGTGGACTCCTCGTATGCGATGGGTTTGATGGCTCATCGCACTCCGGCATGGACGGAGCCCTATGTTCGCATTCTTGATCAGCTGATCGAGCGCCACACCGGCTGGTGGTCGGCGGCGGATTGGTTGACCCAGTTCGGCCACGACCCGGATCGAACCGACTATCCCGACGTCTATCGGCTACTTATTCCACCCGAGCTTTTCGGCGACTACGACGTTCCCGGCTGGACTGCCAATGGCACCCAGCCGTGGGGGGTGCAGATGGACCCTGTTGCCGCCGACGGGATGCTCTTCTACAAGGGCTTCTTTCTCGTGTTGCTCGGGATCCGATCGATGATCGCCGGTGATGATGATCGGTGGAACCAGCCGTTTGAGATGATTCGAGACGGCGACAACACCTTCACCTGGACGCATTCGCAGATCGCCGAAGCATTGAGTCGCCAATGGTTGGCGGCCCCAATTGGCTGTCATTGAGAAAACACCAAGGTCTGGCCATTTTGACTGGCTGGCGCAGGTCTCGGTCTGAGACTCCACGACAACCGACATGGCACTGACTTCAACGAGCAGGCGTTCAAGCCCTGGTGGGACTACGCCCGCGCGAACTATCTCGATCTCGACGGTGCTGAGCCGCCCACAATGACCACGCTGTACTACGACCCGATGCTCGATGTGCATCACCGACTGCCGGCCGCGGCGGCCAATGTCACCTCGTTTTATGCCGCTGCTCAGGTGCCCGATGAGGCGCGTCGGCTCTGGGACGCTGCGTGTGTTTCGGCGGGCTACTACGGCGAGTTA
>JAACCU010000268.1 GCA_009937405.1 Actinomycetota bacterium
TGGGACGATGAGCCAACCTCATATGCCAGTGGCATTCTCGACGACGTCACCTACGACTGGATGCAGCTGATCGAATCGATGTTGCGCACCGGCGGTTACCCGATCGTGGCGACCGAGCAAGCACTACAGGAGGCGCATCGCGTCGCCCACCAACACACCGATATTCCGGTCTGCCCCACTGGAGCCGCTGGTCTCGGTGGATTGATCACCCTTCGCACTAGCGAGCCTGACGCCATTGTTGATGGCGAACGGATCGCTCTGCTGTTCACCGGCCGGATGCGACCAGGCGACCCGGATCCCCTGGCCAGCTGAATCTGGACGGTTCATGGGCCAGCATTCAACGCAATGACGCGTTCTTTCGTTTCTGTAGCACCATGCTCGACCATCGGTCAGTGTTCGGGCGGGGCGACGAAGTCGATCAATTCTTCGACAGCACCGAGCAGAGGCACCTCGAGATCGGCCCAGGAGGTGACCTTGGCGAGGATCTGTTGCCAGAACTCACCGGTCGATCCGCTGGCCCCGAGCGCCTCCATCACGCCTTCCTTCCATGGTCGCCCGTGGGGGACATCGGGCCATCGCTCAATTCCGACAGTGGCCGGCTTCACGGCCTGCCAGATGTCAATGAATGGATGGCCGCAGATCTTCACGTTGAGGTCGTTGACCTCAGCGGCGATGTGGGACTCCTTGGAACCCTCGACCAAATGGTCGAGCAGCACACCGAGTCGCCGGTCGGGGCCGGGCCGAAACCCGCGCACGCGGTCGGCGAGGTCGTCGGCGCCGTCGAGTTGCTCAACCACCACGCCTTCGACTCGCAGATCGTCGCCCCAGACCCTCTCGATCAGTGCCGCGTCGTGGATGCCTTCGACCCACAGGCGGCTCGCCCGCGCCATGCGGGCGGGGACGTTGCCCATCGAGATCGAACCGCTGGCCGTCATTGCTGGCTCGGCGGCTTCCTGGCGAGGGATGACGAGCTTGCAGGGGACGCCCTTGCCGTCGATGTCGGCACGGACGGAGCCGGGCTCGTAGCGGATGGAGTGGTCGCGTCCATGCCGGTCTCGTAGCACCAATCGTGGGTCGTTGAACTGCATGACGACGCCGACAACGCCGCTGGCGCGATCCTCAAGAACCAGTCCAGAGCGCACGGGTATGACGGGATAGTCGCGTTTCGCTTTGCTGGGGGCGTTGAGATCAAGGGGCTCTGAGAGCATCCCATCGTGGGGCATGGCCTGATCGTAGAAGGGGACGGGGGGTTGGTGGTGGAGAGCACCACGATAGGAGCTGTCACTCGTGGAGTCACAGCTCCTACAATGGCTTGGTGCAGGAGTTTCGGGTTGAAGAACTAGCTGAAGCAGCCGGCGTCGCCGTCGACACCGTGCGTTACTACCAACGCCAGCAATTGCTGGCGTCACCGCGACGGGCGGGTCGGCGAGCGATCTACGACTCGTCGCACCTTGACCGGCTGGCCGAGATCCGGCTCCTTGCCAGTAAGGGATTCAGCCTCACCCAAATCCGCAGCCTGTCGACGGCTGACGCATCCGGCCTCCTTGCCGACCTCGCAGAACAGAACGCCGCTGACCCCGAACTCGACAAGGCCGAGCTTGCTCGCCGGGCTGAGGTTCCCGAGTTCATCGTCGATGTCGTCGTCAGCGCCAGCCTGATCGCTCCGTCCGGTGAGCCGGGCGAGGAACGGTTCCCGGCCGACGCCGTCGACATGCTTGTCGCCGCCAAGACCCTGGTGAACGCCGGAGTGTCAATGGAAGAACTCACAGCGCTTGCCCTTCGTCACGCCACCCATATTGAGGACGTGGTCGACGATGCCATCGGCGTCTTCAAGCGTCAGAGCGATCGCAACGGTGACGACCGCGACGAACTCATTGCACTGATGCATCGCCTTGTGCCGGTTGCGTCGTCCCTTGTCGGTCAGCACTTCGAACGCACGCTGCGCTCTCGGGCCCTCGCCCGCTTGGGGGATGACACCCCGGCCGCCGACGGTGGCGTGGTTGAGTTTTCTCGCCGACTGGCCGAGCGGGTCGACCCCGTCTCAGTGTTCATGACCGCAACCGACGGACACCGGGCACTCTGGATCCGCCCTGAACTCGGCCAGTCCATTGTCGGGATCGGCGCAGTCGACACGATTGAGCCCTATGGAGAGAATCGGTTCTCGGCTGCATCAGCGGCTCGTGCTGCCCTTGGTGCTCGGGTTCGCCGCCACGGCTCCGCCGATGCGCCCGCGCCCGTTCTCCTCGGTGGATTCTCGTTCGCCATTGGGTCAAGCGAGCACGGTCCCGACTGGACCGGCTTCCCCGACGCACGTTGGGTTCTGCCCGAGATCACTTTCATTGATCGCGCTGACGGGTCGTGGATCATTGCCGCCACCCGCATGGCCCCCGGTGAGGATGAACGGATCGTGCTCGAGTCGTTGGAAGCTCGCGTTGATGCTCTGGCCGCGGCACCCGCCTCACCGGTCGAGGCCACCGACGTGTTGCAGGGGGAACCGATCGCTGACGATCAACTGTATGTCGACCTCGTTGCCTCAGCCGTCGGCGATATTCGTGCCGGTGATCTTGGCAAGGTCGTGTGTGCCCGGGTCCAGGAACGCGAACCGATTGATGTTGGCATCACGCTGCAGCGGCTGGTTCCCCGCTATCCGACCTGTGCCGTCTTCGCCTTCGGTGTCGGCGACCGCACCTTCCTCGGTGCCAGCCCCGAGCAGCTTGTCCTGCTTGACGGTCCCGAAGTCCAGACTGTCGCCCTGGCGGGCACGACCGCCCGCGGATGCGACGAAACTGCCGATGAAGCGCTTGGTGCTGAGATGATGGCGTCGTCGAAGGTTCGCCAAGAGCACCAGTTTGTGGTCGCCGACATCACCCA